>DASWRX010000206.1:0-1529 GCA_036402955.1 Thermoanaerobaculia bacterium
GCCCTCGCCCGGGATGTAGCTCGTGACCTCCATGCCGTTCGTCAGCCGCACGCGGGCGACCTTCCGCAGCGCGGAGTTCGGCTTCTTCGGCGTCGTCGTGTACACGCGCGTGCAGACGCCGCGGCGCTGGGGAGCGGCGAGGACCTTCTTGCGGCCCTGGCTCGACTTCAGACCCGGCGTCGAGAGCTTCCTCTTGGGCTTCTTACGGCCCTTGCGGACAAGTTGATTGATGCTTGGCATGCGGCGCACGATGCTAGCAGTCGGTTTCGGGGCGGCTGCAAGGACCCGAACCGCCTGCTTCGCAGCGGCGCCTGGCCCCCGGCCGGCGGACGTGGACCCTTTCGAAGTCGGATAGCGGGACCGAGAGGGCCACGTCGGGCATCGAGCGAGGTCCACCCGGCGCGAGGCGGCGCAGCTGGCGCCGGCGCTCCATCGGGCCCCAATCGGAGGTGGGCCGGATTTGGTCTGTATATGCGACCAAAACCGGCCCAGGTCGAAGGGGGATCCGCGATTCTGGGCGCGTTGGCGGATCAGACGAGCCTCTACCCCTCACCAGCCCAGGCAACGCGCCGCGCAACCGCGGCGCCGCGAAGGAGCTAAGCGGCCGAAGCGGAAGCGGAGGAGGCCGACGCGGCCCGCAGCGGCGCCGGCGTGAGCGCGGCGGCGATGATCACCATCACGAACGCGAGCGTCTGCAGCACGAGCCCGAGCGGATCGGACGCGAGCGGGTCGCCGAAGACGAGGATCCCGCCGCCGATGGCCGACACGTTCGCGGCGGCAGCGGTCAAGGTGATGACCGGCACGGCCTCGCCCTTCTGCAGGCCGCGGGCGGAGGCGAAAAAGGCGATCACCGAAGCGACCACGCAGGTGAGGAGCCAAGGCGACAGCATCCCGGCCGCGCCGTGGAGCCCGATCTCGCCGGTGAGCGCCTTGATGGCGACGTCGGAGACGCCGAAGAGGATGCCCGAGGCCACGCCCAGCAGCACGCCGTGGTGCTCGTGCCGGACACCGAGCTTGTGCGACATCACGAAGAGAGTGCCGACCGCCAGGAGTCCCGCCTCGAAGGCGATCATCGCGGCCGTCGAGTAGGTCGAGTGGGACCCGTTCGCACCCGGCAGCGTCACGGCCAGCAGTACGAGCCCGAGCGAAGTGAGTCCGACGCCCATCCACTGGCGCCGCCCGACGCTGAAGCCGAAGAAGCGCTCGGCCAGGACGGTGAGGAAGACGAGCCCGCCGGAGATGACCGCCTGCACCACCGAGAGGGGGGCCATGGCCATCGCGGCCACGTGGAGGCCCCACGCGCCGACGGCCACGAGCATGCCGAGCGCGAACCACTTCGAGCGGAACAGCGAGGCGCCGCTGCGCAGCGGATGCTTCCAGTCGACGTCCGCGGCCGCGCAGGCTCCCCGGTGCTTGTAGAGGAAGCCCAGGTTGGTCGCGAGTGCGCAGAGAAGCGCTAGGAATATTCCGACGTGTACGGTCATTTAGAGAGGACTGCCGGCGGACTTCCCGCCGTATTCGGCCTATCG
>DASWRX010000207.1:0-4975 GCA_036402955.1 Thermoanaerobaculia bacterium
GGATTTCAATCCCGGGCGGCGAGACCGCGAACCCTCTTGGCCCGGCTCACCCCGCCTCACGGCACCCGCACCATCTGCTCGAACAGCTCGTCGAGGGCGCGCTCGGGGTCGTCGCTGAGGCCGGCGTGGACGGGGGAGACCTGGAGCATGGTGCTGCGCGGGGCCACCAGCCAGCGGAAGCGCTCGCGCAGGGTGAGGCGGGCGATGGGGCCGCCGTCCGGCGCTCCGGCGCAGATCCTGGGGATGGCTTCGAGGTGCTGGCGGACCAGCTCGAGGTCGGTCCCCGGCCAGAGGGCCCGCAGCCGCGGCTCGTCCACCTCGACGCGGGCCTGGAGGAAGTCCCGCTCGAGGCAGAAGAGCACCACGCCGGCATTGAGGAATTCCCCGCGCTCCACGCGGGGCACCACCCGGAGGATGGCGTAGTCAAACGAGCTGAGCGCGGGCACGCACCGCCTCCTCGACGAACAGGGGCGCCGCCGCCAGCCGGCGGGTCAGGAAGTCCACATATCCCGCGCGGCGGCCGTCCGCAGGCAGGCCGGGTGCGGGCGCCAGCCAATCCTCCGGAATCTGCTCGACGATGCGCGTGAACAGGGCCGCGTCCAGCCGCGGGGCCAATCGGCGGCCGGCCTCCTCGATGCGGCTCGCCCAGGGCAGCAGCACGTGGTCACGGATGGCGGCAAAGCGGCCGCGGGCCGCCGTCTCCATGGCCGCGTCATCCACCGGCCAGTTGTGGTGGAAGTAGAGCGCGGCGCCGTGGTCGATCAGGTAGAGCACCTTGTGCCAGCAGAGGAGGTTGGGGTTCCGCGGCGTGCGGTCGACGTTGGTCACGAAGGCGTCGAACCAGACCACGGCGGAGGCGAGATCCGCTTCGACCGGGGCATCCTTTCCAGAGGTGGCAGCGGGATCGAAGGTCAGGGAGCCGGGCAGGTAGTCGAGGCCCAGGTTCACGCCGACGCTCGACTTCAGCAGATCGCGGATCTCGGGGTCTTCCTCGTTGCGTCCCAGCGCCGCGTCCACCTCCACCTTCACCAGCTCGGGCACCTGGAGGCCGAGGGCGCGGCCGATCTCGCCGGCGAGGAGCTCGGCCACCAGCGCGAGGGGGCCCTGTCCCGCGCCGCGGAACTTGAGCACGTAGAAGCCGAGATCGTCCGCCTCCACGATGGCGGGCAGGGAGCCGCCCTCGCGGAGGGGCGTGACGTAACGGGTGGCGTAGACGGTGCGGATCATCGGGCGCCTAAGTTGTAGATGATCCCTCGGGGATCTCCATCCAGCCCTCGCTCATCAGCACCGAGGAGCCGCCGACGCGGACGGCGGTGACGTGGCCTTCCCGCTTGTCGGCTTCCAGGTGGAGGATGCTGGGCCGGCCCATCTCGAAGCCCTGCTCGATCACCCAGCGCAGGGTACCGTCGCGTTGGGGAGCGCGGGAGGCCAGGTAGCCGCCGAAGGAGGCGGTGGCGGCGCCGGTGGCGGGGTCCTCGGCGACGCCCATGCGCGGCGCGAACATGCGCGAGCGGACGTGGGAGCCGGGCAGCTCGGGATCGCGCGCGAAGACGTAGACCTCGGTGGCCCAGAAGCCGGCGAGGAGCGTTTCCCAGCGGTCCACGCGCAGGCGGGCGCGGCGCACGGCGTCGCGGTCGCGCAGCGGGATATAGAGGAAGGGAACGCCGCAGGAGACGGCTTCCGGAGCGTCGCCGGAGGCGTTGGCGCCGTCCAGGAGATCGGCGGGATCGAGCGAGATCATCCCGGCGAGCTCCGGGACCGGCGGCGGCGGCGGTCCGACCTCGGGGAGCTTCGCGGCCGTGAGCTGGGTGAAGACCGGCCGTCCGTTCTCGGCGCGGATCATCACCGGCACGGCCCGACCCCCTCCTCGAAGACGACGCGGGTCTCCTCGCCGTCGAGCGTCACCTCGCCCGCGGCCGCCAGCACGAACGCCGTGCCGACGGTGGGATGGCCGGCGAAGGGGAGCTCAGCGGCGGGCGTGAAGATGCGCAGCTTCCGGGTGTGGTGCGGGTCGTCGGGAGGGAGCACGAACACGGTCTCGGAGAGGTTGAGCTCGCGCGCGGTCTGCTGCATCCGCTCGCCCGGGATCCCCCGCGCGTCCGGGAAGACGGCGAGCGGATTGCCGCCGAAGGGACGGTCGGTGAAGACGTCGGCGGTGAGGTAGCGGTGGCGCATGGGCGGGGAGGGTAGCATGGGGGCGGCCCGCGCCAATGTCTGGCGATGTCTGGCAATGTCGGCGATGCCGGCGATGGTTGTAGGAGCGACCTGCGGCCGCCCTCGACGGCTACTCGTAGCGGATGGCCTCCAGCGGATCGACCGCGGCGGCCCGCCGCGCCGGCAGCCAGCTCGCGACGAGGGCCACGGCCGCGAGCAGCACGGGCACCGCCGCCAGGGTGCCGGGATCGGTGGGGCTGACGCCGAAGAGCAGCGCCAGCATCAGTCGCGTCACGGCGAGGGCGCTGGCGAGTCCGATCGCGATGCCGAGCAGGGTGACCCCCAGCCCTTCCCGGAGCACCATGCGGGAGATGTCGTCCCGCTTGGCGCCGAGGGCCATCCGCACTCCGATCTCCCGCGTCCGCTGGCTGACCACGAAGGAGATGACGCCGTAGATCCCCACCGATCCCAGCAGCAGGGCCACGGCGGCGGCGATCACCAGCAGGAGCATGGTGAAGGAGGTGCGGGCCATCGACCGCGTCACCACCTCGCTCAGCGGGCGCACGTCGGAGATCGGCAGGTTGGGATCGAGCGAGCGCACGACGCCGCGGAGGGGGACCGCCAGCGTGGTGGGATCGGTGCGCCCCTTCACCACCAGGTGGAAGCTGGAGGGCGCCCAGGCGGCCTTGTCGCCGTAGCGAACCATGGGGAAGTAGACGGTCTGGATCGGCTTGTCTTCCAGGGTGCGCCCGTGGACGTCGCCGACCACGCCGACGATCGTGTACCAGGGGCTCTTGCTGTCGGCCAGGCCGTTGATCAGCCGCTTGCCGAGCGGACTGCGGCCCGGCCAGAAGTGCTCGGCCAGCGACCGGCTCACCAGGACCTCGTCGGGTCCCCGCCGCTGCGGCTCCAGGTGGTCGAAGACGCGGCCCTGGATCACCGGGATGCCCATCGCCTGGAAGTAGCCGGGGCTCACGAAAGCGTTGCCCAGGATCGGCGGCACCTGGTCCGGAGCGAGGGGAAAGTCCTCGATCGTGTAGCCGCTGTTGGTATCGCTGCCGGCGAGCGGCATGGGATAGACGGTGGCCGCGCTCACCACTCCGGGCAGGGCCCGCACGCGCTCGAGGAGCCGCTCGAGGAAGCGGAGGTTGGCGGCGGAATTCGGGTAGTCGGCGTCCGGGAGGTCGAGCCGCAGGGTCAGCACGTTTCCCGGCGCGAAGCCGGGGCTGACGCCGCGCAGGTGCCAGAAGCTCTTGACCATCAGCCCCGAGCCCACCAGCACCACCAGCGCCAGGGCCACCTGGGAGACCACCAGGACGTTGCGGGCGCGATGCCGCTCGCGCCCGGCGGTGCCGCCGCGGCCGCCCTCCTTCAGCGCCAGCACCAGCGACGGCGTGCCGTAGCGCAGGGCCGCGAAGGCGCCGCAGAGGAGGCCGGCGAGCAGCGAGAGCAGCAAGGTGAAGAGGAGCACGCGGCCGTCGACGCCGATCTCCTCCAGCCGCGGAATGCCCTCCGGCCGCAGCCGCACCAGCAGCCGCACGCCGCCCCAGGCCAGCGCCAGCCCCAGCAGGCCGCCGAGCAGCGCCAGCGCCACGCTCTCTCCCAGGAACAGCCGGGCGATGTCGCCGCGGGTCGCTCCCAGCGCCGTGCGCACGGCCACCTCCCGCTGGCGGCCCTCGGCGCGCACCAGGAACAGGTTCGCCACGTTGGCGCAGGCGATCAGCAGGATGCAGGAGACGCTCCCCAGCAGCAGCCAGAGGACCCGCTCGATCTTGCCTACCACGTCGTCGCGCAGCGGAATGGCGAGCACGGTGAGCTTCGCGCTCTTGATCATGCCGCGGCTGATCTGCGCGTCGCCGTAGATCTCCGGGATGCGCCAGACGAGCGCCGAGAGCTCGCGGGCGGCGCGCGCCGGGGTGGCTCCCGGACGCAGGCGGCCGACCGCCGAGTAGTTGAAGTTTCCCGGTTCGAGATGGGCGGGATCGATCGTCAGCGGCAGCCAGAGCTGATCGGCCGGCAAGGGGAAGTGGAACCCCGGCGGCATGACGCCGACGATGCGCCGCGCCTCGCCGTTCACCCGCAGGATCGTGCCCACCGCCTTGGGATCGCCGCCGAGCCGGCGCCGCCACAGCTCGTCCGAGAGCAGCACGACCTTCTCGGCGCCCGGTTTTTCGTCCGCCGCCTGGATCGTCCGCCCGCGCGCCGCGGGCACCCGCAGCACCGAGAACAGGGAGCCGGTGACGCCGGCCGCGCTCAGCCGCTCGGGGGTCTGGCCGCCGGTCAGCGTCGCCGAGCCGTCCCCGTAGATGCCCAGGTCGTCGAGCACCCGGTTCTCCCGGCGGTAGAGGACGTAGGTGCCGTCCGACTGCGAGAAGTGGTTCAGCTTGAGACCCGGCGCGTCGTTCCACACGCCGACCAGCCGGTCCGATTCCGGGTACGGCAGCGGCCGGATCAGCACCGCGTCGACGACGCTGAAGATCGCCGCGTTGGCGCCGATGCCCACGCCCAGGGTGATCACGGCGACCAGCAGGAAGCCCGGCCGCCGCCGGAGCTCCCGGGCCAGGGAACGGAAGGTGGCGAGGATGAAGCTCATGACGACGCAACCATACTGTGAACCCGTACGACGCGGGAGGGGAGAATGTTCCACCCGGAGCCGTTTTCGAGCGCGGTAGAATGCCGCGCATGGTGCGTCGTGAAGGAGCAGGACGTGGGGAGAGGGTAGGCGGAAGTGTCCTGTCTTCGAGCTGTGCTCGTCCAGCGGGTGAGAGTCCCGTCCCGGTAAGCGCCGGAGCGCCGGGTAGCAGGCCCCCGACCGCGCAAG
>DASWRX010000208.1:0-4011 GCA_036402955.1 Thermoanaerobaculia bacterium
TACCGGCTCGAGCGGGGCACGGGGAGGTCGGATCTGCCGCCGATCGGCCGTCCGCTGCCGAACGCCTGGATCTACGTGCTGGACGCGGATCTCCAGCCGGTTGCTCCGGGGCTGGTGGGGGAGGTGTGGATCGGCGGCGACGGTCTGGCCCGCGGCTACCTGGCCCGGCCGGATCTGACGGCTGAGAAATTTGCTCCCGATCCGTTCGCGGGGGGTCGTGGCGGCGAGGGCGGGCGTCTGTACCGGACGGGGGATCTGGGCCGCTATCTGCCGGACGGGACCCTGGACTTCGTGGGGAGGGCGGACCACCAGGTCAAGATCCGTGGCTTCCGGATCGAGCTGGGGGAGATCGAGGCGGCCCTGGTCAGCCATCCTAAGGTATGCGAGGCGGCCGTCCTGACTCAAGAAGATGGCGGCGGGGGCAAGCGGTTGGTGGCCTTCGCGGTGCCGGTGGGGCCGGCGCCCGAGGACGAGGAGCTGGAGGCGTACTTGGGCTCGAAGCTGCCGGAGTACATGGTGCCGACAGCCTTCGTGTGGCTGGAGGAGTTGCCGCTGACGGCGAGCGGCAAGGTGGATCGGCTGGCGCTGGCGGGCCTGGACGTGACGCCGGTAATGGCGGAAGAGTACGTGGCGCCGCGCACGGCGGTGGAGGCGGCGCTGGCCGGGGTGTGGTCAGAGCTGCTGGGGGTGGAGCGGGTGGGCGTACGCGACTCGTTCGTGCAGCTCGGCGGTCACTCTCTGCTGGGGATCCAGGTGTTGTCGCGGGTGCGGCGTCTGTTTGGTGTGGAGATGAGGATCCGGACGCTGTTCGAGTCGCCGACGGTGGAGGCGTTGGCGCGGTCGGTGGAGCGGGCGCGGGAAGAGGGCGAGGCGGCGAGCCCGGAGCTTGCCCAGGTCCCACGGACAGTGCCGCAAACGGAGCTGCCGCTGTCGTTCGCCCAGGCTCGGCTGTGGTTCCTGGATCGCTTGCAGCCGGGCACGTCGGTCTACAACGTGCCGGTGGGCTACCGTCTGCGCGGCCGTCTGGAGCCGGCGGCGCTGGTGGCCGCGCTGGGCGAGATCGCGCGCCGTCACGAGGCGCTGCGGACCCGGTTCGCGGACGGGACGGACGGCCCGATGCAGGTGATCGAGCCGGCGGGAGCGTTCAGCCTGCCGCAGGTGGATCTGGGGAGCCTGCCGGAAGCGTTTCGCCGGCGCGAGGAGAGGCGGCTGTCGGCGGCCGAAGCGGTGCGCCCGTTCGACCTGGCGCGCGGTCCGCTGCTGCGCTCGCTGCTGCTGCGCCTGGCCGAGGGCGAGTGGTTGCTGGTGGCGACGACGCACCACATCGTCTCGGACGGCTGGTCGGTGGGGGTGCTGGCCCGCGAGTTGGAGACGCTCTACGGGGCGGCGCTGTCGGGCGGGCCGTCGCCGCTGCCGGAGCTGCCGGTGCAGTACGGGGACTTCGCGCTCTGGCAGCGGCAATGGCTGCGGGGCGAGGTTCTGGAGCGCCAGCTCGCCTACTGGCGCGAGCGGCTGGCGGGTCACGCGCCGGTGCTGGAGTTGCCGGCGGACCGTCCGCGTCCGGCGGTGCAGACGTTCCGGGGTGCGGCGGAGCCGGTGAGTCTGGGAGCGGAGGTCTCGGCGGGGCTGCGGGCCCTGAGTCGCAAGAGCGGGACGCCGCTGTTCATGACGGTGCTGTCCGGGTTCCTGGCGCTGCTCCATCGCTCCACGAGCCAGACGGACCTGCTGGTGGGCACGCCGTCGGCGGGGCGGAGCCGGGTGGAGCTGGAGGGGCTGATCGGCTTCTTCGTCAACACGCTGGTGCTGCGCACCGACCTGTCGGGAGATCCGTCGTTTCGGGAGCTTCTCGTGCGGGCGCGTGAGACGTCGCTGGGGGCCTATGCGCACGGCGAGCTGCCGTTCGAGCGGGTGGTCGAGGAGCTGGCTCCGGAGCGCAGCCTCAGCCACTCGCCGCTGCTGCAGGTGGTGTTCGTGCTGCACACGCAGGCGATGGAGCCGCCGCATCTGGTGGGGGTGGAGGCCGAGGAGGTGAGACTGTCGATCGAGGCGGCGCGGTTCGATCTGACGGTGTCGCTGACCGAGACGGCAGCGGGTCTGTCGGGAGAGATCGAGTACAGCCGGGATCTGTTCGACGCGACGACGGTGCGCCGCTTCGCGGGCCATCTGCGGACCCTGCTCGCCGGGGCCGCGGCGCAGCCGGAAGCCCGGGTCTCCGAGCTTCCCCTGCTCTCGCCGGCGGAGCGGGACGAGTTGCTGGTGGAGTGGAACGACACGGCGCGGGAGTACCCGGGCAGCGCCCTGGTCCACGAGCTCTTCGCGGCGCAGGCCCAGAGGCGTCCGGAGGCGCTGGCGGTGGTCTCGGGCGACCGGCGGCTGACCTACGGCGAGCTGGAGTCGCGGAGCAACCGGCTGGCCCATCACCTGCGGTCGCTGGGCGTGGGCCCGGATGTCGTGGTGGGGATCTGCATGGAGCGCACCCTCGAGCGGGTGGTGGGCATCGTCGCCACCCTCAAGGCCGGCGGCGCGTACGCCTCGTTCGATCCTGCCTATCCGCCGGAGCGTCTGGCCCTCATGCTGGAAGACGCTCGGGTTCCGGTGCTGCTGACCGAGCGGCGCTTCCTGGAGCGGCTGCCGGAGTCCACGGCGGCGGTGGTGTGCCTGGATACCGATCTCGACGGCCTGGCGGGGAACGAGTCCCGTCCACCGGCGGTAGAGGTGGACCCGGAGAACCTCTCCTACGTGATCTTCACCTCGGGCTCGACGGGGCGGCCCAAGGGGGTGGCGATTCCGCACCGGGGTCTGCTGAACCTGGTGCGCTGGTATCACGAGACCTACGGCGTGACCGCGCAGGACGTGGGCACCCAGGTGGCGAGCCCGGCCTTCGACGTCTCGATCTGGGAGCTGTGGCCGCTGCTGGCGGCGGGTGCGGGCACCGCGATCCCGGACGAGGAGACGCGGCTCTCCTCGTCGCGGATGGTGAGCTGGTGGCGGGAGGCGGGGATCACTCTGGCCTTCCTGCCGACGCCGCTGGCCGACGGCATTCTGGGCGAGGAGATTCCACGGGATCTCGGGGTGCGCTACCTGGTGGTGGGCGGCGACCGCCTGCACCGGTCTCCGCGTCCGGGGACTCCCTTCCGGCTGTCGAACATCTACGGTCCGGCCGAGCACAGCGTGGTGAGCACGATGTCGATCGTGGACCCGGAGGCGCGGGTGACGATCGGGCGTGCGCTGGCCAATGCTCGGGTCCACGTCCTGGACGCTCATCTGCGGCCGGTGCCGGTGGGAGTTGCGGGGGAGCTGTACGTGGCCGGCGCGGGTCTGGCGCGCGGATACCTGTGGCGTCCGGAGCTGACGGCGGAGCGGTTCCTGCCCGATCCGTTCGCCGCCCTGACGGGAGACTGCGGGGCGCGGATGTACCGGACGGGAGACCTGGTGCGCCGGCTGCCGGACGGCGATCTCGACTTCCTGGGTCGCGTCGATCATCAGGTCAAGCTGCGTGGCATGAGGGTGGAGCTGGGCGAGATCGAGTCGGTGCTCGGCCGGCACTCGGGCGTGCGCGAGGCGGTGGTGCTGGTCCCGGAGGGACGGCTGACCGCCTACGTCGTCGGAGTGGACGAGCCCCAACCCTCGATCGACGAGCTGCGCGGCTTCCTGGAACGCCAGTTGCCGTCGTACATGGTGCCGCAGTCCTGGGCGCTTCTCGCCGCTCTGCCGCTGACGCCCAACAGCAAGCTGGACCGGCGGGCGCTGGAGGGGATCGCGGGCACCTCTGAGCCGTCGGTCGAGTCCGTGGCGCCGCGCACGCCGGTGGAGGAGGCGCTGGCGCAGATCTGGGTGGAGCTGCTCGGCCTCGAGCGAGTGGGAGTCCGCGAGAGCTTCTTCCACCTGGGCGGCCACTCGCTGCTGGCGACCCAGGTGCTGTCGCGGGTGCGCCGCCTGTTCGGCGTGGAGCTGAGCCTGCGGACGCTGTTCGAGGCCCCCACCGTGGAAACCCTGGCGCGGGCGATCGAG
>DASWRX010000209.1:0-11347 GCA_036402955.1 Thermoanaerobaculia bacterium
AAAAATTCCGCGGACACCCGGTTTCGCGCGAGTAGGAGCTCCTCGACGAGACGGATCGGCTGCGCCTTGGCGGTCATTCAGCAGATCCTGGGCAGCGGGTCGCCCACCAGCATGTCCACGACCCGGGTGCCGCCATAGGAGGCGACGCCGAGGACGGTGCGCGCCGGCTCTTCTCGCACCTCGCCGATGACGACCGCCTCCTCGCCGCCGGGCGTCACACGGAGGGCCGCGAGGGCGGCGTCGGCCAGCTCCGGCGCGACCACCGCCAGGAACTGCCCCTCGTTGGCGATGTGCAGCGGATCGAGGCCCAGCAGCTCGCAGGCCCCGCGCACCGGCTCGCGCACGGGAATGCTCTCCTCCCACAGCACGATCCCTAAGCCGCTGTCGCGGGCGAGCTCGTTGAGCGACGTCGCCACCCCGCCGCGGGTCGGATCGCGCATCCAGCGCAGCCCCGCCGCCGCCGCGTCGATCACCCGCTCGACGAGCGGGAGGACGGAGCGGGTGTCGGAGCGAATCTCGGCCTCGAGATCGATCTCGCCGCGCGCCAGCAGGATGGTGATCCCGTGATCGCCGATCGGCCCGGAGAGCAGGACCTTGTCATCCGGGCGCACCGTCTTCGGCGAGCAGCGCACCCGCGGATCCACCTGGCCTATACCGGCGGTGGTGACGTACATGCCGTCCGCCTTGCCGTGCTCGACCACCTTGGTGTCCCCCCCCACGATCTGGACCCCCGCCCGTCGCGCCGCGTCGGCCAGTGCCCGGGCCTCCGCTTCGAGCAGGGAGCCGGGGAGACCCGCCTCGAGAACGAAGCTGACCACCAGGGCCAGCGGCCGGGCACCCGAGACGGCGAGGTCATTCACCGTACCGTTGACCGCCAGCTCGCCGATCGAGCCGCCCGGAAAACGCAGCGGGCTGACTACGAAGCTGTCGACGGTGAACGCCAGCCGGCCGGCGTCGACATCGAGACAGGCGGCGTCGCCCAGCGACTCGAGGAGCGGGCCGCCGAAGAGAGGCGCGAGCAACCCCTCGACGAGCCGCCGGCTGGCCTTGCCGCCGGCGCCGTGGGCCATCTCGATCTGGGGGTCGCGGAAGCGAACCGTCCGGGGCGAATCAGCCATGCTCAAGCGACCGCTGCGGCCACCGCGCCCTTGCGATGCACGTAGTGATGGTAGGCCGCGCAGGCCCCCTCGGAGGAGACCATCAGCGCTCCGACCGGGCTCTCGGGCGTGCACTCCCGGCCGAAGAGCTTGCACTGGTGGGGTTTGAGCACCCCCTTGAGCACCTCGCCGCACTGCGCGGCCTTGGGATCGGTCACCCGGATGCCGGGCAGGGAGAACCGGCGCTCGGTGTCCCACTGGGCGTAGGCGTCCTTGATCTTCAGGGCCGACTGCGAGATGAAGCCGAGCCCCCGCCACTCGAAGTAGGGGCGCAGCTCGAAGACTTCCGCCAGCACCTTGAGCGCGGTCAGGTTTCCCTCCCAGGGAACGACGCGCGCGTATTGATTCTCCACCTCCGACCGCCCGTCGGCGAGCTGGCGCAGGATCATCAGGATCGACTGCAGGATGTCCAGCGGCTCGAAGCCGGAGACCACGACCGGCTTGCCGTAGTTCCGCGCGATGAACTCGTAGGGACGGCAGCCGATGACGGTGGAGACGTGGCCGGGACCGACGAAGCCGTCGAGCCGCATGTCCGGTGACTCGAGGATCGCCCGGATCGCTGGGATGATGGTGACGTGGTTGGAGAGGACCGAGAAGTTGGCGATCCCCTGGGCCTTCGCCTGCAGCAGCGTCAGGGCGGTCGAAGGGGCGGTGGTCTCGAAGCCGATGGCGAAAAACATCACGTGCCGGTCGGGGTTGGCGCGGGCGAGTTTCAGGGCGTCGAGCGGCGAGTAGACCATGCGGATCTCGGTCCCCCGCGCCTTGTGCTCCAGCGGGCTGCCGTGGGTGCCCGGCACCCGCATCACGTCGCCGAAGGCGGTGAAGATCGCGCCGCCGTCCTTCGCCACCGCCAGGCCGTCGTCGGTCCGCCCCATGGGGAGCACGCAGACGGGGCAGCCCGGACCGTGGATCAGCTCGATGTTGGCGGGCAGGATGTCGGCGAGGCCGAAGCGGTAGATGGCGTGGGTGTGGCCGCCGCAGACCTCCATGATCCGGTAGTGACGGCCGGGGCTCGCCAGGCGGCGGATCTCGTCGGCCACCTGCCGGATCAGATGCGGGTCGCGGTACTCGTCGACGTACTTCATGACGCCCATCCTTCCGGTCGCGGGCCGAACTCGTACCCCTCGATCTCCTCCATGGCCGCCGCGTCCTCGCCCAGCATGGCCAGCAGCCGCGTCTGCTCCGCCGCTCCCGCTTCGCTGATCTTGCTCATCGCGAAGCCGACGTGGATGAGCACCCAGTCCCCGGACTGCAAGGGCTCGTCGCTCAGCAGATCGATGTTGACCTGGCGCCGCACGCCGGCGACCTCCACGATCGCGAACTGCGGACGCTCGGCCGGAAGCTCGACGAGCCTACCGGGAATCGCGAGACACATCGACCACCTCCTGCTGAAAATCGTTACCCGTCAAACCGCCACCTGTCAAACCGTCCAGACACTGTCGGGCGCGCTCACCTCGACGACCACTTCGGGCTTGACGCGGAGCGCGCCCAGAAAGGCCCGGTACGGCTTGATGCCGAAGGCCGGCTGATCGATCGTCACCCGGGCCACCGCGCGGCCGGCGTACAGCCGCACCGGAAAGGCGATCTCCCGGACGACGCCGTGCAGCTCGAGCCGGCCGGTGACCCTGGCTTCCTCCCCCGTCGTCTCGACCGACGACGAGCGGAAGGAGATTAGCGGATACCTGCCGGCTTCCAGGACCTCGCGCGCGATGTTGCCCTCGATCTCCCGCCGGTCGCGCGCCGACGGCTCCCGCTCGTCGACCGTGCCGCCCTTGAGGACACCGGCAACACGCAGGGAGTCAGCGCGGAGCTCGGCCTGGATCAGCGGCTCGCCGCCGATCTCCAGCTTGAAGTCGGCGATTCGCAGCTTGAGGTCGTGCCCCACCGCGGAGAGCGCCCCCTCGCGATAGACGTAGACGAAGCCGTCACCCTGTCCGGGGCCGAAGACCTGCATCCCTACACCCGTTTCCTCTCGAGGTCGTGAAGGAGCTCGAAGATCATCTTCACCGCCTCGTCCACGGCCGCCGAGACCGGCTCGCTCAAGCCCATCTCCTCCTCGGTCGCCGCGGGCTCACAGCCCACGAGCAGCAATCGCCCCAGGCGCCCGCCCAGGTTCTCGAGCAGCGCGAAGACCGTCTGGGGATCCATGCCGTGGGCATCGGCCTGTCCGGAGGCCGCTTCACCGAGCCGGTCGAGGTCGGGCTCGATGAGATAGACCGTCCCCGGCTCGCCGCCCCGAGGGGTGGCGTCCACCAGGATCACCGTCTCATAATTTTTGTCCGCCAGCTCGTAGGCGAGATGGACGCCCCGGATGCCGAAGTCGGCGACCCGCACCCCCGCTGGAAGCTCCTGCACGACCAGACGCCGGGCCACTTCGACGCCGAAGCCGTCGTCGCCCAGGAAGATGTTGCCGACGCAGGCGATCAGCGTATGGAAGAGCTGGGACGCTACATCCGCTCGATCTTCAGGTAACGGACCAGGTCCGGCATCGACTGGATGAGGATCACCGCCGCCACCAGCGCCAGCGCGCCCAGGATCAGACGTCGCATACGACCTCCTTTCTGAATCGGACAATTCCCCGGCGTCGGGCTCCAGGGGCTCGATCTCGTCCGGGTAGAAATAGAAAAAACGCCCATGCGAGCTATGCAGGTCGCTTGCCGGGTCCCCCTCCAGGCTCACCGCCACCCAGGCCACGTCCTCGACGTCGCGGTAGACCCCCTCGACCCGGGCCACGCGGCCGGCGAGGAAGAGGTCCATGGAATCGGCGCGCCGCGTGGGGCGCAGCCGGACGCGCGAGCCCCTGGCCACCCGCACGCCCCTCACCTCGATCTCGGCCTCCTCGGGCGGCACCACGCCGGGCGGGTTGAGGAACGACTCCCACTCGGACAGCTCCTTCTCTATGGACTTCGGCGCCGCCGCCGGCTCCAGAGAGCGGACGGCGCCATGCAGGCGCTCGAACAGGTCGGGAGGGATGGAGTCCGATCGCTCGATGATCTGGCGCGACCGCTCGTCGGTGCCCCTCGCCTCCCGTTTCTCCTCGTCGGTCAGGGTCATCACGCGCAGGGTCAGGATCTCATCGATCTCGGTCGAGTCGCAGAAATCCCCCGCGCTCTCCGCCGCCACCGCCGGATGGTCGTAGAGGATGATCGGCGACGACAGCACCACGTCGCGGGTCCCTTCCGGACCGATCAGCACCGGCCAGGTGTGCTGGTTGGCGCATGCCGCAGCAGCCGTGGCATGCGCCGGCGGCGGATCGAGCAGCGACACGAACGTGCCGCCGCGCACCGCGAGCAGCGTGTGGGCGCCCACCAGTGAAAAGCGGAGCGCTCGTTCGCGGTCTCCCTCCCCTTCCCACGCGCCAAGATTCTCGATGCGGACCTGGATCCTGACCAGATCCCCCGCCGGCTCGGCGGCGACGCGCACCACCCCCGAGACCGGCCAGCGCTCGCGTACGACGCGGGCCGCGATCCCGCCTTCCGCGGCTCGCGCCAGCTCGACCTCCCGGCCCGCCTGTTCTTCAATGGGAATCCATCGCTCGCCGGCCAGCAACTCGGCGAGCGGGATGGCAGTGGCGTCGACCCGGCGCTCGACCCCCTCTTCCCAGGTCACCAGAATCTGGTCTCCGATCGCGAGGGTTTCGACCGGGCGGAACGCGCTCCCCCCGATATCTAGGCTCTCCTCGATCGTTCGCGCCTGCACCTGGAGGAAACGCACCCTCAGGTCGAGCTCAGGCGCTGCATCCTCCGGCTCGATCAGACATTCGGTCTGCATCGCCCACGGCTCGCTCCCCCCCAGGTCGCTATAGCCGCGGGGCGCCACGACGCCGAACTGCCAGCGGATGCGGTTCTTCGCCGCCGAGGCCCGGTACGGATAGAGCACGTACCCCTCGTAGAGCACCGCGTCGGCGACCTTCTGGGCCAGCTCGAAGCTCACGACGGCTCCCCTCGCTTCGCCTCGTGCAGCAGGGCCTCGACGGCGTCGTCCCAGGTGGCCAGCGCCCGCCTCGCCTTGAAGTGCTGGAGCGCGTCGAAGCTCTCCCGCCGCAGGCGGAGCCAGGCGCCGCCGGGGAAGTACTGGTCCATCAGCTCCCGCCAGATCCTCACCGGCAGGCGGAATGGCGCCTCCTTCTCCCACGGCACCGGCTCGACGCTGAAACCGGTCTGGCCGCGGGTGAAGACGGTACCGCTGAACAGCAGCAGCAGCGGGATCTCGCCGTCGTCGAGAGCGTGGAAGTACTTGGCTGCCGTGACCTCGAAGTCGTAGGTGCAGGGCACCGGCAGATCCAGCTCCTTGCTGCCCGTGAAGCCCTGCACCATCACCGAGGCATGGGTCCACAGGAGGGTCTGCAAGGTCTCGCCCCAGCGTGGAGGGGCGCCGAAGAGCTCGAACAGGCGCTCCTCCTCGGCCGCCCCATAGTGGCGCTGCCGCGGCTCGATCTGGATCATGCAGCGCAGCGCGATGGCGTGGATCCGCTCGCCGGTCCCCTCCGTGATCCGCAGCCGGAAGACCAGCGTCGGCACCGCCGCGTAGGGCTCGGCGCGAGCCTCCAGCACGGCGAAGCCGAGAGCGATCATCCTCCGTTCGCCTCGCTCCGCGCCGGCTCGCTCCGCGCGCTCAGGGCCGCGAAGAAAGCCGCGATGGCCCCCCACGCCTCCTCGCCGCCGTGGAACCCGCGCCAGTGGCGGCGCACGATCCCCACCAGCTCGTAACAGGCGTCGATCGGCACGACGTAGGAGGCGCAGCCTTCGGAGCGTTTCCAGACCAGGAGCGCCTCGACGTCGGGGATCAGACTCGCGACCCTGGGATTCGCCCGCGCGATCTCCTCCCAGGTCGCGAGCGACAGCAGCGACTCGGTGGCCCCGGCCGGGCTCGGATAGAAAGCCACGGTGCGGCCGAGGGAACTGTTGAAGAAGAAGAAGGCGAGGTCGACCGGGACCTGCAGCCGGTCCCACTGCGAAGGGTTGAGAACCCGCTCGCCGAGGTCGAGATAACGCTCCGGCACCGCCCGGTACTTGCCGCCGGCGGCTCCCTGAGAGGTGAAGAGGAGATAGCAGGGGCGGCAGGCGCAGAGCAGGTTCCGCTTCTCGACGTGAACGACGTGCGAGTGCTGGTCGGGGAGAGGGCGGGCGCAGAACTCGCACCGCTCCTCGGCGGGAGCCGGTGGTCGGGACCCGCGCAGGCTCCGCAACTGATTGATGAAACGCGCGCTGGCTTCCCCGTCACCCATGAAGATTTTCGATCTCGCTCGGACACTTCAGGCCGATCTGCACCACGGAGTCCCCTCCAGCCGCAGGCGCCGACGCCGACGTTGCCCCCGGCTCGGCCACCCCCTCGACCTCGATCCGCGTCACCTCCGGAGCCGCCTCCGCAATCGCCTTCTCGATCGCCAGCTTCATCGTGATCGACGACGAGGGGCAGCCCTGGCAGCTCCCTTCCAGCCGCAGGAGGACGACGCCATCCCCGTCGATCCCGAGCAGCCGGACGTCGCCGCCGTGGGAGCCGAGGTAGGGACGGACGCCGTCGAGGGCGCGCAGGATGCGGCTCTCCGTGTCCTCCGGATGGAGGTCGTGCAGGAGGAGTAGGCTGGCGACGACGTCGTCCGCCGCGAAGCGGTCGAACAGCTCACCGCCCGCCGGGCTGTCGTAGACGATCTCCATCATCCGGGCGAGCCCGCCGCCGTAGAGCTCGAGGAGCGATCGCACCAGCTCCTCGGCGGTCTCCCGGGCGCGCGGCTCGTTGATCGCCCGCAACTCCGCGAGCAGGGTCTCGATGCGGTCGCCGACCGAGCGGAGATTTCCCGCCGGCGCGGCCGGCGCCGGCGTCGGCCGCGTGCTCTCCGTCCCGTGCTCAGTCATGTGGCGGCATCGGCGGCGCCAGGATCGGCGAGTGACGCTGCTCCAGGACCTTGCCGTCGCCCAGGTACATGTGGACGCCGCACGGCAGGCAGGGATCGAAGCTGCGGACCGTCCGCATGATGTCGATCCCCTTGAACGTGGCCGGCGGGTTCTCCTCGAAGATCGGGCACCCCTGGACCGCGTCCTCGTAGGGTCCCGGGGTGCCGTAGACGTCGCGCGGGTTGGCGTTCCAGGGGGTGGGCGGATAGGGATGGTAGTTGGCGATCTTGCCGTCGCGGATCACCATGTGGTGCGACAGCACGCCGCGCACCGCCTCGGTGAACCCGCAGCCGATGCCGTCCTTGGGCACGTCGAACTTCTCCCAGGTCTTGGTGTGGCCGGCCCGCACCTCTTTCAGCGCCTGATCCATGAAGTGCAAGGCGCAGGCGGCGGCGTAGGCCTGGAAGTAGGTGCGCGCCCGGTTGCGCTCGATGGTGTTGCTCCACTGCGGGATCTTCCACTCGAAGCTCACCGGCGGCTTGGTGGCGGTCTTCGGCAGGTTGATCTGCACGCTGCCGCCGGTCGCCTTGATGTAGCCGATTTCCACGATGCCCGCGAGCGCGGTGGCCCAGAGGCGCGCCAGCGGCCCGCCGCCGGTGTCGAGTGCCAGATAGTCCTTGCCGTCGTACCAGCGCGGCGACATCACCCAACTGTATTTCTCGCCGAAGTCCCGCTTCTGCGGCTTGGGCAGGGTGTGCTGATTCCACGGATGGCGCTCGTCCACCGGATTGCCCAGGGGATCGTTCTTGACGAAGATCTCCTTACCCTTCCAGTCGTCGTAGTAGGAGCTGCCGAGCAGGATGCGGATGCCGAGGTTGATCTTCACCAGGTCGGTGGTGACCAGCTTGCCGTCGACGACGATGCCGGGGGTGACGTACATCGCGCGCCCCCAGTCGGTCATGTCCTTGTACTCGAAGTTGCAGACCGCCGGGTCCTGGAAGCTCCCCCAGCAGCCCAGCAGGATGCGCCGGTTCCCCACCATCTCGTAGCCGGGTATCGCCTCATAGAAGAAGTCGAAGAGGTCGTCGTGCATGGGGACCACCCGCTTCATGAACTCGACGTAGCGCATCAGCCGGCTCAGGTAGTCGGTGAAGAGCTGGATCGTCGCCACCGTGCCGACGCCGCCCGGGTAGAGAGTCGAGGGGTGGACGTGCCGCCCTTCCATCAGGCAGAACATCTCCCGCGTCATGCGGCTCATCTGCAGCGCCTCGCGGTAGAACTCACCCTCGAACGGATTGAGCGACCTCATGATGTCGCCGATCGTGCGGTAGCCATGGTCGCCGGCGTGCGGCGCCGCGGTCTGCGTGGCTCTCTCCCAGACCCCGGGGTTGGTCTCACGCACCATCTTCTCGCAGAAATCCACCCCGACCAGGTTCTCCTGGAAGATGTTGTGGTCGAACATGTACTCGGCGGCCTCGCCGAGGTTGACGATCCACTCTCCCAGGGCGGGGGGCCTGACCCCATAGGCCATGTTCTGGGCGTAGCAGGAGCAGGTGGCGTGGTTGTCGCCGCAGATGCCGCAGATCCGGCTGGTGATGAAGTGGGCGTCGCGGGGATCCTTCCCCTTCATGAAGATACTGTAGCCGCGGAAGATCGATGACGTGCTGTGGCACTCCGCCACCTTGCGCTGCCCGAAGTCGATCTTGGTGTAGATCCCCAGGCTGCCGACGATCCTCGTGATCGGGTCCCAGTACATCTCGACGAGGTCCGTCTTGGTCTGCGGAGTCGCGATCGTCATCTCCGTTACCCCCTTTTTCTGCGTTGGGTTACTTGGGATCGATCCCGGTCTGGTCCCGCGGCGTGGACTTGCCCACCGGGCGTCCGGCCCCCTGCTCCTCGACCTCGTAGCGGCCCGGCTCCTTGCCGTCCCGCTCGACGACGTCCTCCCCCCGCTCGGTCGTGCTCTTGCCGACGTTCTTCGGATTTCCAGGTTCGTCCTTGGTCACGCTATCGTGCGAGTCCTTTGCCACGTGGTCCTCCTCTCGGCGTTCACCAGATCTTCTGGTAGCCGGTGGTCAGCTCCCTGCCGCGGTGCCGCCACTTCGGCTCCTTGTCGAGGGTCCGGGCGGTGATGCTGCGCAGCCCGCGGATCACGCCGCCGTAGAGTCCGCTCGCCTTGGTCGAGACCCGGGCGCCCGGCGGCTCGTCCATGAACGGCATGAACTTGTCGGGGAACCCCGGCATCGTGCAGCCGATGCAGATGCCGCCCACGTTGGGGCAGCCGCCGACGCCGTTGATCCACCCCCGCTTGGGCACGTTGCACTTGACCACCGGACCCCAGCAACCCAGCTTCACGATGCACTTGGGGCTGCCGTACTCGTGGGCGAAGTCCCCCTGCTCGTAGTAGCCGGCGCGGTCGCAACCCTCGTGGACCGTGCGGCCGAAGAGCCACTGCGGCCGCAGCTCCTCGTCGAGGGGGATCATCGGCGCCTGGCCGGTCGCCTGGTAGAGCAGGTAGAGGATGGTCTCGGAGAGGTTGTCGGGCTGAATCGGGCAGCCGGGCACGCAGACGATGGGGATGCCGGCCTTGGACTTCCAGTCCCAGCCCAGGTAGTCGGGTACGCCCATGGCGCCGGTGGGATTGCCGGCCATGGCGTGGATGCCGCCATAGGTGGCGCAGGTGCCCACCGCCAGCACCACCAGCGCCTTCGGGGCGAGGCGGTCGATCCACTCGCTGGTGGTGATCGGCTGGAAGGTCTCGGGGTTGGTCCCGAAGCCGGACCAGTACCCCTCCTCCTTGATCGCCTCGTTGGGGATCGAGCCCTCGATCACCAGCACGAACGGTTCGAGCTCGCCGCGCTCGGCCTTGAAAAACCACTCGATGAAGACGTCGGCACCGCCCACCGGGCCGCACTCGAAGTCGATCAGCGGCCAGTGCACCGCGATCTTCGGCAGCCCGGGGAGGGCGCCCATCGCGATCTCCTCGATGCTCGGCTGGGTGGCCGCGGTGAGCGCCACGGAATCACCGTCGCAGCTCAGGCCCGCGTTGATCCAGAGGACGTGCACCACAGGTTCAGCTTCTGGGGAGAGGTTCGCTACCGACGCCATGGCTGGCCTCCTTCCGGTCGTGTATCCTCCCCTCCGGGTGTTGACGGCGAGGATTTTTCATCACGATCCGATGCAAGACTGATGCACGAGCTCTCCATCGCCGTCAGCCTGATCGACCTGGCGGTCGAGGAGGCGGAGCGCCTGGGCGTCCGGGTCGAGGCCTTGAACCTGCGGCTCGGGGCCCTGTCCGGAGTGGTGCGGGAAGCGCTACTCTTCTCCTTCGACCTGGCGGTGGCGGGCACGCCGATCGAGGGCGCCCGGCTGGAGATCGAGGACGTCCCGGTGGTGGTCTTCTGCCCGGTCTGCGGCGAGGAGCGGACGCTGCCGGGCATTCAGGATTTCCGCTGTCCGGTCTGCGGCGCGCCCACGCCGGACGTCGTCCGCGGCCGGGAGCTGGAGCTGGCCACCATGGAAGTGTCTGCAATCGAGGAAGAAAAAAATGCAACCGCGGATCGTTGAGGTCCGGCAGGGCGTCCTCAAGAAGAACGACCTCCTCGCCCGCGAGCTGCGCGGGCGGTTCCAGGCCGCCGGCGTCTACGTCGTCAACCTGGTGTCCAGCCCGGGAGCCGGCAAGACGGCCCTGCTCGAAAGGACCCTGACCGAGCTGAAACCGCAGTGCCGCGTCGCGGCGCTGGTCGGCGACCTGGCGACCGACAACGACGCGCAGCGGCTCGGTCGCTCCGGGGCCCGCGTGCAACAGATCACCACCGGCACGGTCTGCCACCTGGACGCGGAGATGGTGGCCACGGCCCTGGCGGACTGGGATCTCGGGTCGCTGGACATCCTGTTCGTCGAGAACGTCGGCAACCTGGTCTGCCCGGCGAGCTACGACCTGGGCGAGGACCTGCGCGCCGTCCTCCTCGCGGTGACCGAGGGGGAGGACAAGCCGCTCAAGTACCCCACGATCTTCAACGGCGCGGACCTCGCGCTGATCACCAAGATCGACCTCGCGGACGCGGTCGAGTTCCGCCGCGACGAGGCCCTGCGGAATCTGCGGAGGGTGCGGCCGGGGCTCGAGGTGCTGGAGACCTCGGCGCGCACTGGCGCGGGGATTGAGGCGTGGCTGGAGAGATTGCGGGAGCTGGCCGCGGGGGCCGCGGCGGCCGGATAAAGCAAGGCCCCTTGGAAAACCAAGGGGCCTTTTGGGGATAATTCCCGGCGACGACCTACTCTCCCACGCACTTGCGCGCGCAGTACCATTGGCGCTGAGGGGCTTAACTGCCGTGTTCGGAATGGGAACGGGTGTTT
>DASWRX010000210.1:0-43944 GCA_036402955.1 Thermoanaerobaculia bacterium
GCGGGTGGACGGCACCACGGCCGACGAGCCGCAGCATCTCGCGTACGGACAGCGCGCCCTGGAATCCGGCACGTTCCTGCGGGAGGACGACCGGCTGAACTCCAAGATGCCGGTCTCGGTGCTGAACGCGATCCCCGTGGCTCTCGCCGACCGTCTTTCTGGCAGAGGCCGCACGCTGAGCGGGCCGCAACAGCTCTTCCTCGCCCGCTTGCCCTCCCTGCTGCTCGGCCTCCTGCTGGGCGTCCTGGTGTGGAGCTGGGCCCGCGATCTCTTCGGCCCGTGGGCCGGCGCGCTGGCGCTCTTCCTCTACACGTTCTGCCCGAACATCCTGGCCCATTCCCACTTGGTGACCACGGACATCTCGACGGCGCTGACGATGTTCGCGGCCACTTACGCGTTCTGGCGCTACCTGGACCGTCCCAGCCGCGGCCGGCTGGTCGTGGCCGCGGCGGCGTTCGGCGTGGCCCAGCTCACCAAGGTCACCGCGGCGTTCCTGGCGCCCATCTTCGTGCTGATCCTGGCCCTCCGGCTGGGCCGCGAGGCGGTGGGGGAGTGGAAAACCCATCGGTCCGGTAGGGATCTCGCCCGCTTCGTGGGCAAGCGGGCCGCGCGCGACGCCGGCCTGCTGCTGGCGCTGGTCCTGGGCGCGCTGGTGGCGCTGAACCTCGGCTTTCTGGGCGAGGGGACGTTCACCAGCTTGAAAGATTATCGCGCGAAGGGGTACGAATTCGTGAGCCCGGGCTTCCAGTCGCTGGCCGCGATGCCAGGGGTGCGGGACGTGCCCCTGCCGCTGCCCTTCGCCTACGTGCAGGGGCTCGACATGGTCTCCCGCGACTCGCGGTCCGAGTCCTGGAGCTACCTGCGGGGGCGTTACAGCTCGACGGGTTTCCGCTCGTATTTCTTCTGGGCGTTTCTGGTCAAGGTGCCGCTCGCCACCCAGATCCTCCTCGTGCTGGCCCTCGGGCTCTGGATCTCCGGCCGCGTGCGCGCGCCGGGCGCTGACGATTTCCTGGTGATCCCGGTCCTGTTTCTGGCCGTCTACTTCAGCCTGTTCTTCCGGCTGGACATCGGGCTCCGCTACATCCTGCCGGCCTTCCCGTTTCTCTTCGTGTTCGCCAGCCGCATCGCCGCTTTCCAACTACCAGCAACGAAAGCCTGGTGGAAGCTGGCGGTGGTGGGGGTTCTGCTCGTCTGGCTGGCGGTCGCCTCGGGATCGATCCATCCGCACTACCTCGCCTATTTCAACGAGCTGGCGGGAGGACCCGCCAACGGCTGGCGCTGGCTGATCGATTCGAATCTCGACTGGGGGCAGGACCGGCAGTACGTCCGCACCATCTACGCGCGCCGCAGTCCCGTGCCCGTGCTGGTGGACCCCAGCGGTCCCGCCGCCGGCCGCATCGCCGTAAACCTTTCGAATCTGGTCGGCCTCGATCCGGCCGCGGCGGAGCGCCACGCCTGGCTGCGCGACCACTTCAAGCTGATCGCCACGATCGGCTACTCCTGGCAGGTGTTCGATGTGACCGAAGCCGATCTCGAGCGGTGCTGCGCCGATCTGCCCCGCGCCCGGGTGGTCGACGATCCCGCCGGCGACCTAGCCCTCCATGGCGAGCCCATCGCGGGCGGGGAGGGCGTGGAGGTCCGGTTCGTGAATCAGCTCAACGACGGGCTGCTCGGCGCCAACCAGCCCATCGACGCCGCGCGCACGGTGCCACCGCGGCGCCAGCCCGTGCGGGCCTGGTTCGGCATCGAATGGTCCGAGCCGCAGACCATCGGCCGCGTCGTGGCCTTCCCCGGCTTCGTCACCCACGGGCCGCTGGCCCGCCGGTTCCTGGCGCTCGACTACGTCCTCCAGTCCTGGGACGGCGCGCGGTGGCGCGACATCCCCGGCACCCGCGTGACCGGCAATGGCAAGCGGCGCGTGGAGCACGAGTTTCCGCCCCTGCGCACCCGCCGCATCCGTATTCTGATCGATCGCGAGCGCAACGATCTCGGCGAGGAGGCGGCGGACGGCGGGTTTCGGGCGGCTTGTCTGGAGATGGCGGTTTATGGGGGGTGAAGGGGGAGTGGATTCCGCGCCTCGCCGTCCGGGATTGAAATCCCGGCCTACCGTCGCCCGTCCCATCCGGGACTCCCGCCCCGTAGGGGCGACCGGAGGTAGCCCGGGATTTCAATCCCGGGCAGCGGGGCTCAGGCCCCCCTATGGCCGGCAAGGCGACGGCGCCGGAACCCTCGCATCGCCGCCCACCCACCGGTCCATCCAGCTCAGCACGGTGACGAACGCGAGCGGGGCCGTGTAGTGCAGGTTCAGGCTATGCCCCGCTCACCGGAATGGCGACCGCTTCCGCGCAGGCGTCGGCCGGGTAGGGACGGTATCTCATTGTGCCTCTTTTCTGGCCTGAAGCCTGACAGGTGTCGCAGAGACCGATCGCGCGACCAGTCTTCAGGATACATGGAGAGCGGTCGTGGATTTCCTTCATGGATGCCCCCGCTGGTCCCCGTTGACGGGCTGACCCTGGCCCGGTCATACTCCGGGTATGAAAACAGCCGTTTCAATACCCGACGACGTGTTCGAAGAGGCTGAGCGCCTTGCGACGGAGTTGCAGACCTCTCGCAGCCAGCTTTACAGCCGCGCCTTGCAAGAGTTTGTGGCCCGGCATGCGCCCGATCGGCTGACGGAAGCGATGAACCGCGTGATCGATGAGGTGGGTACCGAGGTCGACGAGTTCAGCCGGAGGGCTGCGCGCCGGGTCTTGGAGCAAAGCGAGTGGTGATCAGCCAGGGAGAGGTCTGGTGGGCCGACTTGGGGGAGCCTGCCGGATCAGGTCCTGGATATCGGCGTCCCGTCGTTGTCGTGCAGTGCGACGTCTTGAATCAAAGCCGGATCGGCACCGTCGTATGCGTGCCGCTGACGAGTAACTTGAAGTGGGAAGGCGCACCCGGTAACGTTCTGTTGACTTCAAGAAGAACAGGCCTTTCCAAGGATTCGGTTGCGAATGTCTCGCTGATCATCGCCGTCGACAGGCGGCAACTCACCGAGTGCATCGGCAAGCTGCCACGGCGCGACCTGGAGCTGGTGCTCGCGGGTATTGACACCGTCCTCGGACGATAGGGACCAGAGTGCCGTGGGGCCCGCATCAGTTGCCGGCCCGCCCCGCTTGTACCCACCCCGACCAGTCCGCCTGGGATAAACTGCGCCCGCCAGTGACCCGGGGCGCGCCGACGCGCCCCGGTACATCCCAGGAGGAGCCGTTCCCATGGCCCACGTCGGAGTCGTTTTCGGAGGCCGCAGCGTCGAGCATCAGGTATCGATCCGTTCGGCCCGCGCCGTGGTCCTCGGTCTGCGCGAGGCCGGCCATGCGGTCACGCCGCTCGGCATCGCCGAGGATGGCTGCTGGATCGACGCGGAGGCTTCGGCGGCGGTGATCGAGGGGGTGGCCAAGGAGATCCCGCCGCTGGAGCTGCCCATCGCGCCCACCCTGCGCCACCTGCTCGCCTCGGGCATCGAGGTGGCCTTTCCGATCCTCCACGGCACTTGGGGGGAGGACGGCACTTTCCAGGGGCTCTGCGAGATGCTCGATCTGGCCTACGTGGGCTGCGGCGTCACCGCCAGCGCGCTCGCCATGGACAAGGTGCTCGCCAAGCGCCAGCTCGCCGCGGCCGGCGTGCCGGTGGTGGACTTCGAGGTGGCGTCGCGCCGCGAGTTCGAGGCGGACCCGGCGGCGTTCCTCGCCCGTTGCGAGCGGTTTCCCCTGCCGATCTTCGTCAAGCCGAGCGTGGGCGGCTCCAGCGTCGGCGTGCAGAAGGTCTCGGACCTCGGCGCTCTGGAGGCGGCGGTCCGCTTCGCCCTCCGCTTCGACGAGGTGGTGCTGGTGGAGCGCGGCATCGAGGGACGGGAGCTGGAGTGCGCGGTGCTCGGCTACCGCACGATCGAGGCCTCGGTGGTGGGGGAGATCGTTCCCGGCAACGAGTTCTACGACTACGCCGACAAGTACCTGCTGGACAACGCCGGCCTGATCGCCCCGGCCGAGCTGCCGGAGGGGGTCGCGGACCGGCTGCGGGAGACCGCGGTGGAGGCGTTCTCCGCGATCGGCGGCGCCGGTTTCGCCCGCGTCGATTTCCTGCTCGAAGGGCTCGAAGGGAATGACGAGGGCGGCCTGTTCGTCAACGAGCTCAACACCCTCCCCGGCTTCACCAGCATCTCGATGTTTCCCCTGCTCTGGAAGCTGACCGGCGTGCCGCTCCCCCGGCTGGTGGACCGCCTGGTCCGGATCGCCCTCGAGCGCCACCAGGACCGCCGGCGGCTCGACGAGGGGATCAAGGACTTCCTGGCCGAGCTGGCCCGCAAGGCCTGACCGGAGAGGGGCTCAGAGCGGCGTGATCTCGACGCGCGCGATGCCGTCGGGAACCATGCCCAACTGGCGGGCGGCGCCGTAGGAGAGGTCGATGTCGCGGCCCTGGACGTAGGGGCCGCGGTCGTTGATCTTCACCACCACGCGGTGATCGTTGTCCAGGTTGTGGACGAGGACGCGGCTGCCCAGCGGGAGGGTGCGGTGGGCGGCGGTGAGGGCGTTCATGTCGAAGGTCTCGCCGCTGGCGGTGGGGGAGCCGTCGAAGCGCGGGCCGTACCAGGAGGCGCGGCCCAGGGTGCGGAAGCTCGAATCGGTCGCCGCGCCGTCCTCGGGCAGGGAGAGATTCTCCCAGACCCGGTCCCGGTTCCCCGAGGCGACCGCCGTTCCCAGGTAGATGGTCAGGGCCACGCCGGCCACCCAGACGAAGCCCGCGCCCCGGCTCCGGGATTTTTCCGGAGACGCGGAGATCGATCGGATGGCGGGTCCTTTTCGGGACATGACACCTCCTGGGGAGACGTTTCTGGTCTTGGCTTCAGACCACTATAACAAATAGCGGGGGAAGAGGATTCCCCCATCCTGACGGAGCGCCCCTACGGACGCGCCTACCGGGCGGAGACCACGACCGCGGGCATGCCGATGGAGGCCAGCTCGCGGCGTACGGCCTCGGCGCCGTCACGGTCATCGAAGGCGCCGATCTGCACTCGGTGCCAGGTGCCGTCGGAGGCGACGACGGCCTCGGGATAGAGCCGCAGGACCTCGTGCTGGAGGGCGGCGGCGCGGTCGGCCTCGCTGAAGGCGCCCACCTGGACGGTGAAGCGCGGCGGCGCGCCGGCCTCGGGGATGCGGTAGATCTCGACGCTGGCGGTGCCCGGGCCCACGACCCCCACCTCACGGGCGGCGGCGTAGGAGAGGTCGATGACGCGGTTCCGGGAGTAGGGGCCGCGGTCGTTGACGCGCACCACCACCTCGCGGCCGGTGCGGGTGTTGCGGACCCCGATCTTGGAGCCGAAGGGGAGTGAGGGGTGGGCGGCGGTGAGCGCGTTCATGTCGTAGCGCTCGCCGCTGGCGGTCATCCGGCCGTTGAACTTGGGGCCGTACCAGGAGGCGATCCCGCGCTCGAGCGGCACGCCGAGCGTGGGCGGGGCGGCGGGCTTGCGGTTGCCCGAGCAGGCCATGGCAAGGATCTGGCAAAGGAAAAGGGTGGCGAGGCCGAGGTGGGATACAACTCGAGGAACGACGACCTGGAGCCGGGAGTCGTGGCGCATGGGCTTGCGGCCTCCGTAAGGTGGTTCTGAGCCATCTTCGTGAGAGCTCTTGGGTCCAATAGCGCTGATACGGCTTGCGCTCTGACCAGGGAAGGTTAGCACATCGCTAACTTTTGTCTGGTTCCTGCCATATTCCCCCTAGACGCGGGGGGCGCTGATCGCGGCGGCCGCGGTCCCTTCCAGGGCGGGCGCCACGAATTCGTCCAGAAATTCGTCCACCTGTGCGGCCGAACGGCCGGTGAAGGCGACCGGGTCCAGCCAGGGCTCGACCTCCTGACGCGTGAGCCGGAAGTCGGGATCGCTCACGATCAGGTCGATCAGGGGATTGTCTCCCCCTTTTCCTTCCAAGGTGCTCTGGGCCTCGAAACTGTAGCCGCGGATGCGTTCGTGCAGAATCTGCCGGTCGCCGCCGCGCAGCGCCGCCTCCATCAGCAGCGTCTCGGTGGCCATGAACGGCAGCTCGCGGGCCACGCGGGCGGCGGTCGTCGCCTCGCGCACCACGAGGCCGGCCGAGATGTGGGCGGCGAGGCCCAGGATGGCGTCGGCGTCGAGGAACGAGTCGGGGATCACCAGGCGGCGGTTGGCGGAGTCGTCGAGGCTGCGCTCCAGCCACTGGGTGGCGGCGTTGAGCGGGCCGTTGAGGCTGTCGGTGATCAGCCGGCGACTGAGCCCGCACATGCGCTCGGCCCGCACCGGATTGCGCTTGTAGGCCATGGCCGAGGAGCCCACCTGCTCGGCGTCGAAGGGCTCCGAGAGCTCGCCGACGCCCTGGAGGAGGCGGAGGTCGGTGCCGTACTTGTGGCAGGTCTCGGCGATGCCGGCGAGGGTCTGCAAGACCTGGCTGTCCTGCTTGCGCGAGTAGGTCTGGCCGGTCACCGGGAAGCTGCCGGCGAACCCCAGCTTCTCGGCGACCAGCCGGTCGAGCTCGCGCACCTTGGCGCCGTCGCCGTGGAACAGGGTGAGGAAGCTCGCCTGGGTGCCGGTGGTCCCCTTGACGCCGCGGCAGCGCAGGGTCGAGAGCCGGTGGCGCACCTCGGCGAGATCCATCAGGAAGTCCTGGAGCCAGAGGCAGGCCCGCTTGCCCACGGTGGTGAGCTGCGCCGGCTGGAAGTGGGTGTAGGCCAGGGTGGGGATCGCCCGCGTCCGCCGCGCGAAGGCGGCCAGCTCGGCGACCGTGGCCGCGAGCCGGCCGGCCAGCAGCTCCAGCGCCTCGCGCATCAGCAGGACGTCCGTGTTGTCGGTGATGAAGGCGCTGGTGGCGCCGAGGTGCAGGATGCCGCCGGCCCCCGCGTGGATGCGGTCGGCCTGCTCGGCGTAGTGGCGCAGGTGGGCCACCACGTCGTGCCGGGTGCGGCGCTCCAGCTCGGCGACGCGAGCGAGATCGACGTCGTCCGCCGTCCGCTTCAAGGCCTCGATCTGCTCGGCGGTGATCGGCAGCCCCAGCTCCCGCTCGCCCTCGGCGAGGGTGATCCACAGCCGCCGCCAGGTGCGGAAGCGGTGGCGGGAGGAGAACAGCCGCGCCATCTCGGGCGAGGCGTAGCGTTCGTAGAGGGGATTCTGGGGGGAGTCGGTGGCGTCGGTCGGCATGCGGGGTGGGATTGTAGCGCATGGGCGGAGAGGGGGCCCGAAGGGGTTTCCCGGCCGTCTGCTACAATCCGCCTCCGCGCTCACATCGGGCGCGTCTGCTCAGGACAAACCACCTTTTATGCCGATACGAGTCGATTCTGAAATCGGACGCCTGCGGCGCGTCCTGGTGCACCGGCCGGGGCGGGAGATCGACTGGATGGTCCCCGCGATGATGGAGAGCCTGCTCTTCGACGACATCCTGGACGGCGACGAGGCGCGCGAGGAGCACGAGCTCTATACCCAGGTGCTGCGGCAGGCCGGCGTGGAGGTGCTCGACGCGCAGGATCTGCTCGCCGACGTGCTGGCGGAGCCGGACCCGCGCCAGCGCCTGCTCGTGGAGCTGGAGGCCGAGTACGGCACCCCCTTCAGCCTGGTGCGCCGCCTCGACGAGATGCCGACCCCGGAGCTCGCCGCGGCGCTGATCGAGGGCATCCGTGCTCCCGCCGAGCTGTCGGACGCCGGCCGCCTCCTGTTCTTTCAGCTCAACCCGGTGCCCAACTACTTCTTCCAGCGCGATCCGCAGGTGGTGATGGGAAACCGCGTCGTCATCTCCTCGATGGCCACCGACGCGCGGGAGCGCGAGCCGCTGCTCGCCCGCACCCTGTTCGAGCACCATCCCGCGCTCGCCGGCGCGGCGGGGATGTTCGAGATCGACGTCCCGCCGTCCGGCGCGCCGCAGCACAACCCGCACTTCCCCTATCCCAACCTGGAGGGGGGCGACGTGCTGGTGGTGAGCCCGGAGATCATCCTGGTCGGGCTGTCGGAACGCACCAACCGGCGGGGAATCGAGACGCTGGCGGAGTATCTGCGGCGGGAGGAGACCTCTTTCCGCCACCTGATCATGGTCGAGCTGCCGCGCCGCCGCTCCTACATGCACCTCGACACGGTGTTCACCCTGATCGACCGCAACCTCTGCCTCGCCTACCTGCCGGTGATCCAGCCCGGCGGGCCGGAGTCGGCGCACGTCTACTCGGTCGACCTCTCGGCCCGCGAGCTGACCTTCACCCTGCGCTCGTCGCTGCTCCAGGTGCTGAAGGACCTCGGGATGGATCTCGAGGTCGTGGCCTGCGGCGGCGCCCGGGAGGCGATCGACCAGCAGCGCGAGCAGTGGACCGACGGCGCCAACGCCTTCGCCATCGCTCCCGGGCTGATCCTGCTCTACCGCCGCAACCACCGGACGATGGAGGAGCTGGCCCGGCGCGGCTGGCGGATCCTGCCCGGCGAGGAGGCGGCGGCCGGCAAGCACGACCTGCTGGCGGGCGGGCCGGCGGCGATCTCGCTATGGTCCAACGAGCTGTCGCGCGCCCGCGGCGGCCCCCGCTGCATGACGATGCCGCTCGAGAGGGATTCGCTGTAATCGTTCCTCTCCGCGGACCTGGCTTTCGTAGGGGCGGGGCTCGTCCCCGCCCGGGTGGGGACGAGCCCCGCCCCTACATTCAGAGTTGATTTCCTGTCGAAGGAGATTTCATGTCCCGTCACCTGATCTCGATCCACGACCTGACCGCCGCGGAGGTGGCCGGCCTGTTCGGGCTGGCGGCAGACGTCAAGGCGAATCCGGCCAAGTACCACGGCCATCTGCACCGCAAGACGCTGGGGATGATCTTCGAGAAGTCCTCCACGCGCACCCGCGTCAGCTTCGAGGTGGGCATGGCCCAGATGGGGGGCCACGCCCTGTTCCTCTCCAGCCGTGACATCCAGCTCGGCCGCGGCGAGCCGATCTCCGACACCGCCCAGGTGCTGTCGCGCTACGTCGACGGCATCATGGCCCGCACCTTCGCCCACCAGACGGTGACCGATCTCGCCAAATACGGCACGGTGCCGGTGATCAACGGCCTGACCGACGATCTCCATCCCTGCCAGGCGCTCACCGACTACTTCACCCTGAGCGAGGTGTTCGGCGGCCTCGATGCCCTGCGCGGCCGCAAGCTCGCCTACGTGGGCGACGGCAACAACATGGCCCACTCGCTGATGTTCGGCGCCGCCAAGGTGGGCATGGACGTCGCGGTGGCCTCGCCCGAGGGCTACGAGGTCAACCCGCGCTACGCCGACCTCGTCCGCCAGGACGCCCAAGCCGCGGGCACCAAGGTGATCCTGACCCACGATCCCGCCGAGGCGGTGAGGGACGCCTCGGCCGTCTACACCGACGTCTGGGCCTCGATGGGGCAGGAAGCGGAGCAGCAGCAGCGGGTCAAAGCGTTCGCGGGCTTCACGGTGGACGCCGCGCTGATGTCCCACGCCCGCAGGGACGCCGTCTTTCTCCACTGCCTGCCGGCCCACCGCGGCGAGGAGGTCTCGGCGGAGGTCTGCGACGGCCCGCAGAGCCGCATCTTCGACGAGGCCGAGAACCGCCTGCACGTGCAGAAGGCGGTGATACTGTGGTTGATGGCGGGGGTGGGGCTTTGAACGACGGCTCTATCTAGCTAGGCAACGCTCGTTTTCCTGAAGTAGGGCGGGGCTCGTCCCCGCCCTTGGATCAAGGCCGCCGGTCGTAAGAGGAGAGGTGGCTGTCGGTGGACCAGATGTAGACACGCCGGCTTGGATTCAGGTCGCACTGCCGCTCGAATTCTTTGGCGATCGTCAGATCGGCCAGCCCGGATTTCCGCTGGGTCCAATCCGGAAACTCGGCAAGCCACATCTCCAGATCCTCCCCCTTCAGGAACGGCGTGGTCGTGAAGGGGGTCTCTCCTCGGATCGCCTGCTGAATCATCAGGACGAAATGCCGCGCCGTAGCTCTCCGTTGACGTCCGTCGCCATTCTGGCCGATGTGGTTTCCTGTTTCAATGATGGCGCTCATAGGGAGGAGCAGCCTTTCTTTCTCTATCTTCTTCTCCATCTGAGCATAGACCTCTCGGTGGTTCCCGCACTTGTTGGGAACCTGGAGGATTTCGCACAGGATGGACGTGTCAATCAGGCAGATGCTCACGAGGATTGGACTCTTTGACGAAACTCCGAAAGCCAGGCGAGATCTTTCTCGACCTTCAAGGCCCGGTCCCGCTTTTCTGGATCCTTGAGGAATCTGTCGAGGATGCCCCGCGTGACCAGGCGTCCAAGAGGGCCTTGGGCGACGAGCTCCGGATAGCTTTCCAGGTCTTCCAGCTTGACCAGGCGGCTGTCCCCTTCCTCCGGATCGCGGTAGCAGGCGACGGCATCCGGGACGGCATCCAGAGGAAGGGCATCCAGCAGAGCGGGATTGTGGGTGGTCATCAGGACCTTGAGCTTGCGTTCCCGGGCGATTTTCTGGATATCCGACAGGAGCTTCTCGGCGCGACTCGGATGAACTCCGTTGTCGATCTCCTCGATCACGACGACAGATCCCTCCGGAATCGAGAAGAGTGCCGCGGCTACAGCGAGCACGCGCAAGGTGCCGTCTGAAAGAAGGGCCGCATCCCGGGGCACTGCTTTCCCTCCGAACGTCTCGTGGAGCTGGACCATGACCTCTCCACGTGGAGTATCGAGATAGCTGACATCGCTGATGTTCTGCTCGGGGAGAGACCGGATGAAATCAAGAATCCTCGCCCTTTTCCCTTCCTCCTCGGTAAGCTGGCGCAGCACGGAAGACAGAGCTGAGCCGTCCCGTTTGAGCCGCTTCTCCTGAACGAAGCTGTACTCCCGCATCCGCCGTGGGTCGGGGTCCAGGAAGAACATGGAGGAAAGAGCGATCTCGAGCTCAGGGTGGCTTGCTATGGCTTCGGAATGCTGTTCCCTAATCCCGTTCATCACCGCCTCAAAGCGGCTTCCGTCTCCTTTTGAACCCTGCGATTTATCTCGCGAGTCGTAACGGGTGATCGCCCCGAGCAGCAAAACCTCCGACGTAATCCGGAGCCCTGCTCCTGTGACTCCGAGAGAGATGGAAAAGCTCAGGGGCATACGGCCGGGATCTTCTGTCACCACGCAGCCAAGAGAAATTTGGCCGTTGGCACTCAAATCCTTGAATCCTCCCCGCAGAGACAGCTCCTGCTCGCGAGCATCGTAGAGGAGGTCATTCAAGGAGTGCCCCGAGGCCAGCCACGAGAGGAGCTGCAGCGCCTCAATGGCGTTGCTCTTGCCGGAGGCATTGGCCCCGATCAGGAGCGTCAAGGGGGACAGGGGGAGGGTCGCTCTCCTGAAGCTCTTGAAGTTCTCGATACTGAAGCTCTGGATCATGGCTTTACGAGTTTACACCTGCCCAAGGAGCCCTGCCAGCGCCCGCCAGGCCTTCCCCCGGTGGCTGACCGCTCCCTTCTCGCTGCCGGTCAGCTCGGCGAAGGTGAGACCGGAGCCGTCGGGCAGGAACACCGGATCCCAGCCGAAGCCGTGCGTTCCCCGGCCGGGGAGGACGAGAGTGCCCTCGGTCCTCCCCTCGGCCACGATCTCGCGGTCTCCATCCTTGTAGAGCAGGAAGCAGCGCGCGGCGGCCCGGACGTCTCCCAGAGCCGCGGCCGCGCGGGCGAGCCCCTCGGCGCCCACGGCCTGCAACATCCATTTGACGAGGGGGCCGGGAAAGCCGTTGAGGGCGGCGAGGTCGAGCCCCGCCTCCTCGACGATGAGGGGACGGCCGACGCGCCGCCAGGCCTCGTCCGCCTTGCCCCGCAGGACCTCCAGATAGTCGAGCGACTGGACTTCGGGGAGATCGGCCGCGACGGCCTCGAGGTCCGCGCCCACGGCGAGCCGGGCCTCGGCGACCTTGCCGGCGTTGCCGGTGACGAGGACGAAGGGGGCCATCACCAAGCGATCACCGCGCGACGCGCGACTACCGCTCCGCCGCCAGCCGCTTCAATTCCCCGATCAGCTCGTCCACCTGACGGCGGAGGTGCTCGAGGTCGCCGGAGTTGTCGATCATCCGGTGGGCCGCTTCGCGGCGGCCTTCGCCGTCCCCCTGGGCGAGGAGGCGGGCGCGGGCGGAGTCCTCGTTCATGCCCCGCGCGACGGCCCGCTCCAGGCGCAGCTCGCAGGGGGCCTCGACGCTCACGATCAACTGGAACCCGGGAGCGTAGCCGGCCTCGACCAGCAGCGTCGCCTCGAGCACCACGACGCCCTGCGCGTTCGCCGTCAGCTCCTGGAAACGCTTGCGGACCAGCGGGTGGATGGCCGCTTCCAGGGCGGCGCGCGACTTGGCGTCCTGGAAGACGCGGGCGGCGACCTTGGCGTGGTCCACGGCGCCGCGCTCGTCGAGCATCTCGGGACCGAAGAGGTCGCGCACGGCGGCGGCCCCCTCGCCTCCGGGCTGGTAGAGCTCGACGACGATGCGGTCGGCGTCGATCACCTCGAAGCCGGCGTCACGCAGCCAGCCGGCTACGGTCGACTTGCCGCTGCCGAGGCCGCCGGTGAGGCCGATGCGGAGGGCTCCGGCGCTCATGGCGTGCTCGCGAGCCCCTGGCGGCGGCGGGAGGCCTTCAGGGTGTTGGCGATCACCAGGGCGACCGTCAGCGGCCCGACGCCTCCCGGGACGGGGGTGATGGCGGCGGCCTTCGGGGCCACGCGGGTGAAGTCGACGTCGCCCACCAGGATGTATCCCTTGGCGGCGAGCTGGCGGCGGCGGTCCTCGTCGCCGGGGTAGAGGCGCTCGGCCTCGGCGGCGTCGGCGAGGCGATTCATGCCGACGTCCACCACCACCGCTCCGTCGCGGACGTGCTCGGGTCCGATCATGCCGGCGCGGCCGATGGCGGCCACCAGGACGTCGGCCTCGCGGGTGACGGCGGCGAGATCGGCGGTGCGGGAGTGGCAGACGGTGACCGTGCAGTTCTCGCGCAGCAGCAGCCCGGCCATCGGCTTGCCGACGATGGCGCTGCGGCCCACGATCACGGCCCGCCGGCCGGCCAGGGGGATGCCGTTGCGCTTGAGCATGGCGACGATGCCGGTGGGGGTGGCGGGAGTGAGCCCCGCCTCGTCCAGCCACAGGCGACCGACGTTGACCGGGTGGAAGCCGTCGACATCCTTGTCGGGATCGACGCGGTGGAGGACGCGCTTCTCGCGGATCTGGGAGGGCAGCGGGAGCTGCACCAGGATGCCGTCCACCGCGTCGTCGGCGTTGAGCTCGTCGAGCAGGGCGAGCAGCTCCTCCTCCGAGGTCCCGGCAGGGAGCCGGAGGGTGCGGCTCAGGATGCCGATCTCGGCGCAGCCCTTGACCTTGCTGCCGACGTAGGCCTGGGAGGCGGGGTCGTCGCCCACCAGCACGGCGACGAGTTGGGGGAGCCGGCCGCCGGCCTCGGCCAGCGCGCGGACGCCCGCCGCCACCTCGGCGCGGATCTCGGCGGCGCCGGCCTTGCCGTCGAGGACCTTCCCCTGGAGGGGATCGCTCATGCGGGGATCCTCCCTGTATAGAGGCAGACGATGCCGCCGGAGAGGTTCTCCCAGGCGAGATTGGTGAAGCCGGCGGCGGCCATGCGGTCGAGGAGCTCCCGGCGCTGCGGGAATCCGAGGACCGAGCTCGGCAGGTAGGTGTAGGCCGAGCCGCGGTCCGAGATCAGGCGGCCGATCCAGGGGAGCAGCCGGCGGAAATAGAACAGGTAGAGGCCGCGCAGCGGCGGGAAGGTCGGCACCGCGAACTCCAGGACGGCGAGCTTGCCGCCCGGCCGCAGCACCCCGGCGAGCTGGCGCAGGGCGGCGTCGAGGTCGGCCACGTTGCGCAGGCCGAAGGAGACGGTGGCGGCCGCGAAGCGCCGGGCCGGGAAGGGGAGCGCCAGAGCGTCGGCGGCGAGGGCCGCCGGGCGCGGAGCGGCGATCCGCTCGAACTTGTGGCGGGCGATGGCGAGCATCGGCACGCAGAAGTCGGCCGCCGCCACGCGGGCTCCCCGGCGGCGGAGCTCCGTAGCCTGGTCGCCCGTGCCGCAGCAGAGGTCGAGCACCTCGGCGCCCGCGGGCAGGCCGAGCGCCGCCGCCGACCGCCGACGCCAGACCACGTCGAGGTTGGCCGACAGCAGATGGTTCAGCAGGTCGTAGCGTGGGGCCACGCCGGCGAACATGTCGCGGATGGTCTTCCCGGATTTGTCGAGCCCTGTCGGGTCGAGCGGAGCGGCGGTCGTGGTGGTGTCGGACATCAGGGGAGAAGTGTATCGCGGGACGGCCCGGGAGACACCGCCCCTTGGCCGGGGGCGGGATGGGGGAGCGGGTTTGGTCGGCCCTGCTCCCGGGCTTCGAGGTGGCGGTGGCCGGCCTGTTCCCGCGGCGGAGCTAGCGGGGATACACCGCTCCCCCTTGCGCTTCCCCTTGCGGAAAGCGGCCGCTTGCGCGACACTGGATGCGGCGCGGAGCTTTGAGACCGAGCCCGGGATTGGGCTCTGTGTCCGTTCGTGTCCACTTGACAATTCTTTCCTCCCCGCCTACCATGTGGGTCCTTTGCGTCGCGAGGGCGGATGTGGTGCGCCGCGACGAGGCAATTTTTTCCCAGCCAGAGCTGACCTGGAGAGACTGGAGATGCTGAAGAAGACCTACAGCCCGAAGCTCGCCGAGATCGAGCATCGGTGGCACGTGCTGGACGCCGCGGGGATCCCGCTGGGCCGGCTCTCGTCGTTGGCGGCTCGCCTGTTGATGGGCAAGCACAAGCCCACCTATGCCACGCACATCGACACGGGTGATTTCGTGATCGTCATCAACGCCGAGAAGGCGGTGCTGACCGGCGCCAAGGAAGAGCAGAAGATCTACTACCACCACACGGGTTATCCGGGTGGCATCAAGGCCGAGACCGCCGGCAAGCGGCGGCAGCGGCGGCCGGCGAAGATGGTCGAGGACGCGGTGTGGGGCATGCTCCCCAAGGGTCCGCTCGGCCGCAAGCAGCTCCGCAAGCTCAAGGTCTACGCGGGCCCCGAGCATCCCCATCAGGCGCAGCAGCCCGAGAGCTTCGACGTCGCCGCGGCCCTGTAGCCGCGACGTCGGGAATCCAAGGAGAGATCGGAACGTGAATCAGGTTCAATACTACGGTACGGGGCGCCGCAAGACGGCCGCCGCCCGCGTCTTCCTCCGGCCTGGAGCGGGCGCGGTGCAGGTCAACGGCCGTCCGCTCGACAGCTACTTCCCGAACGAAGTGCTGAAGATGGTGATCAAGCAGCCGCTGCAACTGACGGAGACGGTCGAGAAGTTCGACATTCACGTCACGGTGGAGGGCGGCGGCAGCGCGGGCCAGGCCGGAGCGATCCGGCACGGCATCTCGCGCGCCCTGCTCGAGTTCAACGGCGAGCTGCGCGACCGGCTCAAGTCGGCCGGGTTCCTGACGCGCGATCCGCGCAAGAAGGAACGCAAGAAGTACGGCCAGAAGGGCGCCCGGGCGCGCTTCCAGTTCAGCAAGCGCTAGAAGCAAGGAGAAGATCTCTTGGTAGAAGTCACTATGAAGGAACTGCTGGAGGCCGGTGTCCACTTCGGGCATCAGACCCGCCGCTGGAATCCGAAGATGAAGCCTTACATCTTTGGCAAGCGCAACGGCATCTACATCATCGACCTGCAGAAGACGCTGCGGATGTTCAACCAGGTCGCGGACCTCGTGCAGCAGCTCGCCGCCCAGGGCAAGCGCATCCTGTTCGTCGGCACGAAGCGCCAGGCGCAGGAGGCGATCGCCGAGGAGGCGGCCCGCTGCGGCGAGTTCTTCGTCACCAACCGCTGGCTGGGCGGCACGCTGACCAACTTCGTGACGCTGCGCACCTCGATCCAGCGCCTGAAGGAGGTCGAGGGCCGGCTCAACGACGAGAACAGCCCGCTCACCAAGAAGGAGCGGCTGCGGCTGGAGCGCGAGCGCGACAAGATGGTGAAGAACCTCGAGGGCATTCGCGAGATGGAGGAGCTGCCGGACGCGCTCTTCGTGGTCGACCCGAAGAAAGAGGACATCGCCGTCTCCGAGGCGAACAAGCTGGGTATCCCGGTGATCGCCATCGTCGACACGAACTGCGACCCGGAGCTGATCGACTACCCGATCCCGGGCAACGACGACGCCATCCGGGCCATCCGGCTGTTCGCGTCGCGGATCGCCGACGCGTATCTCACCGGCGCCGGCAAGTCCCACGACGACTCGGCGTTCCAGAGGGGCGGGAACGTGCCAGTCTTCGACAAGGACGCCGCCGCGGCGAGCGCCGCTCCGGCGTAAGGCTGCAGTTCCGGTATCGATACGGCGCGCCGTCCGGCTTCGCGGCCGGGCGGCGCTGAAGGACAGGCCAGTCGATCCCGCGTCGATCTGGCCTTTTCTTTTGTCCGCTGACTCAAAACTTCCGCCGAATCACCAGCCGCGTTCAACGCGGTTCGAAGGAGAACGCTGTCATGGCTGACGTCACCGCTCAGATGGTCAAGGAGCTCCGGGAGCGCACCGGGGCTGGAATGATGGATTGCAAGAACGCCCTCAACGAGTGCAAGGGCGATATGGAAGGCGCGGTCGACGCGCTGCGCAAGAAGGGTCTCGCCGCCGCCGCCAAGAAGGCTGGCCGGGTGACGGCCGAGGGCGCGGTCGCCTCCTACATCCACGGCGGCGGCAAGATCGGCGTGCTGGTCGAGGTCAACTGCGAGACCGACTTCGTGGCCCGCACCGACCAGTTCCAGGAGCTGGTGCGCGACATCGCGATGCACATCGCCGCCGCCGAGCCGCGCTTCGTGCGCCGCGAGGAGGTCACCGCCGACGTCCTCGACCGCGAGCGGGCGATCTTCCAGGACCAGGCGCTCGCCTCGGGCAAGCCGGCCAACGTGGTCGAGAAGATCGTCACCGGCAAGGTGGAGAAGTACTTCTCCGAGTTCGTGCTGCTCGAGCAGCCGTTCGTCAAGAACCCGGACGTGACCATCAGCCAGATGATCGCCGAGAAGGTCGGCAAGATCGGCGAGAACATCCAGGTGCGCCGCTTCGTGCGCTACAAGCTGGGCGAGGGGATCGAGAAGCGCCAGGACGACTTCGCCGCGGAAGTCATGGCGCAGGCGGCCCGCTGATGGAGCCGGCGAAGCCGGAGGCGGCGGCCCCGACGCCCGCGACCCCGGTATTCCGCCGGGTGCTCCTCAAGGTGTCCGGCGAAGCCCTGATGGGCTCCCAGCCGTTCGGCATCGACGAGGCGGTGGTGGCCGCGATCGCCGACGAGATCCGCGACGTCCATCTCCTGGGCGTGCAGGTGGCGGTCGTCGTCGGCGGCGGCAACATCATCCGGGGCCTCGCCGCCAGCCATCGCGGCATCGACCGCGTGACCGGCGACTACATGGGCATGCTCGCCACGGTGATCAACGCCCTCGCCCTCCAGGACGCCCTGGAGAAGCGGGGCGTGCCCACCCGCGTGCAGACGGCGATCGACATCCGCGAGGTCGCCGAGCCGTTCATCCGGCGGCGCGCCCTGCGCCACCTGGAGAAGGGGCGGGCGGTGATCTTCGCCGCCGGCACCGGCAATCCGTACTTCACGACGGACAGCGCGGCGGCCCTGCGCGCCAACGAGATCCACGCCGACATCCTGCTCAAGGCGACCAAGGTGGACGGCCTCTACACCGCCGATCCGGAGAAGGATCCGCACGCCGTGAAGCTCACTGAGGTAACCTATCAGGAGGTCCTCGAGCGGGACCTCCGGGTGATGGATACCGCGGCGATCAGCCTCTGCCGCGACAACGGCATTCCGATCGCCATCTTCGACATGACGACCGCCGGCAACATCCGCCGGGTGGTCAGCGGCGAGCGGGTGGGCTCGATCGTTCGCGGCTGAGCTTCAAATCTTTTTGATCCGACAGGGGTTGAACCATGAAAGACCTGTTCAAGGAAGTCGAATCGCAGATGAAGCACGCGGTGGACCACTTCCACCATGAGCTCAAGCACCTGCGCACCGGGCGCGCCTCGCTGGCGCTGCTGGAGGGGCTCACCGTCGACTACTACGGTAGCCCGGTCCCCTTGAACCAGGTCGCCAACCTGTCGGTGGCCGACGCGACGATGATCGTGGCGCAGCCGTACGATCCCAGCCAGAGCGCGGCGATCGAGCGGTCGATCATGAAGTCCGACCTGGGGCTGAACCCCTCCTCCGACGGCAAGGTGATCCGCATCCCGGTGCCGCCGCTGACCGAGGAGCGGCGGCGGGAGATCGTCAAGAAGGCCCACGATCTCGCCGAGCACGCCCGCACCGGCGTCCGCCAGGCGCGCCGGGAGGGCAACGACAAGCTGAAGAAGAAGGAGAAGGAGAAGGAGATCAGCCAGGACGACGAGCGCCGCGGTCTCGACGACGTCCAGAAGCTCCACGACCGCTACATCGGCGAGATCGGCACGGCCCTGCAGAAGAAAGAGCAGCAGATCATGGAGGTGTAGGGGAGCCCTCATCCCCATGTTCCTCTACGGCTACCATCCCGTCCGCGAGGCCCTGCGCCACCGGCCGCACGAGATCGCGCGCGTGCTGGTGAGCGCGTCCCGCGCCGGCCGGCGGCGCGAGGAGATCGAGGAGGCATGCAGGCGCCACCGGGTGCCGTTCGCGGTGGTGCCGGAGCGGGCGCTCGCCGAGCTGGCCGGCCCGGCCCACAACGGCATGGTGGCCGAGGTGCGGGCGGGCCAGACGCTGATACAGACGGCGCGGTCGGCGCAGCCGGCGGGCGCGGACGCGGATCTGGTGGTGCTGCTGGAAGACGTCCAGGACCCGCGCAATCTGGGGGCCGTGCTCCGCGTCTGTGAGGGGGTGGGGGCGGGCCGGGTGATGATCCGTGACCGCGGCGCCGCACCCGTCTCGCCCACGGTCGTCAAGACCTCGGCGGGGGCGACCGAGTGGCTGGAGATCGAGCGCGTCACCAACTCGGGGGTCGAGATCGAGCGCCTGAAGGACGCCGGGTTCTGGGTCTACGGCACCGATCCCGACGGCGATCCGCCCTGGGAGGTGGATCTCGCCGGCAAGGTCGTCCTCTGCTTCGGCGGCGAGGAGAAGGGTCTGCGCGACCGCACCCGCCAGCTCTGCGACCGCATGATCGGCCTGCCGATGCGCGGCCGGGTCGGCTCGCTCAACATCGCCACCTCGGCGGCGGCGGTGCTCTACGAAGCGGTGCGGCAGCGGACCCGTAAGAATGGTGGAAAGTAAAAAGATGTAAAGAGTCGGCTTCGCTCCACGCTCTCCTTCTCCTTTGATCCCCAATCGTGGTAACAAGGACAGATCCGAAACGCCCGATCAAGGGAAAGGAGGAGTCATGCCTAAGCGGAAGCTGTCTCTCTGCATGTTGGCTCTATTGCTGGCGGCGCCGTGCCTGCCGGCCCATGGGGCGGAGGTCGCCCGGGTTCAGGTCACGCCGTCGCAGGTGCAATGGGAGCCCCAGGTGAGCTACGAGCGCCTGGTGCTGACCGTCTCGATGCCCGGGGGCGCCGTGGTCCGCCGGGAGTTCGCGGCGGGGCAGGCGCCGGCCTTCGAGGTGCCGCGGGGAGGGGCGGACGGCTCCTACGCCTACGAGCTGCGGGTGGTCCCGCCGGTCGATCCAGAGCTGCGTCAGGCCCTGGCCAAGGCACGGGAGTCCGGCAACGCCGCGGCGATCCAGCGGCTGCAGCGGTCGGGCCGGCTGCCGGCGGGAGAGCTGGTGCAGTCCGGATTCTTCGCGGTGGTGGGCGGCGCCATGGTCGCTCCGGGCCGGCAAGAGGAGCGGGCGGCCGCGCCGGCCCGGGCGACCGCGAAGTCGAAGTCGATCAGCCTCAGCGAGCAGGACCAGGTGATCGCCGACGACCTGATCGTCCAGGGGAGCGCCTGCGTCGGGCTCGACTGCGTGAACAACGAGAGCTTCGGGTTCGACACCCTACGGCTCAAGGAGAACAACACCCGCATCAAGTTCGACGACACCAGCACGTCGAGCGGCTTCCCGGCGAACGACTGGCAGCTCACCGCCAACGATTCCGCCAGCGGCGGCGCCAACAAGTTCTCGATCGACGACGTGACCGGCTCCAAGACCCCGTTCACGCTGACCGCCGGCGCGCCCTCCAACTCGATGTTCGTCGACTCGACGGGCCGCCTGGGCCTGCGCACCGCGACCCCGGTGCTCGACGTCCACGTGGTCACCGGCAACACCCCGGCCATGCGCTTCGAGCAGGACGCCTCCGGCGGCTTCACCGCCCAGACCTGGGACGTCGCCGGCAACGAGGCGAACTTCTTCGTCCGCGATGTCACGGGCGGCTCCCGCCTGCCCTTCCGCATCCGCCCGGGGGCGCCGACGAGCAGCATCGACATCAGCGCCAGCGGCAAGGTGGGCGTCGGCACGGCGAGCCCCTCGACCAAGCTGCACGTCACCGGCAGCGACGGCACCACCAAGGAGTTCGTCGAGGAGACCAACGGCACGACGACGGCGCGCGAGCTCTTCGAGGCCCGCAACAACGGCGGCGTGATCATGGTCGTCAAGGACACCAGCGCCACCCAGCGCTGGACCTTCGGCACGTTCAGCACCGCCTACATCATCGACAACCAGTCCAATACCGGTGTCGAGTTCACGCTGGGGCCGACGGGCAACCTGACCATCGCGGGCACGCTGGCCCAGAACTCGGACCGCACCACCAAGACGGATATCCTGGACGTGCAGCCGCAGGAGATCCTGGCCAAGGTGGACAGCCTGCCGATCTCCACCTGGCGCTACAAGGGGGACGCGCCGGCGGTCCATCACCTGGGGCCGATGGCCCAGGACTTCGCGGCCGCCTTCGGCCTCGGTCCGGACGACCGGCACATCGCGCCGCTCGACGCGGCCGGCGTCAGCCTGGCCGCCGTCCAGGCGCTCCACCATGAGGTCACCGAGAAGCAGGCGGCGATCGACGAGCTCCAGCGGCGCAACGCCGAGCTGGAGAAGCGGCTCTCGGATCTCGAGGGGCTGGTCGCCAGGCTCGCTCCGGTCGCTCAGAAGTAGCCGCCGGCTTTTCGCAGCCGCGGGGCGCGCGCCCCGCGGCTGCCCGCATCGTTTCCCCAGCCGCGAATGAAACCTTTTGCGGCCCGGCCGTGCGGCGCAAAACTCTCAAAGCAGCAACTTCCGGCGAGTTGTCGCGTTTCGAAGGAACACGCAACAACCCGTAAGAACATGCAGTTTGTCATCGCCGTTTGATTTCCCACTTCTGCGCACGCTCTTCAATATTGCTCCTGGATCGGCTACGATACGTCCCCGTTGCGTTTCCATCCGCTTTCCAACTCAGCCGAGGTCAAGAGCGCATGAGCGATGTCGTCCAGAAGTTCTGGGGTTTCTGTCACACGCTGCGTCACGACGGCATCGATTACGGCGATTACATCGAACAGATCACATATCTGCTCTTTCTCAAGATGGCGGATGAGAGGGGGATCGATCTTAGCCGGATCGCCGAAGCCGCGCCGCGGACCGATTGCTCGTGGCCGGCGCTCTCCGCCGCGAACGAGTCGCTGGCGTTGCACTACGCGGCCGTGCTGCGCGCGCTGGGGCGGCAGCCGGGGCTGCTCGGCGACATCTTCACCGGCGCCATCTCGCGCTTCAACAATCCGGCGAATCTCAAGCGTCTGATCGATCTGATCGATGAGACGGAGTGGACGGCGCTCGAGGTGGACATCAAGGCCGCGGTGTTCGAGGGACTGCTCGAGAAGGCGGCGAGCGAGGGCAAGAAGGGGGCCGGCCAGTACTTCACGCCGCGCCGGCTGATCCAATCGATCGTGCGCTGCGTGCAGCCCGATCCGCGCGGCCATCCGGAGCTGGCGATCTGCGATCCGGCGTGCGGCACCGGCGGCTTCCTGGTGGTGGCGCACGAGTGGTTCCTGGCCGCCAGCCGGGAGGACGGCGCCGGCCGGGCGCTCGACCCGCGGGTGCGCCGCGGCACCTACTTCGGCCAGGAGCTGGTGCCGCGCCCGCGGCGGCTGGCGCTGATGAACCTCTTCCTGCACGGTCTGGAGCCCGAGATCAAGCTCGGCGACTCGATCTACGAGATCCCCGAGGAACGCCGCTTCGACGTGGTGCTCACCAATCCGCCGTTCGGCAACAAGGGGGCCAACCAGGTGCCGGCGCGGGCCGATCTGCCGGTGAAGACCTCGAACAAGCAGCTCAACTTTCTCCAGCACGTGATCACGCTGCTCAAGCCCGGCGGCCGGGCCGCGGTGATCGTGCCCGACAACTGCCTGTTCGCCGATCAGGCGGGCGAGGTGTTCCGGGTGCTCACGGCGGAGTGCGACCTGCACACGGTGCTGCGGCTGCCCAACGGCACCTTCACCCCCTACAGCGCCGGGACCAAGACGAACGTCGTCTTCTTCACCAAGGGGCGGCCGACGGAGACCGTCTGGGTCTACGATGCCCGCACCAACGTGCCGCGCATCACCAAGAAGGACCGCCCCCTGACGCAGTCCCACCTCGCCGCCTTCGAGGTCTGCTATGGCGTGGATCCCGACGGCCGGGCCCGGCGCTCGGCGGCGGACTCCCGCGAGGACCGCTGGCGGTCGTTCTCGATCGCCGAGGTGCGCGCCCGCGAGTTCAAGATCGACGGCCTCAAATGGCTCCGCGAGGAGTCGCTCGAGGACGATCTGCCCGAGCCCGAGGAGCTCGCCTCCGACGCCATCGCCGAGCTCGAGAGCGCGATGCAGGACCTGGCCTCGGTGATCGAGCTGCTGACCAGCGAGGCGGAGCCGAGGCGTCCGCGGGTGCTCCAGGGGGGATCGTGACGAGCGCCGTCTCCGACTGGGAGATCGGCCGCCGCGAAGGCGAGCTTCCGGAAGGTTGGGCGGAGGCGACCCTCGAGGAGATCGTCGTGCGCACGCTCGGCGGCGATTGGGGCGAGGAGATCGCCAAGTTTCCGGAGGGGACGCGGGTCCGCGTGATCCGCGGCAAGGAGTTCCGCGACTGGGGCCGCGACCGCGCCACCCGGGCTCCCGAGCGGGCGATCAAGCCCGCCAGCCTCGGGAAGCGCCGGCTGGCCTGCGGCGACCTGGTGATCGAGATCTCGGGCGGCGGCGTCGGCCAGCCGGTCGGCCGCGCGCTGCTGATCGACGAGGAGGCCCTGCGGCGCGCCGACTCGCCGCTCGTCTGCAGCAACTTCTGCCGGCAGGTGCGGGTGCACCGCGAGGTCGATCCGGCCTTCGTCCATCTCGCGCTCAACCTGCACTATCTCTGCGGCGGCCTCGACGAGCTCCAGACGCAGACGACGAACATCCGCAACCTGAACTTCTCGAAGTTCCTCTCGGGAGTGATCCTGCCGCTGCCGCCGCGCGCCGAGCAGGGACGGATCGTGGAGAAGGCGCGGGAGCTGCTGGGGCCGGTCGAGCGCGCGCGGGAGAGCCTGGCGCGGCTGCCGGAGATTCTGCGCCGCTTCCGCCAGTCGGTGCTCACGGCCGCCTACGCGGGGGAGCTGACGGCGGAATGGCGCGACCGCCAGGACCCGTCCGAGCCGCTCACCGAGCGTCTCCGCGACGTCTTCGCGGCGCGCCGCGAGGCCTGGGAGATGGCCTGCTGCGAGGCCGAGGCGTTCGACCGTCGGTCGCCGCGGCGGCCGAAGAACCTGGAGCCGGCCGCCTGGGAGGCGCCGGAGCCGCTGGAGGCGCCAGAGGTGCCGGAAGGGTGGTCGCTGGCCGCTCTCCAGGACCTCGCCCACCGCACCCAGTACGGGCTCTCGATCAAGGCGGACGCGGACGCCCGCCGCGGCATCGCGATGCTCCGCATGAGCAACATCCAGGGCGGCCGGATCGACGCCACGGAGCTCAAATACATCCCGGTGAAGGCGGTGGATGTGCCGGCCTTCCGGGTGCGGCGCGGCGACATCCTCTTCAACCGCACCAACAGCCCGGAGCTGGTGGGCAAGGCGGCGGTCTTCGATCTCGACCTGGAGGCGGTGTTCGCCTCCTACGTGGTGCGCATCGAGTGCGCCGAACGCCTGGTCGACAGCCGCTATCTCTGCGGCTGGATCAACTCGCCGTGGGGCCGGCAGTGGGCGCGCACCGTCCGCACCGAGAGCGTCAGCCAGGCGAACATCAACGTCTCGCGCTTGCAGACGATGCCGGTGCCGGTGCCGCCGCTCGCCGAGCAGCGGGAGATCGTGCGGCGGATCGAGGAGCTGTTCGCCTTCGCCGAGACAGTCGAGCGGCGCGTGGCCGTGGCGGCGGCGCGGGCGGAGAACCTGTGGCGGACCATCCTCGCCCGGGCGCTGCGCGGCGAGCTGGTGCCGACCGAAGCCGAGATCGCGCGCGGGGAAGGGAGAGGCTTTGAGCCGGCCTCCGACCTGCTGGAGCGCATCGCCGCCGAGCGGCTGGTGGCGCCGGGGGACGGCGCATTGACGCACGAGGCGCGCGAAGTGGAGGAGGACGTGGCCGAGCGGGTGCTCGCCGCCATCCGCCAGGCCTGCTGGGGCGCCGGGGAGATGACGCGGGAGGACCTGATCCGGCGGGTGGCGGTCCGGCTGGGCAGCCCGCGGTTCGGCAAGAGCGTGCGGGCCTGGCTGGAGAGGCACCTGGAGATCGCCCTGACGCGGCGGATCGTCGCCCGCAAGGGGGATCTGCTGACCGGAGTGACCCCGCAGTTCGGACGTTACGACTACGGCTTCCTGATGGCGACCGTCGAACGGCTGATGATCCGGGGCGTCGAGTCCAGGAAGGACGAGGTCGTCCGCGCCCTCGCGGCCTACCTGGGCTACGGCCAGGTGACCCCCGCCATCCGCGAGCGGATGGACCGCGTCTTCCAGTGGGCGGCCCAGGACGGCCGGCTCGGGGTGCGTGACCGGTGGATCACGCTGTTATAGGGACGCCTATTTCATCCACTCGAACGTCTCGTAGTGCTCGCGGCTCATGCCCAGCCGCTCGTAGACCCGCTGCGCGGCGGCGTTGCGCCTGTCCACGTAGAGCCGGATCCCCTTGAGACCGGGCGATTCCACCACCTGGCGTTTCACCCGCTCGTAGAGGGCGCGGTAGACCCCCCGGCCGCGCTCCTCGGGGACGACGTAGACGGACTGGATCCAGAGCACGACGCCGTCGCGCCAGTCGCTCCACTCGGGGGTGGTGAGCAGGGCTCCAACGATCGAGCCGTCCCGCTCGGCCACCCAGTAGGCCCCCTTGGCGGGATCGGCGAAGACGGCGCCGACGCCGCGGTCGACGGTACCGCGGTCGAGCTCCAGCGCCTCGGTCTCGCGGGCCATGCGGAGCTGGAGGTCGACGATCGCCGGCGCGTCCAGGGGCGATGCGGCGCGGATCCCGAGATCTCCGTCAGGCATCGGCGATCTCGAGACCGGCGAGCAGGCGCGATTCGATCGCCGGGTCGAGCGGCGCGTCCGGCAGCTCCCGCAGGGCGCAGACGGCGGCGGCGATCTCGTCGGCGAAGCGGCGGCAGCGCTCGCAGCCTTCGAGGTGCTCGCCGATCCCCTGCGCCCGCTCCCGGCCCAGTCGCCCGTCGAGATGCTCGGTGAGGTCCGCCAGCACCTCGCCGCAGTGGAGACCGGCGACGATCCGCTCGCCGTCCGCCAGGGCCTCAACGGTGTTCTCCCGGAGCCGGGCCATCAGCCGCAGGCGCGCCCGGTGGAGGAGCGTGCGCACGGCCGTCTCAGTGCGGTCGGTCACCCGCGCGGCCTCGTTGACGGTGAAGTATTCGCGGTCGCAGAGGGTGAGGATCTCGCGGTCCTCCGGGAGCAGCGCCACGAAGGCCGCCTCGACGGCTTGACCCTCCGCCGGAGGGACAGTGGGATCGCCCCAGCCGGCGGCCCGCGCCAGCTCGCTCAAGGGGGTGAAATCGGCCTCGCGGTAGGCCCGGAGATGTCTGCGCTCGATCGCCTGCCGGGCCAGCGCGAAGAGCCAGGGGCGGGCGGAGGGCTCGTCCCGGTAGCGGGGCGCGACGCGCCAGGCGGTGCGGAACGCCTCGCACAGCACCGCCTCGGCCTCGCCGTCCGGAGCCGCCGCCTGCGCGAACCGGTAGACCGCGGCCTGATGCCGGCGGACCAGACGGCCGAAGGCGGCGGGATCTCCCGCCGCGGTCCGGCCGATCAACGTCTCGTCGCTGATTCTGGCGTCGTCTGGATCAACCATCTCCCGGCCCCGGGCAGGACGGCGGTAAAGATCGCGAACTGGAAAGGTCCGGAGAGATCTTACACCGTGTCGCGGGGCAGGGAGCGTCAGACCACGATCCGCCCGTAGCGGGCGAGCAGCAGGGAGTAGGCGCCGAAGGCGACGAGCCCCACGGCGACCAGGCCGAGGAGGAACGCGCCGTGAGGCTGCCCCGCCAGCGCCGCGAGCGCTCCGGCCAAGCCCCGCGCCTGGCTGGGATCGAAGCGCAGGGCGGCCTGGAGCAGGAACCAGCCCGAGACCAGGAAGACGACGCCGCGGGCGATCAGGCCCAGCTTGCCGGCGTGGATCGCCAGCTTCTTCTCGGTGGCGTCCATCTCCTGGAGGCGGATCTCCTTGCGGAACTTCTCGGCCCAGCCGCGCCAGATCTGGAACAGGCCGCCGGCGATCACCCCGATCCCCACGGCGGCCACCAGCCAGCGGCCGAACGGCTCGGACATCAGCTTCGCCGTCCATTCCCGGTATCCCTGTCCACCGGAGACGGAGGCGCCATGGGCCCCCTGGGCGATCCGTACGGCGGCGAGACCCAGACCGCCGTAGATCAGGCCGGTGAACACCCGGCCGGCCCGCTGGGCCAGGCCCTTCGCCCCGCTCCCCTTGTTCTCGCGGTCGAGGAGCCCCTGGACGATCCGCCACAGCGCGTAGCCGAACAGGCCCACGGCGAGCAGCCAGAGCAGCGGCCTGCTCTGCGCCGCGACCGCCTGGAGCGCGCCGCGGGTGTCGGTGGGGCGCGACCGGGCGCCCAGCGCCGCCTGCACGGCCAGCAGACCGACGATGGCGTAGACGATTCCCCGGGCCGCGTAGCCGATGCGGGCCAGCCGCTCCATCCACGGACTGCGGAGCGCGGCCGAGGCCGTGCCCTTTCCCACCTGCGCGAAGGTGCTGCTGGACGCTCTAGCCATGTGAATCCTCCTCCCGCACGGCTAGAGCAAGGCAGGTGCCAGGCCCTACTTCAAATTCGTCTCGAACAGCTTGAAGATCCGCCGGTACTCGTCGAGCCAGCTCGTGGGCTGGACGAAGCCGTGATCCTCGACCGGATAGACGGCCATCTCGAAATTCTCCTTCTTGAGCTCGATCAGGCGCTGGACCAGCCGCACGTTGTCCTGGAAGAAGACGTTCTGGTCCTGCATCCCGTCGCAGATCAGCAGCGGCTTCTGCAGCCCCGCCGCGTACTCGATGGGCGAGCTCTTCTCATACGCCTCCGGATCGACCTCGGGGCGGTTGAGGATGTCGGCGGTGTAGCCCTCGTTGTAGTGCTCCCAGTCGGAGACCGGCCGCAGGGCCGCGCCGGCGGCGAAGAGGTCGGGCTGGCGGAACAGGGCCATGTAGGTGAGGAAGCCGCCGTAGGAGCCGCCGTAGACGCCGACCCGCGCGGGATCGACGTTCTTGTGCTGCGCCAGCCAGGCGACGCCGTCCTGCAGGTCCTCGAGCTCCGGGTGACCCATCTGGCGGTAGATCGCCGTGCGCCAGTCGCGGCCGTAGCCCGCCGAGGCCCGGTAGTCCATGTCGAGCACCACGTAGCCGTGACGGGTCAGGAAGTCGTTGAACATGAACTCGTGGAAGTAGTTCGACCAGCCGTAGGTGACCTCCTGGAGATAGCCGGCGCCGTGGACGAACACCGCCGCCGGGACCTTGCGCGCCGGATCGAAATCCTTCGGCGTGTAGATCCGCGCGTAGATCGGGCCGGCGCCGTGCGTCGAGGGGATGGGGAGGATCTCGGGCAGGTTCCACTCCTGCGCCAGGAACTCGGGGGTGCGCGTGTGGGTCACCTGCCGCGCCTCGGCGCCCGGGCGGTTGGCCTGCACGAAGACCTCGTCCGGCCGGGTGATCCAGGAGTCGAGGATCAGGAGCTGGCTCTCGTCGGGCGACGGCACGGCGTGGGTCAGGGCGGCGCCGAGCCGGGTGAGCTGCTCCGCCCGGCCGGTGGCGACCTCGACGCGCCAGACGTCGTACTTGCCCGGATGCTCGTGGTTGGCCGTGTAGTAGAGATACCGGCCGTCCCAGCTCCGGCGCGGCTGGGAGACCTCGTAGCGTCCCTCGGGAGTCAGCCGCCGGATGTCGCCCGTACGGGTGGCGAGCCGGTAGAGCTGCGAATAGCCGCTCTCCTCGGAGAGGAACCAGAGCGTCTCGTTGTCCGGCAGCCAGCCGAAGTCGTTGAAGTCCCAGTTGATCCAGGCGGCGTCGGTCAGCCGGTGGCGGGGGGTGAGCCGGCCGCCGGCGGCGTCCCAGAGGGCGAGCCAGCGGTCCTTGTTGTCGCGGGCGCGGAGCTCCAGGGCGAGCTGCCGGCCGTCGTCCGACCAGGCGAGCCCGCCGACCTCGAGCGGGCGCGCCGCGGGCGGCTTGTCTTTGTCCTTGTCCTTCTCGGGCTCCTTGCTCTTGTCGGCCTCCGGCTGGCCGGCCGCCTTCCGCCGCGCGGCCAGCAGCGCCTTGGCGGACTCGCGCAACGCCTTCAGGGGATCGTCCTTGACGCCCGGCAGCACGGACAGATCGAGGTCGTGCCGCTCGTGCTTCCGCAGGTCGAGCAGCATCACCGAGTGGGGCACCGGCTTCTCGGCGCCCACCTTGGCGCGCACGTCCCGGGTCTCGACGTTGCCGCTCTCGGTCACGTACATGGGGAGCTTCGCCGGCTTGGCGTCGCCCTCCTCCTTCGGGGCGGTGACGACCGCCAGCCAGTCGCCGGACGGGGAGAGGGAGGTGATCTCGATCTTGACCTTCTTGCCCAGGTACCAGGGGAGCGGCGTCCGGGTGGGATCGGCCTTCTCCAGGGTCCGGTCCTCCTCGCGGTCGCGCTTCTCCTTGTCCTGCTTCTGCCGGATCACGTCGAACAGGCGGGTCTGATCCTCGGCCAGGATCGACGGCTCCTTCTCCAGCGGGTCCTTGTCCAGCTTCAGCGCCGCGGGCTGGGAGAGCAGGCCCGACTCGAGGTCGTAGACGAAGACGTCGGTGCCGCGGTGGAACCAGATCCGCCTGCCGTCGGCCAGGAAGTGCGGATCGGCCTCGACGTCGTCCGTGCGCGTGATCTGCCGCACCTCGCCCGTCCGCAGGTCCTTGGCGAAGACGTCCCCTTTCAGGACGTAGACCTTCCGCGTCCGCTGGAGGTTGCGCTCCCCCCTGGCGTCGGCTCGGGAGCGCTGGGCGGGATCGACGAGCACCGGCTTGCCGGCGGCGCCGGTGGAGAGATCGACGCGGTACAGGTCTTTGCGCTGGGGCCCGATCCCCTCCCGCTGCCGCTCGTAGTAGATCGAGCGGCCGTCGTCCGACCAGTAGGGGTCCTCGGGCGGGTTCCCGATCCAGTCGGGCTCGCTCATGATCTGCTCCAGCGTGCGTTGGGAAGAGTCGGCACCGGCTGCGGCAGTGGCGGCAGTGGCGGCGGTGACGGCGGTGACGGCCGGCAGGGCCATCAGCAGGCAGAGGCCGGCGGCCACGATCGATCGATTGCGCTGTCTCGGGATCATTCCTCGTTCCTCGGAAAAGTGTCGGAAGGCTATCCTGGATAGGGACAGGGGGGAAGGTCTTCAGATAGACTTCCCGGCCGTATGGAGCTGGGTGATTTCGAGCTGACGCGGGTCAGCGACGGGGAGTTCCGATTGGACGGCGGCGCCATGTTCGGCGTCGTGCCGCGCACGCTGTGGGAGACGGCGGCGCCGCCGGACGAGCTCAACCGCATCCGCATGGGCACCAACTGCCTGCTGGTGAAGCGCGGCGGCGATCTCCTGCTGATCGACGCCGGCATCGGCGACAAGCACAACCCCCGCTTCGAGGCGATCTACGCCATGGACCCGGCGGCCGTGCGGCTGCCGGAGGCGATCCGCCGGGCGGGCTACGAGCTGGGCGACGTCACCCATGTTCTCCTCTCCCATCTCCATTTCGACCATTGCGGCTGGAACACCCACGCGCCGGATGGTCCCGGCGGCCGGATCGTACCCACCTTTCCCAGGGCGCGCTACTGGCTGCAGCGGGGAGAGGTGGAGCACGGCCGGCAGCCCAACGAGCGCGACCGCGCCAGCTACTTCACGCAGAACTGGGAGCCGCTGCTCGCGGCCGGCGTCGCCGAGCTGTTCGGCGACGAGGCGGAGCCGATCCCGGGAGTCCGGGCGATCCGCACCCCCGGGCATAACGCGGACATGTGCATCGTTCTGATCGATGGTGGGGAAGAGCGCAAGGCGGTCTACTGGGCCGACCTGATCCCGACCTCGGCGCACGTCCCCTATCCGTGGATCATGGGGTACGACCTGTATCCGTTGACGACTCTCGAGAACAAGAAGCTCTGGCTGCCCCGCGCGGCGGCGGGGGACTGGCTCTGCATCTTCGAGCACGACCCCGACGTCCCCTTCGGGCGGCTGGTGGAGGAGAAGCCCGGCCGTTACCGGGCGGTCCCGGTCGAGGGCTCCGGGGGACGTCCCGCGTGAGCCCGGCCCTTCCGTTCCCGATCTCATCCAGACTTCAAATCGAATCCAGTTGCGGAGAATTCCGATGGCGCGAGAAGAGTTCGACCTGATCATCATCGGCAGCGGCCCGGGCGGCTACGTCGCCGGGATCCGTGCCGGCCAGCTCGGGATGAAGGTGGCGGTGGTGGAGCGGGATCCCAAGTTCGGCGGCACCTGCCTGCTGCGTGGCTGCATCCCCACCAAGGCGCTGCTGCACACGGCGTCCGTCCTCGACGAGATCCGCGAGGCGGACACCCTGGGCATCGAGGTGGCCGCGCCGGCGCTCGACATCGTCAAGGCGCAGGCGCGCAAGCAGAAGGTGGTCGACAGCAACTCCAAGGGGGTCGAGTTCCTGTTCAAGAAGAACAAGGTGACCGGCATCCACGGCACCGGCCGCATCACCGGCCCCCACGAGGTCGAGGTCGAGGGGCCGGACGGCAAGAAGATCTACGGCGCCAGGTTCATCATGATCGCCACCGGCTCGGTGCCGCGCGACGTCCCCATCGCGCCGACCGACGGCGAGCGCGTCCTCAACTCGGACCACGTCCTGGAGCTCCAGCGGGTGCCGGCGTCGATCGCGGTGCTCGGGGCCGGCGCGGTGGGCACCGAGTTCGCCTCGATCTATACCTCGTTCGGCTCCAAGGTCACCCTGATCGAGATGCTCCCCCGCATCCTGCCCATCGAGGACGAGGAGGTCTCGGCCGAGCTGCAGAAGGCGCTGCGCAAGCGCGGCATCGACGTGATGACCGGCACCAAGATGCTGGGCGTCGAGCGCACGGAGAACGGCGTCCGCCTGCGGCTCGAGGGCGGCAAGACCGACACCGTGGAGGCCGAGCTGCTGCTGGTGGCGATCGGCCGCCGGCCGGTGACCGAGAACCTCGGGCTCGACGCGCTGGGGATCGAGCTCGACCGTGGCTACGTCAAGGTCGACCCGTTCATGCAGACGGCGGTGCCGAACATCTACGCGATCGGCGACGTCATCAACACCCCATGGCTGGCGCACGTCGCCTCGGCCGAGGGGATCCTCGCCGTCGAGCACATGGCGGGCTTGGCCGTGCGGCCGATCAACTACGACCGCGTTCCCTCCTGCACCTACTGCGATCCCGAGGTGGCGAGCGTCGGCCTCACCGAGGCCAAGGCGCGCGAGCGCGGCTACGACGTCGTGGTCGGCAAGTTCCCCTTCACCGCGCTCGGCAAGGCGAAGGTGATCGGCAAGACCACCGGCTTCGTCAAGGTGGTGCGCGAGACCAAGTACGACGAGGTGCTCGGCGTGCACATCATCGGCGCCCACGCCACCGACCTGATCGCCGAGGCCTGCGTGGCCTTGCAGATGGAGGGGACGGACGAGGAGCTGCTGCGCACCATGCACGCCCACCCCACCATGTCCGAGGCGGTCATGGAAGCCGCCCACGCCGCCCACGGCGCGGCGATTCACATGTAAAGGAAACCATGGCGAAGACAGGAAAGAGCTGGGGTCCGCTGCACCCCGACACCCAGGAGACGGAGCGGCTGGCGAAGACCGGCCTGCCGCGCGAGCGCCAGCTCGAGCTCTATCACTTCTTGAAGCTGACCCGGATGGTGGAAGACCGCCTGGGCAACCTCTACCGGCAGGGCAAGGTGGTGGGCGGCCTCTACTCCAGCCGCGGCCAGGAGGCGACCGCCGTCGGCACCGCCTACGCCCTCGAGCCGCAGGACGTGATGGGCCCGCTCATCCGCAACCTCGGCTCGATGCTGGTGCGCGGCGTCGAGCCGCGCGAGGTCATGATGCAGTACATGGCCAAGAGCGACAGCCCCACCGGCGGCAAGGACGGCAACACCCACTTCGGCGACCTCAAGCGCGGCCTGGTGGCGCCGATCTCGATGCTCGGCGCCGTGATCCCGGTGATGGCCGGCGTCGCCCTCGCCGGCAAGATGCAGGGCAAGGACCTGGTGGCGCTGACCTACATCGGCGACGGCGGCACCTCGACCGGCGACTTCCACGAGGGGCTGAACCTCGCCGCCGTGCTCCAGGTGCCCTTCGTGCTGGTGGCCGAGAACAACGGCTGGGCCTACTCGACGCCGACGCCGCGGCAGATGCGGATCAAGAACATCGCCACGCGGGCCGCCGCTTACGGCATCCCCGGCGAGGTGGTGGACGGCAATGACGTGCTCGCCGTCTACGAGGTCACCAAAAGGGCCGTCGAGCGGGCGCGCGCCGGCGGCGGCCCGACGCTGATCGAGTCCAAGACCTTCCGCATGAAGGGGCACGCCGAGCACGACGACGCCGGCTACGTGCCCAAGGAGCAGTTCGAGGAGTGGAAGCTGAAGGATCCGATCGAGCGCTTCGAGCGGCATCTGCTCGGCAACGGCCTCGCCGCCGACGACGATCTGAAGGCGATCGCGGCGAAGATCGACGCCCGGCTCAACGAGGAGGTCGACTTCGCCCTCGCCTCTCCCATGCCGCCGCCGGAACGGGCGTTCGAGGGGGTCTACGCCTGATGGCCACCGTCACCTACCTCGAAGCGGTCCGCCAGGCGTTGTGGGACGAGATGGAGCAGGACGAGCGGGTGTTCATGCTCGGCCAGGACATCGGCACCTACGGCGGCGCCTTCCGCGTCACCGCCGGCTTCCTCGACCGGTTCGGCCCGGGCCGGATCGTCGACACCCCGATCAGCGAGTCGGCAATGGTGGGGTGCGCCATCGGCGCCTCCATGATGGGCCTGCTGCCGGTGGTGGAGATGCAGTTCATCGACTTCATCTCCTGCGCCTTCAACCAGATCATCAACTTCGCCGCCCCCTCCCATTACCGCTGGGGGCAGCCGGTGCCGATCGTGGTGCGCGGCCCCGCCGGGGGCAACGTCCACGGCTCGGCCTACCACAGCCAGAACCCGGAGTCGTACTTCCAGCACACGCCGGGCCTGAAGATCGTGGCGCCGGGCACCGTGGCCGACGCCTACGGCCTGCTCAGGGCGGCGATCCGCGATCCCAACCCGGTGCTCTACTTCGAGCACAAGTACCTCTACCGGCGCCTCAAGGACGACCTACCCGCCGGCGACGGCCTGGTCACGATCGGCGAGGCGCGGCTGGCGCGCGAGGGGCGCGACCTGTCGGTGATCACCTACGGTGCTATGCTGCACGTGGCGCTGGAGGCCGCCGGGCGCCTCGAAGCCGACGGGATCGACCTCGAAATCCTCGATCTGCGGACGCTCAAGCCCCTCGACCAGGAAGCCATCCTCGCCACCGTCCGCAAGACCAGCCGGGCGATCGTCCTCACCGAGGAGCAGACCACCGGCTCGGTGGCCGGAGAGGTGGCGGCGCGGATCTCGCAACACGCCTTCGAGTGGCTGGACGGGCCGGTCCACCGGCTCTGCTGTCCCGACACGCCGGTCCCCTACAGCCCGACGCTCGAAGAGGCCTACTTGCCCAACGTGGACAAGCTCGTCGCCAGGGTCCGCGAGCTGGCCAGCTACTGACACCCTCAACACGGAAGATACCGGAATCGAGATACGGGAGATTTTATGGCTACGGACGTCGTGATGCCCCAGATGGGAGAGTCGATCGCCGAGGGCACCATCACCCGCTGGCTGGTGAAGGTGGGCGACAAGGTGGAGCGGGATCAGCCGCTGTTCGAGATCTCGACCGACAAGGTGGACGCCGAGATCCCGAGCCCGGCCGCGGGCACGCTGCTCGAGATCCGCAACAAGGAAGGGGAGACCGTCCCCGTCAACCAGGTGGTCGCCACGATCGGCGAGGCGGGCGACCAGCCCGGCGCCGCCGCTCCGGCCGCCGCCGCGGCACCGCCTCCGGCGGCGACCGAGGTGAAGCGCGAGGAGACGGCCCGCGAGGGCACGGGCGCGGCCGCCGCCGCTCCGAAAGTTGCCTCGCCCGATCCCACGCCGCAGCCCCGCGCCGCCTCGGCCGGGACCGCCGAGGCCGCGGAGCAGGCGACCGAAGCCGAGGAGCGGCAGGAGGTCCGCCGGGATTCCGGCGACACCGCCCAGGCGAAGACCATCGAGGCTGGCGAGACCGACCTCGACGAGCGGCTGCGGAAGTTCTCCAGCCCGCTGGTGCGCAACATCGCCGCCAAGGAAGGGGTCAATCTCGAGGACGTCCAGGGCACCGGCGCCCATGGCCGCGTGACCAAGGAGGACATCCTCGGCCACCTGGAGCAGCGCAAGACGGCTCCCGCTCCGGCGGCTCCCGCTCCGGCCCAGGCGCGGCCCGCCGCTCCGGCGCCGGCCTCCGCTCCCGCGGCAGCTCCCGCCGGCCAGCGTCCGCTCCCGGCCGGCTTCCACGTGCCGGCCTACACCGAGGGGGAGAACGTCGAGATCGAGCCGATGTCGAAGATGCGGCAGATCACGGCGGCCCACATGGTCTACTCCAAGGCCACCTCGGCGCACGTGACCACCCTCTTCCACCTCGACATGTCGAAGGTGAACAAGGCCCGGCTCCGCGCCCGCGACGGCTTCTTCAAGAAGGAGGGCACCAAGCTCACCTTCATGCCGTTCATCTTCAAGGCGGTCGCCACGGCCCTCAAGGCCCACCGCAACGTCAACGCCTCGATCGACGGCACCAACATCGTCTACAAAAAGGACATCAACATCGGCATGGCGGTGGACCTGCCCGGCCGCGGCCTGATCGTGCCGGTGATCCGCAAGGCGGACCAGCTCAGCCTCGTCGGTCTCGCCAAGACCGCCAACGACCTGGCGGACCGGGCGCGGACCAAGAAGCTGAAGCCCGAGGAGACGCAGGGCGGCACCTTCACCGTCACCAATCCGGGCGTCTTCGGCAGCCTCTTCGGCACCCCGGTCATCAACCAGCCGCAGGTGGCGATCCTCGGCATCGGCGCCATCGAGAAGCGGCCCATCGTGGTCGAGGACGCGGACGGCAACGACGCCATCGTCATCAAGACCATGTCCTACTTCAGCATCTCCTACGACCACCGGCTGGTGGACGGCGCGGATGCCGACCGCTTCATGATCGACCTCAAGAAGGTCCTCGAGCAGGACACCTGGACCGAGCTCGAAGCGTACGTGTAAGCGACACGAGCCCAACCTTGCTGTCCGCGAACGAGCCCGGGGCGACCCGGGCTCGTCGTGTCTTTGCGATACGGGGACTTTGGTACACTACGGGGGCGAGGTGGTTCTATGGCTCTGCTGAAGGACGGCGAGGAGAGGTTGATCACCGGTGAGGAGCTCTCCCGATACCCGGATCTCGGCCCTTGCGAGCTGGTGGACGGGAGGATCGTGCCTTTGCCGCCGACGAGACCTGAGCATGGCGAGATCGAGCTGGACCTGGGAAGTGAGCTGCGGGCCTGGGCTCGCTCTTCAGGGCGTGGCCGGGTCTTCGGCGGAGAGGTAGGACTCTATATTCGTCGGAATCCCGACACGATCCGGGCCGCCGACCTGATCTACGTCTCGCATGAGCGATATGCGAGATGGAAGACCTCCACCTACTTCGATATCGCTCCGGAGCTCGTGGTCGAAGTCTTGTCGCCGACCGACCGGCGAAGCGACGTCATGGCGAAGATAAATGATTATTTCTCGATCGGCGTGGACCGCGTCTGGGTTGTCGATTCGAAGCTGCCGTGCATTCTCGCCCATCGATCGATGACGGAGGTCCGGCAATTCAAGGTGGGCGACGTCCTTTCCGACGAGGAGCTGCTCCCGGGATTCCGTCTGGCGGTTGCGGATCTTTTCAAGGGTTAGCTCCCTGCCAATGCAGAAGTGACGGTCTGCGTAGGGTGCGCTGTGCGCACCAGGGCGGTGGTGGTGCGCACAGCGCACCCTACGGACCTACGCAATCCTCCGCCGGCATCACCTACCCGCGCCCCAACGGGGTGCGATAACCCGGAGGCCCGGCCGATGGCCGATCTGGAGCGAATCGTCGAAGACTTGGCGGAGAGCGGCCGCTCCATACAGGCCGATTTCCTCGCGCCCGCGGAGGTCCGGGCGTTGCGCGAGGAGGCCTTCGAGCTCTGGCGGACCGGCGCCTTCCGGCAGGCAGGCGTCGGGGCGGGTGCCGAATTCGGGGTCCGCCCCGAGATCCGCAGCGACCGCATCCTCTGGCTGGAGGAGCCCTATACCGAGGCCCAGCGCCGGTATCTCGACCAGCTCGAGCGCCTGCGCCTCGCCATCAACCAATCCCTCTACCTGGGCCTGTTCAGCTTCGAGGGGCACCTCGCCGTCTACCCGCCCGGCGCCTCCTACAAGAAGCACCTCGACCGGTTCCAGAACGCGGGCCACAGGGTGGTCTCCACCATTCTCTACCTCAACGAGGACTGGATGGCCGAGGACGGCGGCCAGCTCCGGCTCTACGATGGGCCCGAGGAGGACACGGGGCACCGCGACGTCCTCCCGGCCGGTGGAAATTTCGCAATTTTTCTCAGCGGGAGCATCTATCATGAGGTCCTGCCGGCGACCCGGGAGCGGGTCAGCCTGACCGGATGGTTCCGGACGCGGGAGTGAGGAGTTCCCGGAATACGCTATAATTCGTGTGAGGTGATCTGAGATGGCGGTCCTCAAGGATTCTCGGGAAATTCTGATGTCGGGCGAGGAGCTCTTCCTCCGGCCCGACCTTGAGCCGTGCGAGTTGGTGAATGGGAGGATCGTGCCTTTGTCGCCGACAGGAGGAATCCATGGAAGGGCGGAAGCCAGACTGACGACCCGTCTCTCGACGTTCGTGGAGAGCAGCCAGCGAGGCGAAGTCCTGACCGGAGAGGTGGGCATCTACATCCGGCGCGACCCGGATACGGTTCGGGCCGCAGACGTCGTGTTTATCTCGAAAGAGCGCTGGGCCCGGTACAGGCCGGAGGGTTATCTCAACGTCGCGCCGGAGATCGTCGTGGAGGTCCTCTCTCCAGGTGATCGCCGGGGCGAGTTGGCCGAGAAGCTTCAGGACTACTTCTCGGCGGGCGTCGATCGTGTCTGGGTATTGGACTCGAAGCAGCGCCGGATCTCCGCTTATCGTTCCCTGACGGACGTCCAGCACTTCCAGGTGGGAGATATCCTTACCGACGAAGAGTTGCTCCCCGGCTTCAGTCTTGCGATCGCGGATCTCTTCGGCTAGCCCGCCAGCCGCTCGTACAGCTCCACGTACTCCCTCCCCTGCACGTCCCAGGAGAAGTCCCGCGTCATCCCGCGGACCATCAGCCTTTGCCAGAGGATGGGGTGGTGGTAGGCCTTGAGGGCGAGATCGAGCGCCCAGCCGAGGCCGAGGGGATTGAAGTGCTCGAAGACGAAGCCGGTGCCCTGGCCGGTGGCGGGGTCGAAGGGCTCCACCGTGTCCGCCAGCCCGCCCGTCTTGTGCACCACCGGCGGCGTGCCGTAGCGCAGGCTGTACATCTGGTTGAGGCCGCACGGCTCGAACTTCGACGGCATCAGGAAGATGTCCGCCCCCGCCTCGATCTGGTGGGCGAGCTTCTCGTTGTAGCCGCGGTAGAACCAGGCCTTGCCGGGGAAGCTCCGCGCCAGCGACTGGAAGAGCTCCTCGTAGCGCGGCTCGCCGCTGCCGAGCGCCACCAGGCGCATGTCGCGCTGGGCGAGGAACGCCGGAAGCGTCTCGAAACAGAGGTCGAAACCCTTCTGCGGCGTCAGCCGGGAGACCACGCCCACCACCGGCGCCGCCGTGCGCTCGTCCAGGCCGACCTCCCGCAGCAGGGACCGCTTGCAGTTCCGCTTGCCGGCGAGGTCCTCCGCCGAATAGTGGTAGAAGAGGTGGGGATCGCTCTCCGGGCTCCAGTCCCCGTAGTCCACGCCGTTGACGATGCCGAACAGGCGGTCGCTCCGGGAGCGCAGCAGGCCGTCGAGGCCGAAGCCCAGCTCGGGTGTCCGGATCTCGCGGCCGTAGGTGCGGCTGACGGCGGTCAGCGCGTCCGCCTGGAGGATCCCGTTTTTCATGAAGTTGAGGTGCCCCGCCGAGAGGTCCAGCAGGTGCCGGTGGGGCTCCAGCCCCAGGTCGGCCACGCGCTCCAGATCGACGATTCCCCGGAACCCGAGGTTGTGGATCGTCAGCACCGTCCGCGTCTTCTTGAAGAGACCGTCCCAGTCGAAGAGGGCCCGGCGGTAGACCGGCGCCAGCGCGGTGTGCCAGTCGTGGCAGTGCACGACGTCGGGCGACCAGCCCATCCGCTGGGCGCACTCGAAGGCCGCCACCGTGAGCATCCCGAAGCGCAGGGAGTCGTCCCGGTCTCCGTGATAGATCCCGCCGTGGCCGAACAGGGCCGGGCAGTCGATGAAGTAGACGGCGACGTCGCTGCCGGGCAGCAGCGTGGTCCGCGCCGTGTAGGTGAAGTGGTGAGGGCCGAGCCGGACCGGCACGTCGCGGATGAAGTCGACCGGCACGTACCGGGTTCCCTCGGTCGCCAGCTCGGCCGCCAGGTTGGGGTAAAAAGGCAGCACGATCCGCACGTCGTGACCCGCCCTGCCGAGGAAGCGCGAGAGGCCGGCGACCACGTCGCCGAGGCCGCCCGTCTTGGCGAACGGCGTCGTCTCGGCCGCGAGCTGGAGGATTCGCAACGACGCCACGTCAGGCACGTTTCAGATCGTGGTCCCCGGAGGGATCACCGCGTTCTTGTGGACGACGATGATGCCGTCGCGGATGGAGTAGTTCTCGCCGTCGAAGTCGATCAGGCCGTCCGGATTGATCAGCTTGCAGCCGTCGCCGATGCGGGCGTTGAAGTCGATGATGGCGTTGCGCACCGTGCAGTCCTGGCCGATGCCGATCGGGATCAGGTCGCTGTCCGGGGGAAGAGTCTCCCAGGTGTTGGCGCCCATCACGATCGAGCGCTCGATCACCGAGCCCGCGCGCACCACGGAGCGGATGCCGATGATCGAGTCGGCGATGTGGCTGCCGGAGAGGATGCTCCCCTCGCTGAGGATCGAGTAGCGCACCGAGCACTCGTTGACCTTGGTGCCCGGCAGGAACCGGGGATGGGTGAAGATCCGCAGCTCCGGGTCGTAGAGGTTGAGCGGCGGCAGCGGCAGCGTGAGATCGAGGTTCGCTTGGTGGAAGCTCGGAATGGTGCCGATGTCGGCCCAGTAGCCGTCGTGCGGGAAGGCCATCACCTTGTACTGGCCGAGGGCCTGGGGGATCACCTCGCGCCCGAAGTCCACGGTGGAAGTCCCCACCAGCAGCTCGCTCAGCACCTCGGGACGGAAGATGTAGATGCCCATGCTGGCGAGGAAGGAGCCCGATCCCGCCGGGGCGCCGAGCACCTCCCGGGTCTGCTCGTCGAGCTCGATGGCGTCGAGCTGCGCGGCCTCCTTCGGCTTCTCCACGAACTCGACGATCCGGCCCGTGGAATCGAGGCGCAGAATGCCGAATCCCGAGGCCTCCTCGCGGGTGACGAGCTTGACGGCGATCGTCAGGTCCGCGCCGAGCTCGCGGTGGGTGCGCACGAAGTTCCCGATGTTCATCAGGTAGAGCTGGTCGCCCGAGAGGATCAGGACCGCGTTGGGGTTCTCCTCCAGCAGCCGGGGGAGGGTCTGGCGCACGGCGTCGGCCGTCCCCTGGAACCAGTCGCGGTTCTCGATCGTCTGCTCGGCGGCCAGGATGTTGACGTAGCCGTAGCTGAAGGCGCTGAACCGGTAGGTTTGGGAGATGTGCCGGTGGAGGCTGGCGCTGTTGAACTGGGTGATGACGAAGATCCGGTCGATCCCCGCGTGCAGGCTGTTGCTGATCGGGATGTCGATGAGCCGGAACTTGCCGCCCACCGGCACGGCGGGCTTGGCCCGGTCGCGGGTGAGTGGCCAGAGGCGCGATCCCTGGCCGCCTCCGAGAATGGCTGTGACGATTCTCTCCATGTCCCCTCCCCGCCAGAGCGCGGCTATCTTATCCGCTTTCCTGAAACGGCGAGCGTGTCGTCTCCGCTACAATCGGGAACATGCAGGAAGCCCGCCGGCCCGTCCATTGGGAGCTCCTCGGCCGCGTCCCCTACGCGGCGGCGGTTGAGCTGCAGCACGCGGCGCGCGCGGCCGTGAAGAGCGGCGAGGGGCCGGAGCGTCTCTTCCTGCTCGAGCATCCGCACGTCTACACCCTGGGGCGCAACGCCAGCGGCGCGGACGTGCTGGCGGCGCCCGAATGGCTGGCGGCGCGCGGCGTCGAGATCGCCGAGTGCGACCGCGGCGGCCAGGTCACCTACCACGGCCCCGGTCAGCTCGTGGGCTATCCCATCCTCAACCTGAGCCCGGACCGGCGGGACGTCCGCCGCTACGTGCGCGACCTCCAGGAGACGCTGATCCGCACCCTCGCCGAGTACGGCGTCGCGGCCGAGCCGGGCGAGGAACAGGCGCTCATCGGGGTCTGGACCGGCGGCGAGAAGATCGCCTCGATCGGCGTCCATCTCTCGCGGTGGATCACCACCCACGGCTTCGCGCTCAACGTCTCGACCGACCTCTCCTACTTCACGGGGATCATCCCCTGCGGTCTCCACGCGGTCCGCATGACCTCGATCGAGCGGCTCACGGGAAAGGCCCCGGCGATCCCTGAGATCGCCGCGGTGTATGCCCGGCACTTCGCCGCGGTGTTCGACCGCGAGCTGGGGGCGGGCGGAGGGTGAGGGTCAACCTCGGCCTCAACGCGGTGATCGTGGCGGTCACCGAGGAGGTCCCCCGCATCCTCACCGTCAGCCTCTCCGCGACTCCCGAGGTCGCGCTCCCCTTCGGTCCGCTGGAGCCCGAGACCGACCGCACCCTCGATCTCGGCCTGCGCCGGTGGGTGCGCGAGCAGACCGCCTTCGAGCTCGGCTACGTCGAGCAGCTCTACACCTTCGGCGACCGTTATCGCGATCCCGTCGAGACCCGGGGGGATGCCCGCGGCGTCTCGGTCGCCTATCTGGCGCTGGTGCGCGAGGTCACCGTGCACCGCGAGGCTCGCTGGATCGACTGGTACGAGTTCTTCCCCTGGGAAGACTGGCGCTCCGGCCGGCCGGAGGTGATCGATCGCGCGATCGCTCCCGCCCTCGACTCCTGGGTGCGGGCCGCTCCCGATCCCATCCTGCGGCGGGAGCGGCGGCAGCGGGTGGACATCGTCTTCGGCCTCGGCGGGGTCGGCTGGGACGGCGAGCGGGTCCTCGAGCGTTACGAGCTGCTCTATGAGGCCTACCTCGTCCCGGAAGCCTGGCGGGACCACGCCGCGACCGGCGGCGCCGCCGAGGAGCGGCGGCCGGCCCCCGCGGAGATGCCGGAGCTGCTGCCCGGCCGCTCCATGGCGCTCGACCACCGGCGTATCCTCGCCACCGCCCTCGGCCGGCTGCGGGGCAAGCTCAAGTACCGGCCGGTCGTCTTCGAGCTCCTCCCGCCCACCTTTACGCTGCTCCAGCTCCAGCGGGTCGTCGAGGCGCTGGCCGGCGTGCGGCTGCACAAGCAGAACTTCCGCCGTCTGGTGGAGAACGCCGGCCTCGTCGAGGGCACCGGCCGCCAGGACGTCCAGACCGGCGGCCGCCCCGCCGAGCTGTTCGTCTTCCGCCGCGAGGTGCTGCGCGAACGCCCGGCCCCGGGCGTGGGGCTGCCGGGGGTGCGGCGGGGGTAGGCTCTCTGAAGCGGATCAGGGGGCAAGTAGGATCGACTGGCCTTCGGGCCAGACCCTCCGGAAGTCCGCCTGGTTCAACGTCAGAAGCCGCTCGGCTCCCCCCTTCTCGGCCGCCCGGGCGATGAGCGCATCGTAGATCACTCCTCCAGATAAGCCCATCTCCGACACTCGCTGGAGAGTCGCGGAGTAATCGGCGGTCGACAGGGTGACGAGATGGGCTGAATCAACCACGTTCTCCTGTACCAGCCGCCACGCATCCGCCGGAGAGAGTCGCGGTTTCGAAGGAAAAGTGCTGAGGACAGAGTAGAGCTCAGCCAGGCTGTGGTTCGACGTGAGGAACTCGATGTCTCCGGCCTTGGCGCGTTTCAGCCAGGAAGCTGCTCCAGAGTGTCGAGGATGAGCCTCGACCATGGCCGCGACCAGGACAGAGGTATCGAAAAGGACTCTCACTCCGAGCCCGCCAACTTTCTGGACCGTTCATCTCGATTGCGCCGAAGCAGCGCTTCGAAATCTCCTTCCACCTCGCCGGTGAAGACGAGCACCCCGTCCTTGAGAACCAAAGGCGAGGTCTCTGCCACCGGCTTCAGGACGATCTCCTCATTTCGTTCCTCGATCCTCAGCACCGAGCCCGGGAAAAGGCCGAGGTCGTCCCTCACCTGCTTGGGGATGACGATCCTGCCGAATTTGTCCAGAGTCGCTTCCATCGGACCTCCTTTGCCATTCTACAGGAATCTTTGGCAATCCACGGATCGTGCCCCTCTCCCAACCCGGGGTAAGTCACAGGCTGCCGGATTTGCCGGATTCGACCCGGGGGTCCGCTCGTCTGACCCGCGGGTCGCGGTCTCCGACCCGCGGGTCCGGTGTTTCGACCCTCGGTGTGCTTTCAACGACCCGGGGGTCGAAGTCTTCACGGCCCGCAGTGCATTCCACGACCCGGATCGTGCATGACGCACGACGCGGGTCGGCGCATTGGACCCGCGAATTGCTTCATGGGACCCGACTATTGCATCACGCGACCCGGCTCTTGCTTCACACGACCTGGACAGTGAAGGACACAGACCGCGGTTGCCGTGTTCCAAGCCGCGGGTCGGAGAACGCGCGGACCTTCAGCGGTGTTGCAATCCGGCCGGTGGCGAGCCCGCGAACGTTCGCTTGTGACGCACGAGCTTGACTGTGTGTCACAAATCGGGGAGTGGATTGTCGGCTCCGGTCTTCCTGTACAGCGTGGGCACTTTGCCGGCGCCGGGACGCTGGACTGAAAGATTCCCATCCTTCACGAGCTGCTGGAGAATCCGGTACAGAGAGCCGCGGTCCGGCTCGTAGCCGAGCGCCTCGCGCAGGTGATGGAGGTTGAAGGTTTCCGGCACGCCCGGCCACGCGGCCGCGAGGTCCTGGGTCAGCTCGAAGGGGCTGCGACGGCGGGGCGGAGCCGGGACCGGCGGGGGAGGCTCGCTGCGGGCGGCGACCGGCTCCGCGGCCGGCTTGGGGCCGGAGGCCAGGTCCTCGTCCGTGCTCGTCATCCATACCAGCTCCAGGGCCTGGAGCTGCCGCCGGTGCGCGGTCTCCAGGAGCGCGATCCCTTCGCGGAGCTGTTCCTCCACACGCCGCTTGCGCTGTTCGTATTCTTCGCGTGTCATGTTCGTGCACGGGATTGCAACACAAGCGGGGACGAGAGGCAAGCAGCCAGCGATCTTCCGGCTTGTTTCCAAATCCCACACCAAGTAGGATTGCGGCATGGTGCGTCGTGAAGGAGCAGGACGTGGGGAGAGGGTAGGCGGAAGTGTCCTGTCTTCGAGCTGTGCTCGTCCAGCGGGTGAGAGTCCCGTCCCGGTAAGCGCCGGAGCGCCGGGTAGCAGGCCCCCGACCGCGCAAG
>DASWRX010000211.1:0-13656 GCA_036402955.1 Thermoanaerobaculia bacterium
CCGCCGCAGAAGGTTCTCTTCCGCGAGGGCGAGACCGCCACCGAGATGTACGTCGTGCTCGAAGGCCGGATCATGATCAGCAAGTACATCCCTGGGGCGGGCGAGGAGGCCCTGGCCTTCCTCGAACGGGGCGACTACTTCGGCGAGATGGCCCTGATCGAGAACCAGCCGCGCTCGGCCGACGCCAAGGCCGACGACGGCGGGGCGGTCGTCCTCGCCATCCCGAGCGAGGTGCTGACCGGCATCCTGGACATCAACAAGCTCTCTTCGCTCCGCCTGCTGAAGATCCTCTGCAACCTGGTGGCGACCCGCCTGCGCGAGCTCGACGACAAGATCATCGGCTGGTTCATCATCGCCGGCGGCTCCGGGATCTCCTGGCCGGTGCCTCCCCCGCCGGCCTGACAGGCCCGGCATCCGCTCCCAGCGCTCCCAGCGCCTTCCCCACCAGCGACGACAGCGGCAGGCCGGCGCGACCGGCCGCGTCGAAGAAGCCGGCGGCCATGCCGTCCCGCACCTCGCCTCCCCAGGCGAGCTCCGCCCGGTGGACGTCGATCTTCAGGTCCCTGTAGGTGATGCCGTGCCGCACTCCGGCGGCGCGGGGACCCACGGTCCAGCGCCCGCCGTAACGGCCGGCGAGGTCGGCGCCGGGATCGGCCGTCGCCGCGACGCCGTCCCGCTCGAGGGTCACCCAGGGGAGCTCCCAGGTGCCGGCGAGGAGAGTGCTGTCCTCGGGGCGGCGGAAGAGGAGCACACCGGCGCCGTCCTCCACCACGGCCACCAGGAGTCGGTGCCGTTCGCTCTCGCGCTTCGCCTTGGGGCTGGGGTAGCGCTCAGGGTCCCCCTCGCGGGCGGCGCGGCAGCCTGCGAGGAGAGGGCAGAGGAGGCACTTGGGGCGGCGCGGCGAGCAGAGGGTGGCCCCCAGCTCCATCAGCGCCTGGTTGCTGTCGCCGGTCCGGCGCGGATCGAGCAGCTCGGCGGCCGCGGCGAGGAGTTGCCCGCGGACGCCGCCGGCGCGCGGATCTCCCTCGAGGGCGAGGCAGCGAGAGAGGACCCGCTCGACATTGCCGTCCATCACCGGCGCGGCCACGCCGAAGGCGATGCTCGCCACCGCCGCCGCGGTGTAGGCGCCGACGCCGGGGAGGCCGAGCAGCTCCTCGACGGTGGCCGGGAACGCCCCGGCGGCGGCGATCTGGCGCGCCGCCGCGTGGAGCTGGCGCGCCCGTCGGTAATAGCCGAGCCCGGACCACAGCGCCAGCACCTCTTCGAGCTCCGCCGCCGCCAGATCTCCGACGGTGGGAAACTTTTCCAGGAACCGGTTGTAGAAAGGGAGCGCCGTCTCCACCCGGGTCTGCTGGAGCATCACCTCGGAGAGCCAGATCCGGTAGGGGTCGCTGGTCCGCCGCCAGGGGAGGTCGCGGCGGTGCTGGTCGAACCAGGTCAAAAGGGCATCGGGGCGCCGCACCGCGTCATTCTAACCGCAGGGTGACGGTCAAATTGGCAGAGCCAAAGAAAAAGGCTCCCGGCTTTCGCCAGGAGCCCCTCCTCCCTCTGGGGAGGAGTTAGGGGGGGAGGCCCCATCTCTCCGGGTTGGCTATTGTGGCTGTACCCCTGTGGTTAGGGGATTAGGGTCGGGTCGAAAGAGGGTGAGATCTTTTATGATCTCGCAATCAGGTAGGACAAGTTTGGTTGGTCTGGAACCTCCCCCTCGTGTGTCCTGCTCTCTGTGCTTTGCAACAGGCGTGCCCGGTTCTCCAATTCCCGATCCGGGTTTTCAGCCCCTAAAAAAATGATGCCCCCCGGCGCTTGGCGCGGGGGGCCTCAGGGGGAGGTTCCTGAATTCCGGTTGGCTTGGTTGGATCTACCCCTGCTCAGGGGAATCAGGAGGGCTTTTCAAGGATGAGATCACGCTAGGATCTCCATGTGGATGGCACTTCGGTTGGCTGGATGGAACCTTCCCCTCGTTCCCAACTAATTTGTGCTCTTCTCTTTCTGCAAGTATCGTGCCGCTCCCGGACCGATCCCTCGCGCGGCGGCGAATCCCCATGAACAGCGACTTTGAGCGGCTCTTCCCTTCCCACCTCTCCTGGAGATTCCTCTTGGTTGTTTTCATTCGTACAAATGCATTCCTCCGGGGAGGAGATTCCTACATCGCTCGAGCGCCATCCGGAAGCGGACGCTTGGAGCGGACGGCGGGAGAGGACTAGATGTCGGAATTTCGCGAGAACCGGACCGTGGGGTGGAAGGAGTACCTCGACCTGCCGGAGTTGGGAATCATCCGCCTGAAAGCCAAAGTGGACACCGGCGCCCGCACCTCGACGCTCCACGTCGATTCGCTCGCGGTGCTGGAGGTCTTTCCCGACGGCTCCGAGCTGGTGGAGATCGCCTTCGGGCCCGACCGCCGGCGGCCGGAGGTGAGGGTGTCGGCGCGGACGCGGGTGCTCAGGAGAATCCGCGTCGTCGATTCCGGCGGGCACCCCGAGGTGCGGCCGGTGATCGAGACGGAGATGGTGCTCGGCCCGGTCCGCAAGAAGATCCTGGTCACCCTGACCGACCGCTCCGGCATGCTGTTTCGTATGATCCTCGGCCGGAAGGCCTTGGAAGGGGACTTCCAGGTGGACGTCGCCGGCAAGTACCTGTTCCGCAAGTGGCATCCCCGGCGCTCGCGCCGGCGCCGCGGGCCGGAGGCCGGGGAGCCTGAGACTCGAGGATAGGAAGGGAGCGGCCCGCGGATGAAGATCGCCATCCTGTCGCGCAAGGCGACGCTGTATTCGACCTCGCGGCTGATCGAGGCCTGCCGCCGGCGCGGCGCCGACGTGGCGGTGATCGATCCGCTGCAGTGCGTGGTCAAGGTGTCGAAGAAACGGCCGGAGGTGTTCCACAACGGCGAGCGGGTGGCCGGCGTGGACGGCGTGGTGCCGCGGATCGGCGCCTCGATCACCTTCTACGGCCTCGCGGTGCTGCGCCAGTTCGAGATGATGGGGGTGTTCCCCGCCAACGAGAGCCAGGCGATCTCGCGCAGCCGCGACAAGCTGCGCAGCCTCCAGCTCCTCTCCCGCTACGACATCGGCATCCCGCCGACCTCCTTCGCCCGCCGCCGCGAGGACGTGCGCTCGGCCATCCGGCGGGTCGGCGGCGCCCCGGTCATCCTCAAGCTTCTCGAGGGGACGCAGGGGACGGGCGTCATCCTGGCAGAGTCGGCCAAATCGGCGGAGTCGGTGCTCGACGCCATGAGCTCGCTGGGGCAGAACATCCTCATCCAGGCCTTCATCGAGGAGGCCCACGGCACGGACTACCGCGCCATCGTCGTCGGCGGCAAGGTGGTGGCGGCCATGGCGCGCAAGGCCGGCGAGGGGGAGTTCCGGAGCAACCTCCACCGCGGCGGCACCGCCGTCGGCGTGGAGTTGGAGGAGGCCTACGTTTCGACCGCCGTCCACGCCGCCGAGGTGCTGGGCCTCAACATCGCCGGCGTGGATCTGATCCCCTCCAACGAGGGGCCGATGGTCCTCGAGGTCAACAGCTCCCCGGGCCTGGAGGGGATCGAAGGGGCGACCGGCGTCGACGTCGCGGGCGCGATGATCGACTTCGTCCTCGAGCGCGCCCCGCACGGCCATCCCCACACCCGGGGGCGGGGATGACCCGCTCCGAGCCGCTCTCCTTCGCCGGCCGGGCCGTGGCTCTCGGAGAGACGGCCGAGCTGCGGCTCAAGGTGGCCGAGTCCTACGCCGCCGACCCGGTCACGGTGCCGGTGACGGTGGTGCGCGGCGCGCCCGGCCCCACCCTGTTCGTCACCGCCACGGTCCACGGCGACGAGCTGAACGGCGTCGGCATCCTGCGCGGCCTGCTCGACGACACCGACTTCAGCCCCCTCGCCGGGACGCTGATCGCGGTGCCGGTCGTCAACGTCCCCGGCTTCCTGAACCAGGACCGCCGCCTCCCCGACCGGCGCGACCTCAACCGCTCCTTCCCCGGCCGCCGCAAGGGGTCGCTCACCGCCCGCCTCGCCGACGTCCTCTTCCGCGAGGTGATCCGCCAGAGCGACTTCGGGGTCGACCTGCACACGGCCGGCGGTGAGCGCACCAACTATCCGCAGATCCGGGCCGATCTCTCCGATCCGGCCGTGGCGGAGCTGGCGGCGGCCTTCGGCTGCCCGCTGATCGTCGCCGGCGCCGGTCCCGAAGGGTCGCTGCGCCGCACCGCCGTGGCCGCGGGGGTGCCGACGGTCGTCTACGAGGCGGGGAGCGCCCGCCGGCTCGAGCGGCCGTTCATCGCGGCCGGCATCCAGGGGCTGCTCAACGTCCTGCGCTCGCTGAGGATGATGCCTGGCGAGCCAGCCTCGCCGCCGCTGCGCCTGGCCGTCGAGCGCACCCGCTGGATCCGCTCCCGCAAGGGGGGCATCCTCGATCTGCGGGTGGACCTCGGGCAGCCGCTGCGCCGCGGGCAGGAGATCGCGGTCAACGCCAACCCCTTCGGCCGCGAGCGCAGCCAACTCCGGTCGCCGCGCGGCGGGATCGTGCTGGGCCTCACCCGGTTGCCACTCGTCCATCCGGGGGACGCCGTCTGCAACGTGGCCTGCCTCGACCGCCTCCAGGTCGACGCCTGGGAGACCCACTGGGAGCAACTCGGGAACGAGAGCTGTAGGATGCGACCATGAGGAAGCTGCTCTTCTTCTTTCTGTTCCTGATCGGCGTCGCCGTGCTGGCGACGCTCGCCGGCATCCGGATGGGCCGGAAGGGAGCCGCCCTCGGCGAAGGCCCGACGGTCCTCGTCTGGCGGCTCGCCGGTCCGGTGCTGGAGCAGCGGGCGCCGCGCCTCCCCTTCGGCGACGACGCCGAGCCGAGCAGCATCGCCGAGCTCTACCCGGCCTTCCGCGCCGCCCGCCAGGATCCCGGCGTGCGCGGCCTCGCCGTCTATCTCCAGGACGCCGAGCTCGGCCTCGCCAGGGCCCAGGAGCTGCGGCGCCAGATGATCGCTCTGCGGCGCGCCGGCAAGTTCGTCGAGTGCTACCTGGAGACGGCGGGCGAAGGGTCGAACGGCACCCTCCCCTACTATCTCGCCACCGCCTGCGAGACGATCCACCTGGCGCCGGCCGGAGACCTCAACCTGATCGGGCTCTACGCCGAGAGCCGGTTCCTGCGCGGCGCGCTCGACAAGCTCAAGATCGTGCCCGACTTCAACCGGGTGGGCCGCTACAAGAGCGCCGTCGAGACCTACACCCAGAACCAGTACACGCCCGAGGCCCAGGAGGCGATCGCGGCGGTGCTCGACGGCTACTTCTCCCAGATCGTCTCGGCCGTGGCCGAGGCGCGCCACAAGAGCGACGCGGAGGTGCGCGCCCTGGTCGACGGCGCTCCCTATTCGGCCCAGGAGGCGCTGGCGCGGGGGCTCGTCGACCGGCTCTCCTATCCTGACCAGTTCAGAGACCATCTGCAGAAGCGGCTGGGGCGCAAGCCCAACTACGTCCCGATCGAGGACTACCGGCCGCGCCAAGTCCTCGCGGGCAAGCGCGTCGCCATCGTCTTCGCCCTCGGCGAGATCGTCCGCGGCGGCGGCGGCGCGGCGCCATGGATGGAGGAGACCTACCTCGGCTCGGACGACATCGCGACCGTGCTGCGCGACATCGCCGAGGACGAGTCGGTCTCGGCGGTGGTACTGCGCATCGACAGCCCCGGCGGCTCGGCGCTCGCCTCCGACTTCATCCTGCGCGAGGTCGAGAAGCTCCAGGACAAGAAGCCGGTGGTGGTGTCGATGTCCGACGCGGCGGCCTCGGGGGGGTATTACATCGCGGCGCGGGCCAGCAAGATCGTGGCCGAGCCGGCGACGCTGACCGGCTCGATCGGCATCTTCGGCGGCAAGTTCGTCACCCGCGGCTTCGAGGAGGAGATCCTCGGCCTCGGCCACGACTCCCAGAAGCGGGGAGCCAACGCCGACATCTACTCCACCCTCCAGGCCTACACCCCGCAGCAGGCGGCGCGCATGCAGCTCCTCATGGACCATACCTACCAGACCTTCATCGGCCACGTGGCCGACGGCCGCAGGATGAGCCGGACGGCGGTCGAGGGGATCGCCGGCGGCCGGGTGTGGACCGGCGCGGCGGCCCAGAAGATCGGCCTGGTCGACGAGTTGGGAGGGCTCGACCGCGCCCTGGAGATCGCCCGCCAGCAGGCCCGGATCGGCGCCGGCGAGACGGTCGGCGTCGACTTCTATCCGGCGCCGCCGTCCTGGCTCGATCTCTTCGTCGAGAAGCGCCAGCCGCGCCTCCCCGCGGCCCTGGCGGAGGCCGTAAAGTCCCTTGAAATCAAGCCTCAACGCCTCTTGGAACTGCCACCTGAAATCGCCCGGATCGCCCGTCCTTTCTAGCCTGAAAGCCTTGACAGGAATAAGTTTATAGAACTTCTCCGGCAGTGGGTCCGAGGGGCTTGCAGCGCGTTTCGGCTGTGCTATGATGAGTCAGGTCGCAGTCATCTAACGCCGCTTCGGAAAGACAATCCTCTCAAGGCAGGAATTTCCACAGCCTGTGGAAATTCTGTGGAATTAGTATATAGGTCGCGCAGTTTTTTCGAGGTCTCATGTCGCAATCCTTTTGGTCTATCCTCCAGAGGCAGTTGCAGCAGCAGCTCGATCCCGAGGAGTTCGCCACCTGGTTCCGTCCGCTCAAGGTCGGCGATGAGGACGGTCACCGTCTCGTGCTGGTCGCTCCCAACTCGCGCTTCCTCCACACGCTGGAGGAGAGCTACCGGCCGATGGTGGACCGGGCGGTGGCCGGGCTCGGGGACCCGGGCTTCGAGGTGCTGTTCTCGCTGGACGAGATCGTGGTCCCCGCGGACGAGCCGCCGATCGCGCCGTCCAGCTTCAATCCGAAGTACTCGTTCGGGAGCTTCGTGGAGGGCAAGTCCAACGAGTTCGCCCTCGCTGCCGCCCGGCGAGTGGCCGAGAACCCGTCGCTCTCCTACAACCCCCTCTTCCTCTACGGCGGCGTCGGCCTCGGCAAGACCCACCTGCTACACGCGATCGGCCATGAGATCCAGCGCAGCCGCCCGCAGCTCCGGGTGCTGTATCTGGCGGCCGAGCAGTTCGTCAACGAGCTGATCAACTCGATCCGCTTCGACCGCATGCCGGCCTTCCGCGAGCGCTACCGCACGATCGACGTGCTGATGCTCGACGACGTGCAGTTCCTGGCCAACAAGGAGCGGACGCAGGAAGAGTTCTTCCACACCTTCAACACGCTCTACACCAGCCAGAAGCAGATCATCCTCTCCTCAGACTCCTCGCCGCGGAACATCCCGACGCTGGAGGAGCGGCTGCGCAGCCGTTTCGAGTGGGGACTGATCGCCGACATCACGCCGCCGGATCTCGAGACCAAGGTGGCGATCCTGCAGCGCAAGGCCTCGCTCGAGAACGTCCAGCTCCCCGACGAGGTGGCGGAGTTCATCGCCCAGCAGGTGAAGTCGAACATCCGTGAGCTCGAAGGGCTGCTGACGCGCGTGATGGCCTTCTCCTCGCTCACCGGCAAGCCACTCTCGCCGGGCCTCGCCCGCGAGACGCTCAAGGACATCCTCCCGGAGGAGGGGAAGCGGCCCGCCGCGGCCGAGATCATCAAGTTCGTCGCCCGGCACTACGACTTGAAGGTCTCCGAGATCAAGAGCAAGAGCAACTCGCGGCAGATCGTCATCCCGCGCCAGGTGGCGATGTACCTCTGCAAGCGGATGACGGAGCTTTCCTACCCGGAGATCGGCAAACTTTTCAACGACAAGCACCATTCGACGGTCATGTACTCCTGCGAGATGGTGCAAAAGAAACGCGATGCCGATCCGGACTTCGACCGCACCCTCCAGAGCTTCGAGCAGCACTTCGCGTAGAGATGCGGAGCCTTCCGTCGTAGGGGCGCAGCATGCTGCGCCCCTACCTTCGCGTGTGTTATTCGTGCCTTGAATCAATGAGGCATGCCGTTTGCATCTGTATCTTCTTGGTTCGAGGGGCTTGGTGTGCCCTGGGGAAAACCTGCGGAGCGCTCTCCGGAAGCGTTGTGGAGCTTCTGCGGATTTTTTCTCGGATTTACGGGTTTTCCCCTGTCTCCTCAAACCCTCCGCAGGTTCTGCACAGCCCCCATCCGGAAGCGTAAGATTATTCCCTTGAGGAACTTAAGGCCTTTTTCCTCGTTTCCGCAGCGCCTACTGTCGACTACGGCTATGCTATATTCAGATGTCTTCTAGATGGAGAAGAGTGAATGGAGATCCGCGTCACCCGCAGTGAATTCCTGGGCGAGCTGGCCCCGATGCAGGGCATCGTCGAGCGCAAGACCACCATCCCGGTCCTCTCGCACCTGTTGCTGACCGCCGGCGGGGACAAGCTCCATCTGGCCGCGACCGACCTCGACGTCTCTCTCACCTCCTGGTGCGAGGCGGACATCAAATGCGAGGGGGGCATCGCCGTCCAGGCCAAGAAGCTGGTGGAGATCATCCGCTCGCTCACCGGCGAAGAGGTGCTGCTGGTCCAAGAGGAGCCGCGGGTGCTCAGCATCCGGGCCGGCCGGTCGCGTTTCAAGATCCACGGCCTCTCCCCGGACGACTTTCCGACTCTCCCCAACGTCGAGGACGGCCGCCGGGTCGAGATCCCCTTTGCCGAGTTCCGCCGGATGGTCGCCAAGATCCTCTTCGCCGTCTCGGCCGAGGAGTCGCGCTTCCAGTTGAACGGAGCCCTGCTGAAGCTCAAGGAAGGCTCGCTCGAGATGGTGGCCACCGACGGCCACCGCCTCGCCCTGGTCGAGGGGGGCCTCGAGAGCGCCGCCAACGAGGATTCCGTCCTGGTGCCGCGCAAGGCCCTCCAGGAGCTGCAGCGCTTCGAGGGGGACGGCAAACTGGCCTACGGCCGCGGCGAGCACCACCTCTCCTTCGGCCTTGGCCGGCGCGAGCTGATCTGCCGCATCCTCGAGGGCACCTTCCCAGACTACGAGCGGGTGATCGCCAAGGACAACGACAAGAAGGTCCTCTTCGACCGCAAGAACCTGGTGGACGCCGTTCAGCGCGCCGCGCTGATGACCGGCGACCGGGCCCGCGCCGTTCGCCTGCAGTTCGCGCCCGACCAGGTGGTGATCTCCGCGGTCAACTCCGACCTCGGCGAAGCGGTGGAGGAGGTCGCCTGCGACTACGACGGCCCGGAGTTCCGGGTCGGCATCAATCCGGACTACCTCACCCAGTTCCTGGCCGCCGTCGACACCGACAAGATCCGCCTCGAGCTCAAGGACGAGAACACGCAGTGCGTCGGCTATCCGCAGGACGGGCCCGACACCCGTTACCTCTGCGTGATCATGCCGATGCGGATCTGACGCGCCGTCCGAAGAGACGTAGCCGCCGTCCCGGGGGATGCGACATGATCCCCCTCCGATGCTCAACCACCTGACCGTCCGCGACTTCCGCAACCTGGAGCCCCTCTCGTGGCGGCCCGGCGCGGGGTCGCATCTCCTGCTCGGCGGCAACGGCGCCGGCAAGACGAGCGTGCTGGAGGCGGTCTACGTGCTGGCCACGACGCGGAGCTTCCGCGCCGCCCAGATCGGCGACTGCGCGCGGCACGGCGCCGGCTCCTTCCACATCCAGGGCGAGGTCGAGACCGACCACCGTTCCACCCTGGAGGTCGGCTGGATGGAGGGACAGCGGGTGCGGGTGCTCAACGGCAAGGTGACGCCGCTCGCCGAGCACCTCTCCGTGCTGCCGGTGGTGGCCTGGACGGCGGCGGCCGAGGCCGAGGTCCTGGTGGGGGCTCCCAAGGCGCGCCGCCGCTTCATGGACCGCGGCATGGTGGGGATCCGTCCGGCGGCCCTGGAGGTCCTCGGACGCTACCGCGAGGCCCTGCGGCAGAAGCGTGGGCTCCTGCTCTCCGACGGCGCCGGCATCGAGATCTGGAACGAGATGCTCTCCGCCACGGCCGCCGACGTCATCGCCCAGCGCCACCGCTACGTCGAGCTCCTCAAGGTCCAGCTCGCCCGCGTGGTCGAGGTCTCGGGGCTCCCCTTCCCTCCCATCGAGCTGCACTACCGTCCCTCGCCGGCGAACGGCCTCGAAGGGGCGGAGCTCATCGCCGACGCGCTCGACCGCATCGCCGACCGCGAGCGCCGCCGCCAGATGCCCCTCCTGGGCCCCCACCGCGACGAGTTGGAGATCCTCTGGGGAGGACACGAGATCCGCCGCGTCGCCTCCGCCGGCGAGCGCAAGTCGCTCTCCCTCATGCTCCTGGCGGCCCACGGCCAGGTCATGGAGGAGGCGGGCAGGTCCCCCCTCTACCTCCTGGACGATATGGACGCCGAGTTGGCCCCCCCGACCGTGGCCGCCGTCTGGGGGGTCTTCCGCGGCGCGTCCCAGCTCTTCGCCACCTCCAACCGCCCCCAGGTCTGGCTGACCCTAGACATGGGGACCCTCTGGGAGATGGAGAGGGGTTTCCTGACCCTGCTCTCGGCCTAGCAGGGCGGCGCGATTCCGGAACCGCGCTTCCGGGAATCTTCGAGTCTCCTTTTCTTGTTGAAGGAGTGCCCGGGAGCTCGCATGATGCCCTTTTCGGGGCCCCCGCCGGAAGCCCGGAAATCGAGTCTAAGCTGTTGAAATCTCAGCGCTAATCGGGCTCGAAACCGGGCCCGATTCATGGTATAATTTTTATATTCTCAGGGCCCCTCCTCCCGCGGGGTCGCGGCAACATCAGAAATAGAACGGAGAGTCCTCTCTTGGCGGATCCACAGGCGACCTATACGGCTGACAACATTCAGGTTCTCAAGGGCCTGGAAGCGGTGCGCAAGCGCCCGGGCATGTACATCGGGGATACCGATGACGCCTCCGGTCTCCACCACATGGTCTTCGAGGTGGTCGACAACTCGGTCGACGAGGCCCAGGCGGGTTATTGCTCGAAGATCGAGGTCACCCTCCACACCGACAATTCGGTGACGGTGGAAGACGACGGCCGCGGCATCCCGGTCGACCTGCACAAGGAGGAGGGACGCTCGGCGGCCGAGGTCATCATGACCGAGCTCCACTCGGGCGGTAAGTTCGACAAGAATTCCTACAAGGTCTCCGGCGGTCTCCACGGCGTCGGCGTCTCGGTGGTCAACGCCCTGTCCGAGACCCTGGAGCTGGAGGTCAAGCGCGACGGCCAGGTGTGGTTCCAGACCTATCACCGCGGCTTCCCCACCGGTCCCATCCAGCCGGTCGGCACGAGCGACCGGACGGGCACCAAGGTCCGCTTCTGGCCGGACGCCGAGATCTTCGCCATCCTCGAGTTCAACTACGAGACGCTGGCCACCCGGCTGCGCGAGCAGGCGTTCCTCAACCGGGGCATCCACATCCACCTCAAGGACGAGCGGACGGACAAGGAAGCCGACTTCGTCTATGCGGGAGGCATCTCCTCGTTCGTCGAGCACCTGAACCGCAACAAGACGCCGCTCCATCCGCAGCCGATCCACCTCATGGACGTGCGGGACGACGGCACCGGCCCGGAGGCGGTCGAGGTGGCCCTGCAGTGGAACGACGCCTACCAGGAGCTCATCTACGCCTTCACCAACACGATCAACAACCGTGACGGCGGCACTCACCTCGCCGGCTTCAAGGCGGCGCTCACGCGGGCGATCAACGCCTACGCGGCCGCGAGCGGCCTGTCGAAGAACCTGAAGGAGAACCTGACGGGCGAAGACGTGCGCGAGGGTCTCACGGCGGTGATCTCGGTGCGCATCAAGGACCCCAAGTTCTCCTCCCAAACGAAGGACAAGCTGGTCTCCTCGGACATCAAGGGCTGGGTCGAGCAGGTGGTCTTCGAGCGGCTCTCCACCCATCTGGAGGAGAACCCGCGGGAAGCCCGGCGCATCGTCGAGAAGTGCGTCGAGGCGGCGCACGCCCGCGAGGCGGCGCGCAAGGCGCGCGACCTGACGCGGCGCAAGGGCGCGCTCGACGCCTCGAATCTTCCCGGCAAGCTCGCCGACTGCTCGGAGCGCAACCCCGAGCTCGCCGAGCTGTTCCTGGTCGAGGGCGATTCCGCCGGCGGCTCGGCCAAGCAGGGGCGCGACCGGAAGTTTCAGGCCATCCTGCCGCTCAAGGGCAAGATCCTGAACGTCGAGAAGGCGCGTTTCGACAAGATGCTGTCCTCCGACGAGATCAAGACGATGATCACGGCGCTCGGCACCAGCATCGGCAAGGACGACTTCGCCATCGACAAGCTGCGCTACCACAAGCTGATCATCATGTGCGACGCCGACGTCGACGGCAGCCACATCCGCACGCTGATCCTGACGTTCTTCTACCGGCAGATGCCGGAGATCATCAAGCGCGGTTATCTCTACATCGCCCAGCCGCCGCTCTACAAGGTCGCGCACGGCAAGAGCGAGACCTATCTCAAGGACGACCGCGAATATCAGGTCTTCCTGGTGGACCGCATCAAGGATGCCTGGGAGCTCGACATCGCGCACGGCGACGGCAACGGCGGCACGAACGGCGGTAATGGCGACGGCGGCCGGCTGACCGGAACGCGGCTCGCCCACTTCCTGGAGAAGATGGCTCTCTTCCGTCAGAACCTCGACAAGCTCGTCTCCCGCGGCTATCCGGCGGACGCGATCAAGATCTCGCTGCAGAACGGCGTCAAGGACAAGCTGTCGCTCACTGATCCGGAGAAGATTGAGAAGATCGCGCACGTGATCGAGGCCTCGGGTTTCCACGAGGTGGTCGTCGGGCAGGACGAGGACCACGGCACGCGCTACGTCCGCTTCCTTTCGAAGCGCGACGGCGTCGAGCGCGAGATCCGCATCGACTGGAACCTGGTCACCGGCGCCGAGTACCGCGCACTGGCGAACAACCAACTCGGTCTCGAAGCGATCTCCGGCACCAGCTTCACGCTGATCAAGGGCGAGACGATGAACGTCTACAACACCCTCGAAGAGGCGCTCGACAGCCTGTATGAAGGCGCCAAGAAGGGGCTCTCGATCCAGCGCTACAAGGGCCTCGGCGAGATGAACCCGACCCAGCTCTGGGAGACCACGATGGATCCCGCCAAGCGCCGCATCCTCCGCGTGCACGTCGAGGACGACGTCGAGGCCGACGCGATCTTCACCGTCCTCATGGGCGACGAGGTCGAGCCCCGGCGCGCGTTCATCCAGGACAACGCGCTCGAGGTGCGGAACCTGGATGTGTAAATAAAATTATGAGCGATAACGACGACCAGACCCCTCTCTTCGAGCAGCCGATACCGGTCGGCATCGAAGACGAGATGAAGCGCAGCTATCTCGATTACGCGATGAGCGTGATCATCGGCCGCGCGCTGCCGGACGTGCGCGACGGCCTGAAGCCGGTGCACCGGCGCGTGCTGTACGGCATGTGGGAGAGCGGCAACCGCTCGGATCGCGCTTACAAAAAGTCGGCGCGCATCGTCGGCGACGTCATGGGTAAATATCACCCGCACGGCGACTCGGCGATCTACGACACGGTGGTGCGCATGGCCCAGGACTTCGCCATGCGCTATCCGCTCGTCGACGGTCAGGGCAACTTCGGCTCCCTCGACGGCGACAACCCGGCGGCCATGCGCTACACCGAGGTGCGGCTGATGAAGCTCGCCGAGGAGATGCTCCGCGAGGACATCGACAAGGAGACCGTGGACTGGGGCCCGAACTACGACGGCTCGGAGACCGAGCCGCTG
>DASWRX010000212.1:0-2662 GCA_036402955.1 Thermoanaerobaculia bacterium
GTGATTGTTTTCCAATGGGTCCATGGTGGTCTAGAACGCGCCGGGCCGGCTGAGGTTTCCCGGATCGGGCGTTTCCTCCCCTATTTTTCAACGATCTTACAACTGCCCACCGCGCGACGCACGGGGCGTAGCACGTCTTCCTGGCCTGATGAGGGAAGCACGATCCGTTCCTTCCCCTCCGTTCCCTCTCCGGGGTAAGAAGTTCCCGAAAAAGAACTTAGCACAGGCCCAGGATCAGCACGTCCTGACCCCGCGGCGCCGGCGCGGTCCCCGGCCAGAAACCGGGGACCATCTCCCGCAGGGTCAGGCCCGCCTCCGCGATCATGCTCTCGAAGAGGCCGCGGTCGAAGGCCACGGCGGCCTCGGGCCGCAATCTCCGCAGCCAGCGCACGGGAGACTCGCCGTCCGGGAAGGGGAACGCCGGCGGCCTGCCGTCGAAGAGGAAAGCGGTGATCAGGGCCAGGCGGCCGGGCCGCAGCGTCCGGCGGATCTCCCGCAGGTAGTGGCGGACGTCCGCTTCCAGCAGATGGGTGAAGACCGACTTGGCCAGGATGAAGTCCGCGCACCCGTCGTCCAGCGGGAATCGGTAGGCCCGGGCGGACCGCTGGAGGGAGGGATCGCCGTAGGGCGAGGCGATCTCGGCCAGCTCGAACCGGAACCGGGGATCGGCGGCGAAGCGCCGGCGGCACCAGCGGATCGACGGCGCATGAACGTCGAAGCCCACGTAGCGCCCCGCGGGCCCCAGCGCGCGGACGAACGCCGGGACCATCGCCCCGCAGCCGCAACCGATCTCGAGGATCCGGTCGGTCTCCCGCACCAGGTGGAGCTGCCGGAGGAGGGCCTCCATGTCGCGGGCCGCGCTCTCGAAGGCGCCCACCGGCCCGACGTGCCGGCGCAGCCAGAGCGGAGGCAGCTCCGCGCGCCCGCCCAGCCGCCGGACCAGCCTGTCGGCCGGTCCGAGCAGCCACAGCGTAGCCGTCCGCAGGTCGCGGACCCAGTCGAAACCGCGCTCGGTCAGGGTGGACATCCGGGAGGAAGCTTACCGTGCGGGGGCTGAAAAGGCCGAGCAGGGACCACAGGGACGCCAAGGACCTCAAGGACAAGAAAATCCGGTATCGGCACCTTCTTCATGTCCCTGCTGTCCTTGCTGTCCCTTACGTCCTTGCTTTGGGTAGGGTAGGCTTTCGACGACATGCGATCGCTGAGCGCTCCCACCCTCGACGAGATCCGCGCCGCCCGCGAGCGTCTGGCGGGGGTCACCGTGCGCACTCCTCTGTTGCGCCTGAATTCTGAAGGCGCGCCGGGGGAGATCTGGCTGAAGCTGGAGAACCTGCAGCCCATCGGCTCCTTCAAGCTGCGGGGCGCCGCCAACGCCATGCGGCTCGCCGGGCCCGAGGGATTGCGCGACGGCGTCTACACGGCGAGCGCCGGCAACATGGCGCAGGGAGTGGCCTGGAGCGCCCGCGAGCTCGGCATCCCGGCGGCGGTGGTGGTGCCCGACCACGCTCCGGCCACCAAGCTGGCGGCCATCGAGCGCCTGGGCGGCCGGATCGTCAAGGTGCCGTTCGACCGCTGGTGGCAGGTGATCCAGGAGCACTCCTTCCCGGGGCTCGACGGCCTGTTCATCCATCCGGTGGCCGACCGGGCGGTGATGGCGGGGAACGGCACCGTCGCCCTGGAGATTCTCGAAGACCTGCCGGACGTGGACACCGTCCTCGTCCCCTTCGGCGGCGGCGGGCTCTCCTGCGGCATCGCGGCCGCGCTCGCCGCGCTGCGTCCGGAGGCCCGCGTCTTCGGCTGCGAGGTGGATACCGCCGCGCCGCTCTCCGCCTCCCTCGCCGCCGGCTCCCCCCAGACCGTGGACTACCGGCCGAGCTTCGTCGACGGCATCGGCGGCAAGAGCCTCCTCCCCGAGATGTGGCCCCTCGCCAGCGCGCTCCTCGCCGGCGCCCGCGTCGTCCCCCTCGAAGCGGTGGCCGCCGCCGTGCGGCTCCTCGCCGAGCGCCACCGCGTCATCGCCGAGGGGGCCGGAGCCACCTCCGTGGCCGCGGCCCTCGCCGGCGTTCCGCAAGCCCGCAAGACCGTCTGCGTCATCTCCGGCGGCAACATCGACGCCGCCAAGCTCTGCGCCATCCTGGACGGCCGGATGCCCTGAGGACGCGGACGCCGCCGCTCATCGCGGCTTCGCGAGCCGGATCTGGCCCTCGTGGCCCGCGGCATGCTGGGTCCGGCTCAGCAGGACGGCCAGACGATTGCGCAGGGGCTCCTTGGCGAAGTCCTCCGCCGAAACCGCGTCGTGCCTCTCCAGCCACTCCTCGGGCCGAAGCCTTTCAAAGGCCGCGAGGAGCTTGCCGTTGACCTCCGACCAGGCGCTCCTCACGTCGACAGGCTCCGGCCCATCCTTGGGATCTGTCCGATCGGGATGGGCGATGAAGGCCTCGTCGAGCTCGGGGTGCAGCCGCTCGCCGAGACGCAGCAGGGGGAAGAGCCGGTCGTGCACGGCGGCGAGGTGCCCGAGCAGATAGTAGACACGGTTTCTGCCGGGCGCGACCTCGCGTTGAAGGTCCTCGTCGCTGAGCGCGGCGAGGGTCTTGTCGACCTGCCCCATCACCTGCTTCCACGAGCCCAGGGCGGTCTGGACCATGATGTCTTCTGCGGTCAT
>DASWRX010000213.1:0-9344 GCA_036402955.1 Thermoanaerobaculia bacterium
AGCTGGCAGAACGTGAGCGCCTTGCAGACCTCCCTGACCACCTTCGACCCGATCCTGTACACGGACGCGGGGCTCGGCCGGACCTACGTCTCGCAGCTCCTGCCCACCAAGATCAGCCTGATGGCCTACACCGACGACGACGGCGTCACCTGGAACCCGAGCCAGGGGGCCGGCATCAACTCCGGCGTCGACCACCAGACCGTCGGCGGCGGACCGTTCTCGAACAACGGCCTCCTCGCCTCGCTGCCGCACCTCTACTCGAACGCGATCTACTACTGCTCGCAGGACATCGCCCTCGCCCAGTGCGCGGTGAGCCTCGACGGCGGCGTCACCTTCGGCCTCGCGGTGCCGATCTACAACCTCACCCAGTGCTCCGGCATCCACGGCCACGTCAAGGTGGCGCCGGACGGCACCGTCTACGTTCCCAACAAGAACTGCAACGGCCAGGCGGGCGTCGCGGTCTCGACCGACAACGGCCTGACCTGGACCGTCCACACCGTGCCGGGGAGCTCCGCCGGCTCCTCCGACCCCTCGGTCGGCATCGGCGCGGACGGCACCGTCTATCTCGGCTGGTCCAACGGCGACGGCCACGCCTACGTGGCGGTCTCCAACAGCCAGGGCGCGACCTGGACGAACATCCAGGACGTCGGCACCTCGTTCGGCATCCAGAACATCGTCTTCCCGGCGGTGGTCGCCGGCGACGGCAACCGCGCCGCCTTCGCCTTCCTGGGCACCCCGGCGGGAGGCGCCGCCACCGGTGACGATGCCGCCTTCCCGGCCGTCTGGCACCTCTACGTGGCCCACACCTACGACGGCGGCGCGAGCTGGGTGACCGCCGACGTCACCCCGACCGACCCGGTCCAGCGGGGGACCATCTGCACCGCCGGCACCACCTGCGGCGGCACCAGGAATCTGCTCGACTTCATGGACATCACGGTGGACGGCGAGGGCAGAGTGCTCGTCGGCTATGCGGATGGCTGCGTGGGCGCCTGCGTCAACGGTGGCGCGAACACGTTCGCGGCCGAGGCGCGGATCGCCCGCCAGACGGGAGGGAAGCGGCTCTACGCCGCTTTCGATTGAGGGTCCTTTGCTCTCCGCACGGCGCGCCGGCCTGACGACCGGCGCGCCATTTTTACTTCAGGATTGAAGTTTGCATGGCTCACGCCGCGATGGCGGGTCGCAGGGGTCGCGTCGCATGGGTCATCCTGTTCGGGATCGCCGCCGTCCTGCGGCTGTCCCTGCTCGAGCGCCAGGGCCTCTGGGTGGACGAGGTCTTCTCGCTGGCGATGGCGACCGGCCACAGCATCGAGCAGGATCCGGCGATCTCCCGCCCCGAGTTGGGGGATTTCGTCGAGCCCCGGCCGGCCGTGCCGCCGGCCGAGCTCCGCCGCTACCTCCAGCACGACAGCCCGCCGGCGGGGCCCTACCGGGTCCTGCGCGGCGTCTTCATCTCGGACACCAGCCCGCCGCTCTACTACCTCCTCCTCTGGGCCTGGACCCTCGTCGTGGGCACCAGCGACGCCGCTCTGCGCCTCTTCTCGGTGCTCTGCAGCCTCGCCGCCTTCCCCCTGCTGAGAGCGATCGGCCGCGAGATCGCCGGCGAGCGCGCGGCCTTCGTGGCCTGCGCCTTCTACGCCGTGGCGCCGGTCGCGCTCGACGCGGGCCTGGAGGGGAGGATGTATGCCCTGGTCCTCTTCCTGGGCAGCCTGCTCGCCTGGACGACCCTGGCGCTGGCCCGCGAAGGCTGGCGGCCGCCGCTGGCGCTGCTGTGGATCGCCACCGCCGCCGCCGGTCTGCTGGCGCATTACTTCTTCCTCTTCGTGGTGCTCGCCTGCGCGCTCTGGCTCCTGCTCGCGCCCGGCCGCCTCGACCGCCGGGCGCCGGTGGCGATGTCCGCCGGCATGCTCCTGCTGGTGCTGCCGTGGTACCTCCGGATGCCCGAGATCCTCGGCCACTGGCGAGTGGCCAAGGGATGGCTCGACGGCTTTCCGCCGCTGCCGTGGGTCTGCGTGGCGCCGATCGATCTGGCGCTGGGGCTCTTCTCCCTCCCGGACTCCTGGGGCGGCAGTCTGGCCCGGGTGGCGCCGCCTGTCGCCATCCTCGTTGGGCTGGCGGCGGCGGTCTTCCTCGGCGTCCGCGGCGTCCGCGGGCTCCGCCGCGGCGGGCTGGGACCGCGCGCCCTGCCCGGCCTCTGGCTGGCCGCCTGCTGTCTCGGACCCCTCATCTTCGACCTCGCCTGCCACACCCGGAGCGAGACGATCCCGCGCTACGCCTGGCCCGCCCTGCCGGCCGCGGCCCTCCTGGTGGGGATGATCGGCGCGCGGCTGGCGGCCCGCCCGCGCCGGCTCGCCGCCGGCGGGCTCCTCCTCGCCTGGATTCCCGGATACTGGCTGGTGTTCCGCACCGAGAACCGGCACCACGACTCCTTCCGCGAGACCGCGGCCGCCCTGCGCCGATGGGCCCGGCCGGGAGACGTGGTGATCATCCAGTCGATCCCTTCCGGCGTGCTCGGCCTGGCCCGCTATCTGGGGGACGGACCGGCGCTGGCCTCCTGGGTGGAGCAGCTCGGCCGGCGCCGGGTGCCCGGAGACGCCGAAGCCCTCACCGCGGGCGAACGGCGGGTGGCCCTCCTCGAGGTCCACGCGATCGGCGCGCCGGCTCCCGAGGAGGACTGGCTGCGGGAGAACGCCCGCCTCGTCCACACGCGGCGCGACCGCGGGCTCCGCCTGCTCTTCTTCAACCTCGATCCCGGCCACGCCCGCGTCGCGAACCTGCTCACGGCAGCGCCGGCGGCGCCTGCGCCTCGAGCTGCCGGCAGCCATCCCCCGAGCAGGCCCCCAGCGCGCGGGCCAGGCCCGACATCCGCGCCAGCCAGCCTGCATCCACGCGAGCGGCGAGATTGATCAATTCGTCCGGATCGCGGCGCAGATCGTAGACCTCCCGCTCGCCCGTCCCATATTCCACGTACTTGAGGCCCGGCGTCCGCACCCCGAGATGCGAGGGGTAGGCGGTGACCGTCCCGTCCTGGGGATCGGGGGGCTCGAGGACGCTGTCCGGCACGTTCGCCGCCGGCGAGAACTGGAACTGCTCGAGCAGGATCACCTGCCGCCAGCCGGCCGGCGTCTTGCCGCGCAGCACGGGCGCGAACGATCGCCCGTCCACCGGGAAGGGGAGCGCCGCTCCCGCCAGCTCGGCGAGCGTCGGCGCGAAGTCGACGCTCGACGTGGCCGCGGCGGTGCTGCCGCCGGCGGTCACGCCCGGGCCGCGCACCAGCAGGGGCATGTGGACGTCCGTCTCGTAGGGCGTGTACTTCCCCGACTTCAGCCGGTGCTGGCCCATGTGGAAGCCGTTGTCCGAGGTGAAGAAAACGTAAGTATTGTCGAGCTGCCCGGTCTCCTCCAGCGCATGGATCACCGCCGCCACCGCCTCGTCCACCGCCTGCAGCGACTGCGCGCGGCGGCGGTACAGGGCGTCGATCGCCTCCACGTCGTGCGCCGTCAGCCGGGGAAGATTGCGGATCTTCTCCGGCTTGTCCCGCACGTCCGCCTCGTCGAACGAGGGCGTGCGCGGCGCCTTGAGGCCGGGGAAGAGCGCGGCGTGGCGCGGCGCCGGCGTGGCCGGCTTGTGCGGCGCGTAGGGCGCCAAGTAGAGGAAGAACGGCTCGCCCGCCGCCGCCGACCGCCGGATGAAATCCGTGGACTTGGCGGCGATCACGTCCGTGAGGTAATCCTGGGGCTCGCGCGCGTACGACACCAGCGCGCCGTTGGCGTTCAGCGTGTAGTTGAACTCCGTGTACGGCGAGCCCCCCGCGGGACTGGCGAACTCGTCCCAGCCCGGCGGCACGTGGGTGAGGTCGTCGTGCCGCGGGTAATTGTTCAGATATTTCCCGAACAGGGCCGTGCGATAGCCCGCGGCGTGGAGCGCCGTGGCGATCGTGGTCTCCTCGTGGCCCAGCGACTCGAACTTCGCGAAGCCGCCATCCGGAGCGCGGTTGTTGTAGATCTTGTGGTTGTGCGGATAGAGCCCGGTGAGGATCGTCGAGCGCGACGGGCAGCAGAGCGACAGCGGCACGAAATCCTGCTTGAACGTCATCCCCTGGCGGGCGATCAGCGCCCGGGTCTGCGGCATGAAGTCCAGCGAGTGGAGGGAGAGGTCCTGATCGTCGGTGAGGATGAACACGACGTTCGGCCGGTCCCCCGCGCTCCGCTGGTGGAACGCCGGGCCCCGCGAGCGCGGATCCGATCCGGCCTGGAGGGCCGCGAGAGTCAGGAGCAGGAACAGGGGGACGACGCTGCGGCGGACGACGACCATGGGCTGGGGTTCCTCATCATTCGGTGGATCCTTGGGTACGATCATCCCACGCCGCGCGCTCCCCACGCGAGCCGCGCCACGGCACGAGAGGCCTCTCTACAGACCCTATGCGGGGAATGGCCCGCGATCCGGTCATCGGCGGGCCTGACGGTCCCGTTTTCCTTCCCCGCGGCCGAAGCTCCCGTCCCGCGCCTCCGTCTTTCTTCCCCGACGGCCATCCAGGCATCCTCAGCCGCCGTCTTGCTTCCCGCGCCGCCGTCCTGGCGTCCTTCGCCTCCGTCTTTCTTCCCGCGCCGCCGTCTCGCTTCCCGCGCCACCGTCTTTCTTCCCGCGCCGCCGTCCTGGCGTCCTTCGCCGCCGTCTTGCTTCCCGCGCCACCGTCCTGGCGTCCTTCGCCGCCGTCCCGTCTCCCGCGCGTGCGTCTTTCTTCCCCCGCTCCCCATCTCCAGGACCAGGTGCAGGCGCTTCTCGCCATAGTAACTCTACCCGGCTGTGCTAGCATCTGATGCATGCGCACCACGCTCGATATCGCGGAGGATGTTCTGCTGGCGGTCAAGGAGAGGGCGCGGCGGCAGAAGCGCAGCGCCGGAGATCTCCTGTCTGAGCTCGCCCGGGAGGCGCTGACCCATCGGTATAAGGAGGATCCCAAGGTCAAGAAGCCGAAGAGCTTCTTTGGCTTCGAACCGTTGCCCCCCCGTGGCGGCGCGGTCTCCAATGAGCTCATCAACAAGCTGCGGGAAGAAGACTTGGACTGATGCGAGCGCTCCTCGACATCAACGTGCTCCTCGCGCTGCTGGATGCCGACCACGTCGACCATCGACGAGCCCAAGAGTGGATCTCAGGGGAAATCCAGCATGGCTGGGCATCCTGCGCTCTGACTCAAAACGGGTTCGTCCGCATTATCAGCCAGCCCAAGTACCCAAGTCCCGTTTCGCCTTTCGAGGCTGTCGAGCGGCTGCGCCGGGCGACCAGCACCGAGCACCACGAATTCTGGCCCTGTTCCACCAGCTTTCTCGACGACCGCCGAATCAACTCCAGCCATGTCCACGGGCCGCGCCAGGTGACCGACGTCTATCTTCTGGCGCTTGCCGTGGAGCATCGGGGAAGGCTCGTCACCTTCGATCACTCCATCCCGCTGTCGGCGGCCCCAGGGGCTACTCCAGAGCACCTTGTGGTGGTTTGAACAGAGACTCCGAAAAGCGGTGTGCTGGCGTCGAGCGGCCGCCCAGAGCTCGCCCGGGAGCGCTGCCCGGGGAAGAGGGTAGAGTCGGCGGCGGGCGCGGTTGCAAGAATAGGTTCAAGAATAGGTTCCTTGCGCCAGGCGAAGCTGAGCTTGCCGTGATGCTTCTCACGGAAAGCAGGCCCGAACCGGCGGACGAGCGCCGGCTTGAGGCTCCCCGGCAGCATCGTCACCCGGTCCTTCGCCCCCTTGCCGTCCCGGATCAGGATCTGGTCGAAGGCGAAGTCTACGCTAGAATGCCCGGGCCGGGGGCGGATCCCCGGCGCTACCTGGGAGACACCATGAAGAAGCAGACCAAGAAGCTGGTGCTGGCGAAGGAGACGCTGACGAGCCTTGAGAAGAACGGGCTGGGGAGGGTGGCAGGAGGGGTCAGTGCTAATACCGACTGCACCGACACGAACTGTTGCAGCGGTCTTGCCGGCTGTGGGAGCACCTATTGCCACGAGACCTCCGGGTCGAGGCTCTGCTAACACACTGAGTTAGGACAAGACCCGCGAGGGCCGCGCGGGAGTTTTCGCCGGCTCCGGCGCGGCTGGCCGGCCCGCTTCAGGCCTCGCCGGATGCGGCCCTCTCCGAGGAAAGAACGAGGTGCCATAGAAGAACCTGCGAGCCGCTTTCGTCGCGGCATGGACGAGGGGCGCTGGAGAACAGGCCACCGAGGCGGGCCGGTGCTGCGGATCTTGAGACAGGATCGCCACGACGCCGAGCACGGTCGCTCCCGAGCTCTCGCGGACCCGGCGGACCTCGGCTTCGATGTCTTCCACCAGGACCTTGACCCGGTTGCGGTAGGCGGCCGCGGTCAGATGGGCCCAGTAGGGAAGGGGCGAGAGCACCACCAACTCCTCGGAGGCGAATCGCAGGCGGCCAAACTCTTCGCGCTGATTGCGGGCCGCATACTCCCGGGTGCGATCGAACCAGTGTCCCTTGAGAGGCACGCCGTCGAGCAGGGCCGCCGCGGAGTGGACTCCAGGCCAGTCCCGCACCTGCTCGACGAGGTTCTCCTTGACCCCTTGACTGAGCACGTACCGCAGGCGCTCAACCTGGGCCGCCTCTTCGTCGGTGACGACGGTCATCTCGTAGCGCCGCTCGAAGACGGGTCCCCGCCATCCGGTCAGACGGTTGACCTCCCGCGCCAGCTTGGACTGCAAGTCCCGCATGCAGTTGGCGATCTTCTCGGCGTTCTCAGCGGCCAGGAGCACGTGGAAGTGGTTGGACATCACCGATACGGCGAAGAGCCGTATCTCGTGGACTCTCTGAGCCCTGCCGAGGATGCCGAGGAAGATGTCGTTGAAGGTGGGCCCGGGCCGCAGGAGGTAGCGTCCCTGGACGGTGCGGTTGGTGATGGAGATGAGGGTCCGGTTCTCGGGCACGTAGCGAAGTTTTCTAGCCATGCCCTCTAATAAACGTAAAATCCGGCCTCGCCGTACAAACGACTTTCTTGATGCTCATTCAGGCGTCTTATGGCTGAGTCTGGCTCGAACTCAGGCGATGTGAGACCCGCAGAGAAACGACTCTCATCCGAGCCTTTACCGGCAGCCGTTTGACGAATTCCCCGGCACTTGTGTGGAAATCCTGGCATGAGGATCGTCGCGGATGACTTCTGAAGCGCCTTCGCCGGGCGACACCCGTGCCGCCCGGCAGGCCCATTCGAGGACGTTCTCGCTGACCGTCGGCTACTGGGTGCAGGACAGCGTCGAGGTGGTGCAGCCGGTGTCCTTTTTGCCGCCCGCCGCCTGCACTTCCTTCAAGAGCTCCGCGGACAGGTGCCGTACGGTCTCGCGGTTGAGCGTCAGCTTCTTCAGGCTCAGCTTCTTCATGGCCGAATCCTCCTTTGGTTTGAGGTCATGGTACATCAGCCCAACACCTGTAGCCCTCCGCACCGTTCAGAGGCGAGGGTGGTAGACTACAATCCCTGCCGCGCACCTAAACGTTCGTTCCGATTTCTTCCGGAAGGAGACTTGAATGGCGACCTTCGATCTCTGGCAGCAGGCCTACGTCCTGTCACAGCAGTCCGGCTCCGTGAGCGCTCGGCAGGGCACGCCGAGCGAGTTGGCGTCGGCGCTCGACAAGCTGCTGAACGAATTCTACGCCCAGGCCGAGACGGTGAGCGCCATCGGCAAATGGTCCACGGTTTGGGGCCCTCTCGTCTTCGAGAGCAATCCGGGCCCCACGAGCTATGCGGACAATGTGATGTTCGCTGCCGCGAATGCCGACCGCTCGGCCTACCTCGTCGGCATCGCGGGGACGAATCCGAACTCCAAGTACGACATCGATCAGGAAGACCTCGCGGTCGGCACGACGGAGGCCTGGATCTCGGCATTTCCAAGCCTGCAGCCGTACAGCGTACCGGGCGGACTGAACCCGTACCTCTCGACCGGCACCGCGCTCGGCGTGAACAACCTCCTCGGCATGGTGGACACCATGCAGGGAACGAACCAGACCCTCGCCGCATTCCTGCAGTCGCTCCCCTCGGCGACGACCCGGCAGGCCACTCTGATCTTCGCCGGACACAGCCTCGGCGGCGCGCTTTCGCCGCCACTGGCGCTCGCCTTCTTCAATCCCGACGGGGGCAAGCTGAGCTCGTCGGCTTGGGCGAACGTCTACGTGTATCCGACCGCCGGACCCACACCGGGCAACGCGGACTTCGGCAGGTATCTGTCTTCCGTCTTCCCTCCGACCTCGCCGGGGAAGCAGCCGTACCAGGTCTGGAACAGAAACGTCATGAACACCCTCGACGTCATCCCCCACGCCTGGGAGATCTCCACTCTGGACCAGATCGCTGGCCTCTATAGCCCCTATGACACGCAGTTTGGAACTCCGCCCCTCAAGGTGTTGGGCGGTGTCCAATACGCGAAAGGCCTCTCGAACAAGGGAGGGAGCACCGAGGCAGGGCCGTACGAGCAGATCGAGAGCCAGCCGCTCCCGGGGACCTTCCAAGGAAGCAAGCGTGTGGCGGACTTCAGTGATTTCGCGGCGCAGACTTTGTATCAACACACGACGGCGTACGATGTCCTGCTGAATGTGACGAGCCTGTCGCCGGGTGCGAGAAATCAGGCCGCCTACGTGCCGGTCGTGCGCGCAATGCTGTCCGCCCCCGAGGGCACGTCGCCTGTGGGCACCGCTTGATACAGAAGCGCGAGGCGCTCCGGCACATTCTTGGAGGGCGTAACACCACTGCGCCCCCCAGCCAGCCAGCCAATAGGTGCCAGGTGAGTCGGGGGAGTCGGCGGCGCGGGGGCGCGCAGCAGGGTCGGCTTCGCGCTTAATCTATGTCGGCCCATATTTAGCCTAGCAACATTGACAATTAGGTTAGTTCGTGCAGAATCTACCCTAGAGGGCAGGTACCGATAGGAGAGAAGCCATGCACCCAACAGAGCCGAGCCGAGCCGAAGCGCTTGCCGCCATGACCCCGGAGAAGCTGGAGGAGATTGCACAGCCGGCGCCCCGTGCCTCGCAGCCGGGGCTGCGCGACTTTCTGGAGATCCCCTACGACCAGTTGGAGGAGATGAACCTCGAGGCCAAGGAGGAGCGGCTGGCCCGGCGGCCCGCCGACGCGGTCCGCGAACAGCGGATGCGCTATCTCAACGACGAGAAGCGCATCAAGGCGGTCACCGTGTGCTTCACCGACCTCGAAGGCCGGCTGCACATGCTGGACTATGACAAGAAGTTCCTGCTCAAGGCGGCGGACAATCTGACCTTCGACGGCTCGTCGATCCGCGGCTTCTCGCGGCAGCAGGAGTCGGACCTGCGGCTGGCGATCGACTGGCCGGCCTTCTACTGGCTGCCGTCGGAC
>DASWRX010000214.1:0-24216 GCA_036402955.1 Thermoanaerobaculia bacterium
GGGGACCCCCTTCGAGCGCTCGGTCTGGGACGAGCTGCGGCGGATTCCGTTCGGCGAGACCCGCAGCTACGGCGAGATCGCGCAGGCGATCGGCCGTCCCGGCGCCGCCCGGGCGGTGGGGCGCGCCAACGGCGCCAACCCGATCCCCATCGTCGTTCCCTGCCACCGGGTGATCGGCTCGGACGGCTCGCTCACCGGCTTCGGCGGCGGTCTCGAGGCCAAGTCGCGGCTGCTGGAGATCGAGGGAAGGCGCCTGCCGTTCTAGCCCGACGCTGGCCCGATGACTAGCCGGGCAGCGCCACCGTATCCCCCTGGCTGCCGAACTTCTTCGGCGGATTGGTGTAGGTCTTTCGCGCCCCGGTCTGGGTATCGATGACCGTGATCGTGTACTCCAGGTTGCTCAGGGCGCCGTAGAAAACCCAGAAGTGGCCGTTCAGGGCACGGCCGTCGAGGATCTTGACCACCACCTCGACGTTGTCCGGCGAGGTGAACCAGAAGTAGCCGGTATCGCCGGTGAGCGGCACGGCCTGCCCCACCCCGGTCTTCCCCGAGAAATCCTTCCAGGTGAGCTGGACCTGGAACCGCGAGCCGGCGAGGCAGAGGCTCGCCGTTCCCGGCGCGCACGCGGCCTTCTCCACGTCCTCCGCGCCGGGAGCCGCGTCAGGCGTCGGGAGAGCAGCCGTGGCCACGGCTGCCGCGCCGGCCGCGGGGAACGCGCTCGTGTCCCCGGCGCTGGCGAACCTGCCGGCGGGATTGGTGTAGACCTTCACGGCGCCGGTCACGGTGTCGGTGATCGTCAGCGTGTAGGCGAGGTTGGTGAGGCCGCCGTAGAAGACCCAGAAGCTGCCGTTGATGCCGCGGCCGTCGAGCACCTTGACCACCAGCTCGACATTGGCGGGATCGACGAACCAGAAATACCCCGTGTCCCCCGAGAGAGACACCGCCTGCGCGGGCGCGGCGGCGCCGTTGGCCTTCCAGGTCACCTCGGCCCGGAAGCGGTCGCCGGCGAGGCAGAGATAGGGGCCCGCCGTGCAGGAGCCCACGGCCTTCGCGGTCGCCGCCAGGGTCTGGTCGACCCGCAGGGCGTAGTCGCCGACCGGCACCTCCAGGATTCCCGTCTTCTGCGCCAGCCCGATCGTGGCGATCGCCGCCGAGGAGCCGGTCCAGGCGTAGGCCAGATCGGACGCCGTGGGGGCCGGCGGGTTGGCGCCGACGCTGTTGGGAGACGGCACGATCCGCAGGTCCCCCTCACTCAGGTTGAAGACCTGCGCGTTGGGCACCGAGCTCTTGCGCGTCGCCGGCCGGCCGCCGCGGTAGACGGTCAGAAAGTTGAGATCCACGGCGCTCGCGCCGCCCGGGCTCGCCAGGGTGTCGACGTAGACCAGGTTGCCCAAGACGTTGGAGTCGAAACGGTTGCCGTCGTAGTGCAGGTCGTTGATCGGTCCGGACTGCGGATCGACGTCCCAGACGGGAAGCCCCAGGTTCCCGCTGAAGACCGAGCTCGAGACCTCCCCGCCGACGTTGCGCGGCCGCGCCGGATCGAGCAACGGGATGGAGTAGATCGCGGCTCCACGCGATTCGGAGAGCCCCTCGAAGACGCCCGGCACGACGTCGTTGCCGTAGAAGCGGCAGGCGTCCACCAGGACGGTCGAGCCGCTCAGGAAGAGGGCGCCGCCCCATTTCTGCGCCGTGTCATTGGCGAAGGTGGTGCGGAGGATGCGCACGTTCGACTCCTGCCTCAGGGCCACGCCGCCGCCCGCCGCGTTCGTCCCGCGGGCGTCCGAATCGAGCACCATCGAGTCTTCCATGTCGAGGTCAATCAGGTCCCCGACCAGAGCGCCGCCCATGCCGCCGCTGCCGTCCGCGGCCTGCGCCGCGTCGCAATCGGAGAAGACCACGCCCCGGATCACGACCGGCGCGCGGTTGTCGGCGAGCGTGCCGGAGGGCGGGGTCGTCGGGTTGCCGTACATGCGGGCCACGTCGCCGCTCGCCAGGATGCAGGCCCCCGACGCCGGTGGCGGGCCGTCCTGGCCGCCGCCCTGGATCAGCGACTGGGTGACCACCAGACGGGCGGCTCGCCGGTTGATCGCTCCATTGCCGGTGGAGGCGTCCGGGAAGTCCGAGGAGATCGCGGCGATCGCGCCGCTCGCGGTCCCCACGTTGCGCTGGAAGACCGAGCCGTCGATCTCCGTGTCCGCCCGGTACTCGTCCACCGCGGCGCCGACGTCCGCCCGGTTGAGCTGGAACAGGGAGTCGTGCACCCGCAGCGTGGTCAGGTCCTCGGCGTGGATCGCGCCGCCGCTGGTGGGCGAGGCCTGCGTGCAGCAGGGATCGGGCACCGACTGGTTGTTGACGAAGGTCGAGCCGGTCACGAAGACGCTGGAGCCCTGGTCCCAGCTGCCGATGGCATAGATGGCCCCGCCAACCCAGCCCGCCTGGTTGCCGTCGAAACGGACGCCGGAGACGCTCAGGGAGCCGTCGAGCACCATGATCGCGCCGCCGAAGGAGTTGGGATTGTGGCCGGGCAGGTTCGTACGGTTGCCGGTCAGGTCTCCCCCCTGGATCGTCACCGCCGACGAGCGGATGGCGATGGCGCCGCCGCGCAACGGCGACGAGTTGCCGCGGAACGAGCAGCCCACGAACGTGGCGCTCGAACCCGCGATCGCCTTCACCCCGCCGCCGCCGGTGAGCGCCGACGCGGCGCGGTTGCCCACGAACGAGCACCGCTGGAACAGGGCCTCCGCCGCCGACAGGGTCACGCCGCCCGACTCGTCATAATTTGCGGTGTAGCCGTTCTGGAAGGTGAGCCCCTGGAACGTCACTCGCTTGCCCCGGCCGCGGTCCGAGTTGATGAAACGGACGAGATTATGGCTGCCGCCGCCGTCGATCGCGACCGCGGCCCCCGCCGCCGCGCGCACGGTGAATCCCTTGCGGAGGTTGTTGATGGCGAAGCCGTTCGGAGGGGACGGATAGGTCCCGGCCGCCATCTCGATGACCCCGCCGTCCGCCACGCGGGTGATCGCCGCGTCGAGTGTCCGGGCATCCTGCGGCACCCGCACCAGCCCGTTCGAAGCCGCCTGGACCGGACCGGACAGCCCGGCCAGCGCGAGGAAAAGGGGCACGATGAGTCTTGAAACGCGCATGAAAGCTCCCGCCGCCTCCAAGCCGGCACCCTGGCGAACAATCCCTACGAGCGAAAGAATTTCCTTATAGGGATTTTAGCATAGCCGGGAGAATGCCGCGGCGGCAGGAGCTCAGCAGGGGGCGGGATGCTCCTCGAAGGTCCCGGTCTCCATCTGCACGGTGATGTGATGGATGCCGAAGCGCTCGTGGAGCGTGGCGCGGATCTCGCCGAGCACGTCGCAGTCGAAGCGGTGGTCCTCCACCACGACGTGGGCGGAGAGCGACTCCATGCCGCTGGTGATGGTCCAGACGTGGAGGTCGTGCACCTCCAGGACCCCGGGCACTCCCGCCAGGGCGACGTGGACCTCTTCGACGTCGATGTGCGCCGGCGCACTCTCCATCAGCACCCCGGTCGCTTCCCGGAGGAGCGACCAGGCCGAGTAGATCACCAGGAGAGAGATCAGCACCGAGGCCACGGGATCGGCCCACTGCCAGCCGAACGCCAGGATCAGGGCACCGGCCACGATCGCCTGGACGGTGCCCAGCGCGTCGGTCAGCACGTGGAGCCAGACGCCCCGCATGTTCAGGTTGTCGTCCCGCCCGGCGTGCAGGATGCGCAGCGCCACCAGGTTGACCAGCAGGCCGCCGGCGGCGACCCCCATCATCCCGCGGGCATCCACCGCCTCGGGCCGGCCGAAGCGGTGGACGGCCTCGACCATCACCAGGATCGAGATCGCCACCAGCGTCGCGCCGTTGGCGAGGGCGGCCAGGATCTCCAGCCGGTGATAGCCGTACGTCCGCTTGGCGGTCCGCGGGCGGCGCGCCATGGACATGGCGAACAGCGACAGGCCGAGAGCGGCGGCGTCCGAGAGCATGTGCCCGGCGTCCGCCAGCAGCGCCAGCGAGCTGGTGAGCCAGCCGCCGACGGCCTCCGCCACCATGTAGACGACGATCAACCCGAGCGTCCAGGTCAGGCGCGTGCTGCTGGCGTTCCCCGCGTGAGAGTGGGAATGGCCATGGGAGCCATGGGAATGACCGTGGGAGTGGGCGACGCTCATGCCGGCCTTCAGGGTAGCAAAAAGCGCTCGCCATGGCTCGCCGGCCCCTCGCCGTCCAGAAACGGTGCGGAAAGATTTGCGCTCTTCCTTCGGGGGGAGTACCATGTTCGATGGTCGCCGCTCCGGTGGCGGCCGACCCTCCCGCGGCAGGACCCCGCATTTTGTGGATTCCGCCGCATGATCCCGCAGCGCCGCGCGCCCGCTCGCGCGGCATACCGGCCCCCGGGCCGGTCCGGGTTCTCCCCCGGACCGGCCGCCGCTCCCGCGACCTTTCCGGGGGCCGGATTGTTATCCTTCTTTCTCCCTGCTCGCTCCGCCGCTCAGCCCCCGCGCCTCCAGCACCAGCCGGGTCTTGCGCTCGAAGTACCCCAGCTCCAGCCCGGCCGGATAGCGGTGCGGGTTGATGAAGCGCTTGACGCCGGCGTGGAGACCGGCGAGCTGCTCGCGCACCCGGCCGCGGATCGCCGCGAGACCCGGCGGGGCGTAGACCCGGTCCCCGTTCCGGAAGACCGGCACGAGAAGGTCCTCCAACTCGGCTCCGGCCGGGATCACCTTCCTTCGCGTCAGGTCCATGGGATCGACGATCGTCGGCTCCGCCGGCAGCCCGTGGCGCACGTCGTAGATAGCGTCCCCGATGAGCTCGCCGCCGAGGCGGAAGCGGCGGACCTGCTGGATGCCGGGATTGGTGGTCTTGACCGACTGCTCGGAGACCTTCACCCGGTCCTGCCATTCGCCATCTTTCTCGCGCACCGCGGTCAGCTTGTAGACCCCGCCCAGCGCCGGATCGCCGAAAGCAGTCACCAGGCGCGTGCCCACGCCCCAGACGTCGATCGCCGCTCCCTGCCGCTTGAGCTCGGCGATCAGGGTCTCGTCGAGATCGTTGCTCGCCAGCACCTGCGCCCTGGGAAATCCTCCCTCGTCGAGGATGCGTCGCGCCTCCCGGCTCAGCCAGGCGAGGTCCCCGGAATCGAGACGGACGCCGATCATCTCGTGACCCTGCTCGCGCAGCCTCTTCCCCACCGCCACGGCGTGGCGCACCCCCTGGAGCGAGTCGTAGGTGTCCACCAGGAAGACGCAGTTGTTCGGCATCGCCTCGGCGTAGCGTTCGAACGCCTCCAGCTCGGAGCCGAACGACAGCACCCAGCTATGGGCGTGCGTGCCCTTGACCGGGATGCCATAGAGCTTCCCGGCCAGCAGATTCGACGTGCCGTCGCAGCCGCCCGCGTAGGCCGCCCGCGCGGCGGCGAGCCCGCCGTCGATCCCCTGCGCCCGCCGCAGACCGAACTCCAGGATCAGGTCCTCCCCCGCCGCCAGGCGCAGGCGCGCCGCCTTGGTGGCGATCAGCGTCTGGAAATTGATCAGATTGAGCAGCGGCGTCTCCAGGAGCTGGGCGGCGAGCAGCGGCCCGGTCACCCGCACCAGCGGCTCCTGGGCGAAGACCACCGTCCCCTCCGGCACGGCGTCGAGATCGCAGCGGAAGCTCAAGGTCCGCAGGTGCTCGAGGAACCCCGGCTCGAAGAGCGGCCGGCCGTCGTTGCCCTGGAGCCCCGCCAGATACTCGACGTCGTCCTCCCGGAAGCGCAGGCTCTCCAGGTACTCGATGGCCAGCTCGAGCCCGCAGGCCACGGCGAAGCCGCCGCCGAAAGGGTTGCGGCGGAACGAGAGATGGAAGCACGCCTCTTTCTCCGCCGTCCCCGACTTCCAGTAGCCGTAGGCCATGGTGAGCTGGTAGAGATCGGTGAGCAGCGCGAGGGAATCGCGATAGGCGCGGTCGAGATGTCGCAAGCGTGGATCTCCTCAAAGGCCGGGATCAGACTGTCGGATCAAACGACCGCGGCCCACTCCTCCGGCCGGTCCGGGAGGATCTTGATCCTCAAGACCTTCATGCCGCGCGTGCGAAAGAAGGTCTCGACGGAGACCCGGCGGCGGCTGACGATCTCCCGCTCCCCGAAACGATATCGAAGCTCGATCTCCAGGGGATCCCACGAGCTCATCAACGGCTGCCGCATCTTCGCGAGCTCGGACCCCATGAGCGCTCCGGCTTCGTAGTGCGCGAGGACCTTGGCGTCGAGCTCGACGCCACCCGGGCAGGGGTCTTCCCGGACAGGGACGGGCAGGGGCGTCGGGGTCGACAGCCCGATCCTGATCCATCGGAACGCCGCAACGAGGAGCGCGCCTCCCAGAGCCAGTGGAAAGACCCCGATCCACCTCGCCCAGCCTTCCACAGCGCCGCCAAAGAGCACGCCAAGACCGATGCAAAAGAGGTAGATCCCTACCGCACCCGAGACGAGCAGGGGGGCAGCGCTATATCCGGGGGCGGAGGCGGGCTTGGAAGGCTTGTCCATGGATCCTCCGACGCTATCACCTGGAAGTGTCGGCGGGACGAGATCCGTTTCCTCCCCGGCCGGCACAGCGGAGTACGTCCGGCCCCGGGAGATCTGCCCTCCCTCCTGTCTCCGTTCCGAAACCCATGGGCACCCTTCTAGGTAGGGACGTCCTCGCCCGGCGATTCCCTCCGGGCGAGCCTTCCGGAGAGGAGCGCGTCATGGTCAAGAAATTGTTGGGTCTGGCGGTCTTCGCAACGGTCCTCGGGGCCGTTCTGAGCGCCGCGCCGGCTTGCGCGGGAGAGATTCCGGTCACGCACGCGGCCGTGCAGGCCAACTGCGGCGTAGGGCCGGCTCTCATGGCCCAGCCCGCCAAGGGGGAGACCTGCTCGGCCGCGCAGCCGGAGAGCCTGCTGCCCGGCGTCCTGGAACCAGCCGTCCGCCGCGGCTACTGCCATTGCGGCTGCAGCAGCGTCCGCACCTGCCGGACCAGCGCCGACTGCGGCGGCGCCTCCTGCGATCAGACCATCTCCTGCTGTTGAAGTCCCACCCCATCGACAACGGAGGAAAGACCTCATGAAGCACAGATTGCCCGGCCTCACGATCCTCGCGCTGACCCTCTTCGCCATCCTCGCCGCCGTTCCAGCCCACGCCGCCAGCCCGCTCCAGCCGGCCGCCGCTCCGGCCGTCGCCCAGCCCGGCTGCCAGCCGGTCCTCGACCTCGGCAAGGCCCTGCAGGGCAAGGGCGAGACCTGCACGGCGACCGCCGCGAAGACGCAGACCCTGGAGCCCGAGTTCATGGCCCTCCGCCGCACCTGCCGCTGCAGTTGCGGATATCCCTGCACGACCAACGCCGACTGCGGCCCCGGCGGGGCCTGCACGGCCGGCATCACCTGCTGCTGAACGTCTTGATCGTCTGAAAGACTGTGGAGGCGGCCGGCCGCGAGGGCCGGCCGCTTCGGGCTCGAGCTCCTCTCCCTCGCTCTCTTACTATCCCTCCATGATATCTTTTCGTGGGATTCAGGAACCTGGAGGATATCGCCCGCCATGCCCTCGATGGCCCACGAGATCCTCGTGGATCTCTTCAAGAACCGCCCCTCGCTCGCCGCCGAGATCCTCGCCGAGGTGCTGGGCGTCCCGCTGCCGCCTACGACGAATCACGCCTCGCGTCGAACGACTTGACCGAGATCCAGCCCGCCGAATACCGCGCCGATATCGTCGTCGTCCTGCTTGAGCGCGACAGCGTTGTCCGGGTGATCGTCGTCGAGGTCCAACTGGCGGTCGATCCCAGAAAGCGATTCAGTTGGCCTGCCTATGTGGTCGGCGTGCGCGCCATCCACGGCTGCCCGGCGGACCTTCTCGTCGTCGCGCCCGACCCGGCCATCGCCCGGTGGTGCGCGGAACCCATCGAGATCGGCGTTCCCGGCTTCGTCCTGCACCCACCCGTGCTGCACCGCACCGCCGTTCCGGTGGTGACGGACCTCGGGGAAGCGGCCCGCCGGCCCGAGCTCGGGGTGCTCTCCGCGATGGCTCACGGCGAGACCGGGCAGGGAGCGACGATTGCCGCCGCGGTGCTGCCCGCGATCCGGGAGCTCGACGAGGACAGGGCCAGGCTGTACTACGACCTCGTGTACAATTCCTTGAATGAGGCGGCGTGCCGCGCCATGGAGGCGATGATGAAGGGCTACGAATACCAGAGCGATTTCGCGAAAAAATACGTCGCACAGGGACGCGCCGAGGGACGCACCGAGGAGGCGGCGCGCAACCTGCTGATCGTGCTTCGGGCTCGCGGTATCGCGGTGCCGGACGACATCCGCGAGCGCATTCTGGCCCAGAAGGATCCAGAGCGGTTGGAGCGCTGGCTGGAGAAGGCCGTCGCCGCCGCTTCAGTCACCGCGGTCGTCGACGAGCCGAACTGAGGTCCCAAACTCCGCTTCTCCTTTTTGCCACCCCACCACCTGCCGCAGATCAACCAGTCCCCCTACGAAGACCCACTGAAGCGGCCCGCGAAGAGTCCGGTTCCTCCCGACCCGGGGAGGCTCGCGGAGGGCGCGGCGTAGAGCTGGTGCGGCACGGCCGGATCGGCGATCAGGCGCGCGATCCACAAGCGCCAACGCGCCCAGAGCCCGGCGTCGATCGCCGTCCAGGTCAGGCCGTGGTCGAGGCTGCGCAGGACGCCTCGTCCCTGCGTGGCGGCATAGACGGTGCTCGGCATGGCGGGGTCCACCAAGAGGTCGCTGACGGGGGCCGGCAGGGTGGCGGCCGGCTGCCAGGTGAGGCCGCCGTCCGTGCTCCGGCGCACGTGGCCGTCCGGGAAACCCTCGTACAGCGTGGCGGTGTTCGTGGGATCGACGGCGAAGGCGACGGTACCGATGTCGAGCTGTTGCCAGGAAAGACCGCTGTCCCGCGTGACGTAAAGGGTGTAGAAGGGGCCGGGGCCAGGATTCGGCACGAGCTCCTGGATCAGGGCGTAGGCCACGGCCGGGTTCGTGGGATCGGCGATCAGGCGCTGTACGGCGAACACGGAGCTGAGCAGCTCCGTCCAGGTGGCGCCGCCGTCGGCCGAGCGGTAGATCCCATTGCCGCCGGCGATCAACGCGCCGCCGCGCCGCAGCACCGCGATGGGGAGCAGGTCCGCCGGGCTCAGGAGGGTCCAGGTCCGGCCGCCGTCGGTGCTGCGCAGCACGCCTGAGTCGGCGGCGGCGACGAGGGTGTCCGGCGAAGCCGCATCGAGCTCCAGGTCGGAGAGGTCGCCGCGGCTCGAGAGCAGACTCCAGGTCTGGCCGCCGTCGTGGCTCACGGAGAGGCCGTAATCGTGCCCGACGTAGATGGTGGCCGGGTCGGCCGGGCTGAATTTCATGAAGTGGAAGATGCCGACCGGCAGACCCGTGGGCGCGCCCTGGGTCCAGTCGCCGCGGACGCCCCGCAGCCGCACGGCGGGCGTGCTGCCGGCGTAGGCGACGTGGCCGGCCGCGTCGAAGGCCAGTCCCACCGCCCAGTAAAACCGCGCCGGCACGCCGGACGTCACCTGGCGGATGATGGCGCCGCCGTTGGCGCTGAAGAAGACCGCCGCTCCCGCGTGGCCGGTGAGGGCGTACAGGTGGGCCTTGACCGCGGGATCGACGATGAGCGTGTCGAAGGCGGACGCATCCGCCGGCCGCGCCGAGACGCTCGCCCAATGGGCGCCGCCGTCGGTCGAGCGGTAGAGAGTGCGACCGTTCTCGGCGTAGAGCGTCAGGGCGTCCGAGGGGGCCACCGCGAGCGCGCTGGTGGCCAGCGGCTGGAACGGCGGTCCGCTCGCCACCGGTCCGGTCGGCGCCCAGGAGTCGCCGCCGTCCGCGCTCTGGAAGATCTCGCCTCTCGACGTCAGCAGGTAGACCCGCCGCGGGTCCGTCCGGCTCACCTGCACGGTGAGGGGAAGCTCGGGGAAAATCGTGGTCCAGGTGACTCCGCCGTCCGTGCTCCTCTCCAGGATGTTCGCCGTGGTGGCGAAGACCACGCCGGGGCTGGCCGCGAGCACGTAGATCAGGGCGGCGGAACCGGAGCCGGAGGTCCGCGCCAGCAGCCGCCAGTGGCGCGCGCCGTCGTCGCTGCGGAAGAGGCCTGTCGAGCCCGTGCAGTAGAGGGTCGACGGGTGGGCGGGATCGATGACGATCGCGAAAGGGAGATTCCCCTGGAGCCCGCTGCCCGACCAAGTCCAGGTGCGCCCACCGTCGGCGCTGCGGACCAGGTCGGTAATCCCGGCGTCGGCGTACAGCGTGCCGGGAGTCACGGGATCGGCGGCCAGCACGCGAAGGCCGCCGCCGGACCCGGGCGGGCCGAACGGAGTCCAGACGCCATCTCCCGCCCGCGCGGGCAGGGCGGCCCCGCTCAGCAGGGCCAAGAAGAGGCCGGACAGAGCCAGCCGAGCGTTCCAGCGGACGGCGCCGAGCTTCCCGTACATGGATTCCTCCTTCAAGTCTCGAAAAAATACCGTTACAGCATATCAGACCTCCACGCGAACGGGCGCCCCGTCCGGGGAACGGCACGAAAACCGCGGAGAGCGACGGAATGCCGAGGGGGGCTCCGCGATCCCCGCTTGGCCTGCTGCCAGGCTTGCGCGTAGACTGGCTCCCTCACCCGGCGGCCGTCCGGCCGCCACCGATTTACCGAGCGCGAGGGAGGAGACACCCATGCCCGCCAACATCCTGGTCGTCTATTACAGCTCGTATGGTCACGTCTTCCAGATGGCGCAGGCCGTCGCCGAGGGGGCGAGGAGCGCCAAGGACGCGGAGGTGCGGATACGCCGCATTCCGGAGCTGGAGCACGCGCAGAAGGCGATGTCGTCCCAGCCCTGGTACGTCCAGGCCCAGGAACACCAGAAGGATGTCCCCGAGGTGACGCACGACGATCTGCGCTGGGCGGACGGCATCTGCTGGGGCACGCCCACCCGCTTCGGCAACATGACGGCCCAGATGAAGCAGTTCCTCGACGGCCTCGGCGGCCTCTGGATGAAGGGGGAGCTGGAGGACAAGGCGGCCGGGATCTTCGTCAGCACGGCGACCATCCACGGCGGCCAGGAGTCGACCATCCTCACCGCTCTGGTCCCCCTGCTCCACCTCGGGATGATCTTCGTCGGCACTCCCTACGGCGAGAACCCGCAGATCATGGTGACGGACGGCATCGGCGGCTCCCCGTACGGTCCCGGCACCCTCGCCGGCGGCGACGGCTCGCGCCAGCCGGTCGAGGCCGAGCTCCAGACCTGCCGCAACCTCGGCAACCGCGTCGCCCGCGTCGGCGGCCGGCTCAGGGACCTGCGCAAGGAGACCCCGCACGGCCAGCAGGGAGAGGTGCAGCAGTACGAGGAGTAGGAGCTACCGCCGCACCTTGACCCCGATCTGCACCAGCCGTGGCGATCCCAGGGTCTCGACCGGCGTCCGTCCGGCGACCACCTTGCGGTCGAACAGGTTCTCGGCCGAGAGGAAGACGTCCAGCCGGTCGCTGAACGGGCGGCGCAGGGAGAGGTCGGTCACGAAGTAGCCGGCGAGCGGGAACTGGTTGAGGTCGTCGTCGAACTGCCGGCCCGCCCCGCGCTCCTGGAGGAGGATGGCGACCGGACCCTCGAAGGAGATCCCCAGCGAGCCCTGGCTCAGCGGGACCTGGGGGACGCGCAGGCCGGTGCGCTCGACGCGCGAATCCGTGTAGAGATAGGACGCCTGGAGCTCCCACCGGGGCAGCGGCCGGAAGCGCAGCTCGGCTTCCAGACCGTCGGCGTTCACGCGGTCGAGGTTCTTGCGTTGCCGGGTGATGAGCTGCGGCGTCACCGAGAGGGTGACGTTCCCCACGGCGCCGTCGATCCGGTTGCGGAAGGCGTTCAGGCGGGCGAAGAGGGATGGCGTGGGATGGAAGTCGGCGCCGATCTCCCCTCCCGTCAGGGTCTCCTGGCGCAGGTCGGGATTGGCCAGGGTCTGGACGTTGCCCACCTGGAACGGGCGGTAGAGCTCGTTGAGCGTCGGCGCCCGGAAACCCCGGTAGACCGAGCCGCGGAAGGTGACGGCGCCGGAGGCGCGGAAGAGGGCGCCGAGGCGGGGGTTGAGGCTGGTCCGGGTCCGCGCGCTCTGCCAGAGGTCGAGCCGCGTCCCCAGCAGGAGGTCGAGCCGCGAGGTGACGCCGAGCGTCTGCTGGGCGTAGACGCCGCCCAGGGTCTGGTCCTGGTCCGTCCACGCGGCGCGGCGCAGGTCCGCGCCGGCGAGGAAGCCGCCGCCGGAGCGCCAGGAGGTCGAGCCGCCCCAACCGGTGGTCTCGAAGTCCTGCCGGGCGGTGAGGAACTCGCGCGAGCGGTCGGGCAGCACGCGCGAGAAGGTGCTGCGGAAACGCTGGCTCTGGCCGAAGGCGTCCCAGACCCAATGATCGCCGGACCACCCCGTTTCCACGGCCTGCAGGCTGGTGTCGTTCCTCTGCAGCGCGGTGCCGTTCCCCCGCTCCTCCCGGAAGGCGTTGAGGCCCAGGTGGTAGCGCCCCATCTCGACGCGGCCGAAGAGGGTGCTGAAATCCACCGTGGCCGGCCGGTCCACGGCGCCCCGGTTCTCCGGCGCGACGACGTAGAAGCCGTGGGTGTCGAAGCGGCGTCCGGAGAGGGTGTAGCCCCATTTGCCGTTGGCCGCGGCATCTGAGGCATCGGCGGCGAAGACCTCGAGATCGCCGGTCCGGTGGTCGCCGCCGCGCGCGGTCACTTCCAAGGTGTCCGGCTGCGGCGGCCGCGGCAGGAGCTGGATGGCCCCGCCCATGGCCGCGCTGCCGTAGAGCTGCGACAGGGAGCCGCGGGCCACCTCGACCGCTTCCAGGCTGGAGAGCGGCAGCCGGTTCCAGTACACCCAGCCGCCGAAAGGATCGTTGAGCGGCACGCCGTCGAACAGCACCAGCGTGCGGCTGGCGCCGCTCGGGCCGAGCCCCCGCAGGGAGACGCCCTGGGACGTGGGATGGGCGGTCACGCTGCTCGACCGCCGCAGCAGGCTGAAGCCGGGGATCTGCCGGAGCTGGTCGTCGAGCGTGAGAGCGGGCGACCGGTCCAGATCCTCGCGGCCGAGCACGGAGGTCGGAGCCACGGCGTCGGTGAGGCGCTGCTCGGCCCGGGCGGCGGTGACGACGAGGGTGTCGGCGAAGGATGGAGGGGGCGGGGGGGCGGGCGGATCGACGGACGCCGGGACGGCCAGCCAGACCGCCGCGATCAGGCTCACCGGGTCCATGCGTCGCGCCTTCGCGGGGACCCGGTTCCGGGAATCAGGCACGTTCTTTGCGATAGATGAATCCCGAAGTTTTCTTGGATTTCGCTGCCGTGCAGCGGCGTAGCACCTAATCGACTTGAAAGGGAGAATTCCATGTCTATCCTCGCCTGGATCGTCCTCGGCCTGATCTCCGGTTTCATCGCCAGCAAGATCGTCAACAAGACGGGAGAGGGTCTCCTCCTCGACATCGTCCTCGGCATCGTCGGCGCGGTGGTCGGCGGATGGCTGTTCAGCCTGATCGGCCACACCGGGGTCACGGGTCTGAACCTCTACAGCTTCCTGGTGGCCATCATAGGCGCCATCGTCGTGCTGGTCATCTATCACGCCATCCGGCGCGTCTGATCGGAGGGGGCGGGATCAGGGCCCGATGGTTCAGGGCCCGATGATGACGCCCCACGCCCCCTTCCCGGCCGGGATGGTGGCGACGACCTTGAGGGTGGCGGTGTCGATCACCGAGACGTCGTTGCTGATGCCGTTGGCGGTATAGAGCCGCCGGCCGTCATGGGTGACGGCGATGCCCCACGGGCGCTTGCCCGTGGGGATGGTGGCGATCAGCCTGTCCGTCGCGGCGTCGATCACCGAGACGGAGTTGCCGTGCCCGTTGGCGACGTAGACCCGCTTGCCGTCCGGAGAGGTCACGACGCCGACGGGCTTCGCCGTGGGCGTCAGCTTGATCGTGCGCAGCACGCGGTGATGGGCGGCGTCGATCACCGAGAGGGTGCCGCCGATCTCGGCGGTGACGTAGGCCCGCCGGCCGTCCGGCGAGAAGGCGGCGACGCGCGGTCGCGGATCGACCAGGAAGGTCGAGACCACCTTGAGCGCGCGGGTATCGATCACCGACACGGTGTTGCTGGTCTCGGCGGTGATGTAGACCCAGCGGCCGTTGGGGCTCAGGGCCACCCCCTCGGGCTCGATGCCCACCACCAGCGAGGCGATGACCTTTCCCTTTTTTACGTCGGTGACGGTGGCGAGACCCGCGTCCTCGTTGGCGGCGTAGAGCCGGGAGCCGTCGCGGGTGACGATGAAACGCTCGGGATCGCTCCCGGCGTCGAAGCGGGCCGTCTCCCGGAAGGTCTTGGCGTCGAGGGCCACGATGGCGTCCACGGGGCTCTTGGTGGTGCGGCCGGCGTCGCTCAGCGCGATGTACAGCCGCTTGCCGTCCGCGCTGAGCTGGATGCCCCGCGGCCGGGCGCCGGCAGGCGTCATCCGGACCGTCGAGACCACCTGGTTGGTGGCGGTGTCGATGATCGTCACGGTGCCGGCCAGCTCGTTGCTGACGTAGGCGAGCGGGGCCGCGGCGAGGGGGGCGGCGAGGAGGAGGAAGAAGAAGAAGATTTTTTTCATTCCTTCCACTCCGGGGCCACCTCGTCCACCACCTTCCCCTGGCCATCGATCAGATAGACCGGCTGCACCAGGTGGTGATCCTTGGGATCGAACCGCAGCGGCATCCCCTTGTGGCCGTCGATGCTCAGGCCGCCGATCTTCGAGGCGGCGTCCGGTCCGGGATACCGCAGGGCGAGCTCGGCGGCGAGCTTCACGGCTACCCAGCCGTGCCAGGCCTCCTCGTCCATGGGCTGGTTGAAGCGGCGGACGAAGCGAACGTTGAGGGCGTCGGCGCCGAACTTCTGGAGATCGGGGTGCCAGTCGATCACCCGCAGGTCCGCGCGGTCCTTGTGACGGCCGAGCGCCTGCCGACGGAACTCAGGGCTCGACGCCACGGAGTAGATCCGCGGCCGCGCCGGCTCGGAATCCTTGGAACCCACCGCGAGGTAGAGGGCCGCCGGCGCCCTCTTGGGCGGCTCGGGACCGATCAGGGCATAGCCGGAGGTGGGCACGGAGCGGAACCGGACGTGCAGGAGATCCCCCGCCCGCTGCGCCTCTTCCAGGCCGAGGAGAGCTCCACGGCCGGCGGCGGTGCCGGAGTCCAGGAGGAGGCCCAGCGGGATGACGCGGCCGCCCGCGAAGGCATCGCGGCCGAGCCCGGCGGCCAATCCCGCCGCCAGCAGGGATCTGAGCAACTCTCTCCGGTTCTGCATCAGCGGAGCGTGTAGAGGTAGGCCGCGATGTCCTTGCCGTCCTGCTCGGTCACGCCCAGCTCCGGCATGGCCGTGCCCGGCGAGACCTCCTGCGGCTGGCGGATCCACTTGATCATGTTCGCCGGCTGGTTGGGCAGCTTGCCGGCGAGATAGGTGCGGGCGGCGATGCCGGCGAGCGACGGGCCGACCTGACCGCGGGCGCCGTCGATGCCGGGGATGGTGTGGCAGGAGACGCAGCCGTAGGTCCGGATCACCTCCTTGCCGTGGGCCGGCACGCCGCCGGTCATCGCCACGGCCTGGCGCTCGACCTCGGAGGGGCCGTTCTGGCAGCCAATGATCAGCACCGCCAGCGCCATCAGCACCAGGCTCGCCCCGGCGAGCCAATTCTTCTTCCGCTCGAACCTCATTTTCCCGTCCCTCCCTGGACCGATCGCAACAAGACCTCGCTCGACGTGTGGGCCACCCTCCGCTCCGCCTCCCCCAGCCAGGCCGCGAACAGGCCGAGCCCGAGCAGGATGAAGACGACGCCGGCGGGAATCCACATGATGAGGCCGGCGAGCTGCTGGTCCTCCAGCGGCGAGAGACCCCACTGGCTCGTCCGCGCCTGGTAGATGGGATACCACAGATGAGGGGCGAACGTCAGGAGGGCGCCGAGAATCCCGCTGTGCATCGAGGTGAAGAACACGTACAGCACCGCCACCCCGTAGCCCAGCCGGCCGAAGCGGCCGTGGATCAGCGACCACCAGAAGAGGGCGGCGCTGGCGAAGAAGCTCAGGTGCTGGAGGGCATGGATGAAGTCGTCGTCGAGCGTCGCCTGGTAGAGCGCGGGCAGGTGCCAGAGCCAGAGCGCGAGGCCGTGGATCACGAACACGGCGAGCGGCGCGGTCAGCGCTCTCCAGACGGCGGCGAAGGCGGGGGCCTGCGTCCCCTTCCCCACCCTCTCGCGCGCGCCCAGCGGCAGCGCCCAGAGGAACGGGGCGAGGGGCCGGCCGAGCACCATCAGCGGCGCGGCGACCAGGATCAGCACCTCGTGCTGCGCCATGTGGGCCGAGAACAGCACGCCGCCCAGGGTGTCCAGCGGCGAGATCAGCGCCACGATCAGCGACAGCCATCCCCCCGCGAAGCAGGCCGCCTCCCAGCGCCGGATCCCCTGCCCCACCCCCGCCCGCCGCCAGAGCCGGGCGAGGCCCGCGGCGTAGAGGCCGCCGGAGAGGGCGAGCAGGAGGATCACGAACGGGTCCCACGTCCACCAGCGGAGGACGGTGTGGGCGTCGAGGTGGTGGTGCAGGGCGTGGAAAAAGAGGAGAGCAAACATCAGTCGCACGCCTTGAGCACCAGGTTGGGGATCTCGGTCGCCAGGATGACCAGCCCGAAGGTGGCGCACAGCCAGATCGCGATGAGGGCCATGAAGCGGATCCGCGAGCCTTGGGGATCTCCCTTCTCCGTCGATCCCTCCGGCGCCTGCTTCCAGCGGCTGCGGGCCACCAGCCCGCCGGCGAGGACGATCAGCAGGGTGCAGAGCGGGACCAGGTGCAGGAAGACCTGCCGCCCGCTCCAGCAGGCGGTGGGGGTCAGCATGTAGCTCAACTGCTCGGTGAGCGCCCAGGAGAGCGGCCCGGCGAGCACCGCGAACCAGAGCAGGACGTCCCGGCGCTCGGGGCGGTTCTGTTCGATCTCACGGGTCCGGTCGGTCATCTCGCACCTTTCCGCAAGGAGGTCAGCCGATCGAGGCGCCCAGCAGCCCCGGGTCCAGGAAGAAGATGCAATAGAAAGGGATCCAGCAGGCCACCACGAAGTACCAGTACATGCTGTTCAGGCGCAGGTCGTCCATGTGCTTGTCCTCGACCGGCCCCTTGGTCAGCAGGGCGATGAACAGGAGGTTCTCGCAGGTGCCGGTGACCACGTGCACCGTGTGGAGCACCATCGTCGTCCAGACCAGCGAGCCGTAGGCGTGGCTGTCCCAGCGGAAGGTGAAGCGGTGGAAGATCACGCCGCGGATCACCAGGAAGGCGACGAACAGCACGGTGGAGACGATCAGCCAGAGGCGGATCGCCGGCAGGTCCTCGCGCCCCGCCGCCTTGGCCGCGAGGTACATGGGGATGACGCTCACGATCAGGATCGCCAGGTTGAGCGTGGTGATCCCGACGCCGGGATGGAGCGTGCCCGGCGGCGGCCACATCCGCGCGCCGCCGCGCAGGTAGAAATAGCTCGCCGCCATCAGGGCGAACATCGTCCCCTCGATGGCCATGATCGACAGCACGCCCCAGAACAGCGGGTCCCGCGAGCCGAAGGCGGTGGTGGGCAACCCGGAGACGTCGAGGGCGTTGCGCGGAGTCATGACGTCTGCCGGGCTCATGACTTCTCCTTGAGGACGGTGTGGCCCTGGTCGCCCCGCGGCCAGAACCAGGCGGCCAGCGCGATGGCGCACGGCACGGCGCCGATCGGCAGGCCCCACGGAGTGAAGATGCCGACGATGAAGGTCAATCCGACGCCGAGGCTCAGCACGAAGGGCCAGATCGTGGGGCCGGGGGAGACCTGCCGGTGGTCCGGCTCGGCGTCCATCAGGCCGGTGATCAGGAACTCCCGGCGGTCGCTGCGCAGGCCGGTGACGATGGGCTGGTCCTCCCGCCAGAGCCACATGGGAGAGCGGCCGCTGACCGTCGGCAGGTGCAGGAAGTTGTAGGGCGGCGGCGGCGAGGAGGTCGCCCACTCCAGGGTGTCCGATTCCCAGGGGTCGTTGCCGGCGGGCGCGCCGGTGACGAGGCTCGAGAGCATGTTGATGACATAGATCAGCACGCCGAGCGCCAGCACGCCGCTGCCGATCGTCGACAGCAGATTGAGGTCTCCCCAGCCCGTCTCCGGCAGGTAGGTGTAGACCCGCCGCGGCATGCCGTGCAGCCCCAGGACGTGCATGGGGAAGAAAGTCAGGTTGAAGCCCAGGAAAACCAGCCAGAACGAAACCTTGCCCCATCCCTCGGAGAGCATCCGCCCGGTCATCTTCGGGAACCAGTAGAACAGCCCGCCGAGCAGCGGGAAGACGGCGCCGCCGATCAGCACGTAGTGGAAGTGGGCGACGACGAAGAAGGTGTCGTGCACCTGCAGGTCGAGCGGCACGGCGGCCACCATGACGCCGGTCAGGCCGCCGATCAGGAAGGTGAAGATGAAGCCGAGCACGTAGAGGAGCGGCGTCTGGAAGCGCAGCCGCCCGCCCCAGAGGGTGGCGATCCAGCAGAAGATCTGCGCGCCGCTCGGAATGGCGATCATGATGCTGGCCGCCGTGAAGAAGCTCGCCCCGAGCTGCGGCAGGCCGGTGGCGAACATGTGGTGCACCCAGAGCCCGAAGCCGATGAAGCCGGTGGCCACCAGCGACAGCACGAGGGCCATGTAGCCGAACACCTCGCGCCGGGTGAACGCCGGCAGCAGCGTCGAGACGATGCCCGTCGCCGGGATGAAGATGATGTAGACCTCCGGATGGCCGAAGAACCAGAACAGGTGCTGCCAGAGGATGGCGTCGCCGCCGTTGGCGGGGTTGAAGAAGTGGGTGTCGATCAGCCGGTCGAGCGCCAGCATCAGGCTCGACAGCATGACGGCCGGCATGGCGAAGATCACCATGAACGAGGTCACCAGCATCGCCCAGACGAACATCGGGATGCGGTTGAGCGACATGCCCGGCGCCCGCTGCTTGAAGATGGTGGTGATCAGGTTCGCCGCCACGGCGAGCGACGAGATCTCGGTGAAGGTGATCATCTGCGCCCAGACGTCCACCCGCTTGCCGGGGCTGAACTGGGGGCCCGACAGGGGGACGTAGGCGAACCATCCGGCGTCCGGCCCGGTGTTGAGGAAGAAGGCGGTGTAGAGGAACAGGCCGCCGATCAGGTAGACGAAGTAGGAGAAGGAGTTCAGGCGCGGGAAGGCGATGTTGCGGGTACCCACCATCAGCGGCACGAAGTAGGTGCCGAGCCCGAGCATCATCGGCACCGCGAAGAGGAACATCATCGTCGAGCCGTGGGTGGTGAAGATCTCGTTGTAGAGGTCGGGACCGAGGAAGCCGTTCTCCGGCCGCGCGAGCTGGACGCGCATCATCAGCGCCTCGATGCCGCCGAGCGCGAAGAAGATCAGCGAGGTCACCACATAGCGCTTGCCGATCCGCGTGTGATCCACCTCGCAGAGCCACCCCCAGAAGCCGGAGGCATACTTCCAGGTCCACTCGAGACGGCGGCGGTCTTCGGTGCCCGACTCTTCGACGTCCGGTCCCGCGTCGATCGGTTCCGCGCTCATTTCAGACTCTCCAGATAGTCCAGGATGGCTTGCAGGTCCTCGGAGCCGAGGCTGTTGCCGGGCATGTGGTTCCCGGGCTTGACGGTCTGCGGGTCCAGGATCCAGCCGGCGAGGTTGCCGCGATTGTTCGCCAGGGTCGCCGCGGCGAGGGTGCGGCGGCTGGCGAGGTGCGTCAGGTCGGGCCCCAGCTTGCCGCCGGCCTGCGTGCCCTGGATCGAGTGGCAGACGGCGCAGGGAGAGGCCTCGACGAGCTGCCGCCCCCGCTGCTGGAGCGGGGTCGCCGGCATGACGGAAGACTGGAGCTGGGCGCTGTACCAGGCGTCGAACCGGTCCGGCGGATCGGCGATCACCAGCAGCCCCATGTGGGCGTGCTGGTAGCCGCAGAACTCGGCGCAGAAGCCGCGGTAGATCCCCGGCTTGTCGGCCTGGATCCAGATCTCCGAGTCGTGGCCGGGGATCAGGTCCCGCTTGCCGTGGAGATTCGGCACCCAGAAGCTGTGGATGACGTCGTTCGACGACAACTGGATCAGCACCGGGCGGCCGGCAGGAATGTGGATCTCGTTGGCGGTCAGGACCATCCGGTCGGGATGCGGGTCCTGGTACTCCACCTCCCACCACCACTGATGGCCGGTCAGCCTGATGACCGGCGCCTTGGAAGACGACAGCGAGGCGATCGCCCGGCCGGTCGAGACGCTGGCGATCAGCAGCGCGAAGAGGATCAGCACCGTCACTCCGATCGCTCCCGCCACCGCCCCGGTCATCCGCCGGCGCGACGCCGGTGGAATGGGCCCGGGCGGCCCGCTGGGGAGGCTCCGGCGGGTGATCGCGAAGCCCGTCGCCACCATCACCAGCACGAAGACCGCCGCGCAGACCCAGAACATCAGCCACCAGAGGTCGTTGATGTGCCCGGCCTGCGGCCCCATGGGATGCAGCGCGGAGTGGCCGCCGGTCCAGTTGGTGAGGAGGAGGAAGACGAGTGGCCCGTTCATCCCGGATGGCTCGCTTCCTGCGTCTTCGGTTTCTGCTTCGGCATCGCCTGCTCGGAGGGATGCGGGAACAGCTCGTCGCTGCGGGTGGGCGAATTCGGCTTCGGGACCTGCCCGGAGAGCGTGCGCACGTAAGCCGTGATCTTCCAGATCTGGTCGTCCGGAATGTGTCCCCCGTAGGACGGCATGCCGTTGGGCCGTCCCTGGACGATGGTGTCGTGGATGTTGCGGCCGCTGCCGCCGTAGATCCATTGCGGGTCCATCAGCGGCGGACCGATGCCGCCGCCGCCGTGGAAGTGGCAGCCCACGCAGTTGTACTGCTCGTAGAGCTGCTCGCCCTCGGCGATGGCGGGAGCGTTGCCCTCGTAGGGTCCGCTGCCCTGCCGCGCCGGCAGCGCCGCGCCGGGCTGGAGGGTGGTCAGCCGGACCGGCTCGGATCGCGCGTCCATCGCCGGGATCTCCCGGAGCTCCCGCTTCTCCCGCGGACAGCCGGCCAGCGAGATCCACAGCACCAGCGCGCAGCAGCCGATGATGAAACCCCGAGCGCGTCGCATGGCGTCCGTCTCCTTCCTCAAATTGACTTCGTCCGCGGGACCCCGTAGCGGTCCAGCAAGGCATCGATCTCCGGCTGCCGCCGCTCGACGAACGAGTCGAGCTCGGCGCGCAGCTTGTCGTCCCCGCGCCGCACTCCCATCGAGATGTCGAAGACGAAGGGCAGGAACGGCCGGTCGATCTGCGGCGAGACCGGCACCAGCTCCAGCGGCACGTTGTGACCGGCAGGCTGGCGCGCCGCGAAGTAGCCGGCGAGCGGTCCCCAGACCACCGCCACGTCCACCTCTCCCTTGGCCACCGCCTCGACGATGCGCGCCGGAGGATTGGGCTGCGAGTAGTCGCCGTAGACGGAATAGCCGGCGACGTTGCGCACGATCCCCCGGTTGGCGAGCGCGTGGGCCGGCGGCGAGTTGGTGCCGTCGTCGCCGATCATCTGCACGCCGATCCGCAGCTTGCGGAGGATGGGATCGTCCAGCGAGCGCACCGCGATCCCCCGGTCCTTGCGGTAGACGAAAACGTAGCTCGACCGGTAATAGGGGCGCGTCGTGAGCGCCAGCTCGACGCTGCTCGGCAGGCCCATCACCACGTCGCAGGCGCCGGCCTTCAGCGTGTTGCGGATGAAGCCGCGGTGCTGCGGCCACCAGGTGTAGCGCACGCGGGCGTCGAGGTCGCGGGCCGCCATCTCGGCGAGCCGGTTCTCGAATCCCTCGCGCCGGGCGTTCGAGTACGGCAGGTTGTTCGGATCGGCGCAGACCCGCAGCTCGCGCGGGACGGGAACGGGGGCCCCTTTGCCGGAACAGGCGGCGAGAAGGATCAGAGCCGCGAGGCCCAGGCTCCTACGGCAGCGCGAACACATACAGCTCTCCCCCGGGAGTCGTGTACTTCGGCAGGTCGCCCATGGCGCCCGTGAAGCCGAGCGCGCCGGTGGCGTCCCGCGGATCGAGCTTGCCGGCCACGATGGCGCCGGACCAGCCGCCGACGCCGGAGAGGATGGCCACGTACTGCTTGCCGTCGGGACCCTTGTAGGTGACCGGCTGGCCGATGATCCCGGAGCCGGTCTTGAACTTCCACAGCTCCTGGCCGGTGACCGCGTTGACGGCCTTGAACCAGCCGTCCATCGTGCCGTAGAAGACCACGTCCCCGGCGGTCACCAGGGCGCCGCTCCAGGCGGGGAAGAACTCCCGGATCTGCCAGCGCGGCTTGCCCGCGGCCGGGTCCCAGGCGGTGAAGACGCCGCGGTTGCCGCCGGGACCGGCGTACATCCGCACGTTGGCGCCCACGAACGGCGTGCCGGCGATGTAGTTGGCCTCGGCCCCCTGGAAATCCATGCAGAGGTTGTTGTGGGGCAGGTAGAGCAGCCCCGTGCGCGGCGAGAAGGCGGAGGGCTGCCAGTCCTTGCCCCCCGGCGCCGCCGGGCAGATCTCCCGCACCACCTCGCCCAGCCGCGTCTTCTTCTCCTCCACCTCGGTGATCTTGCCGGTCTTGAGGTCGACTCCCGCGGTGGTGTTGATGAAGGCGAACGGGTCGGCCGAGAGCACCTCGCCGGTCCCCCGGTCGAGCATGTAGAGCACTCCGTTGCGGTCCGGGTGCAGCAGGATCTTGCGGCGCTGCCCGTGGACGTCGAGGTCGAGCAGGACGTTCTCGTTGACCCCGTCGTAATCGAACAGGTCGTGCGGGTTCATCTGGTAGAACCACTTCGCCTGGCCGGTGTCGGCGTCGCGGGCGAACAGGCCGCTCGTCCACTTGTTGTCGCCCGGGCGCTGGGCGGCGTTCCAGGGGCCCGCGTTGCCGGTGCCGTAATAGACCAGGTTGAGCTCGGGATCGTAGGAGATCCACCCCCACACCGTGCCGCCGCCGATCCGCCAGGCGTCCGGCGGCCAGGTGGAGACCCCCAGGTCCTTGCCCTTCTCCTTGTCGTAGAAAGGCTTGTAGTCCGGACCGATCAGCACGTCCTTGTCCGGGCCGGTGCTGTAGGCTTTCCAGACGATCTTGCCGGTCGCGGCGTCGAGCGCCGTCAGCCAGCCGCGGACGCCGAACTCGCCGCCGCTGTTGCCCACCAGCACCTTGCCCTTGACCACCAGCGGCGCCATCGTGATCGATTCGCCCTTGTTAATGTCGCCGAGCGGCGTGCGCCAGACCTCCTTGCCGGTCTCGGCGTCCACCGCCACCGTCTGGCCGTCGAGCGTGTTATAGAAGATCTTGCCGTCGGCGTAGGCGCCGCCGCGGTTGACCTGATCGCAGCAGGCGACCCCCTGCGCCGAGCTGTCGACCTGCGGCTTGTAGACCCATTTGAGCGCTCCCGCCTTGGCGAGATCGAGCGCATAGAGGTAATTGGGGAACGGCGAGACGACGTACATCGTGCTGCCGACGATCAGCGGCCCCGCCTCCTCGCCACGCGTGCTGCCGGTCGAGAAGGTCCAGGCCACCTTGAGGTTCTTGACGGTCTGGGCGTTGATCTCGGCGAGCTCGCTGTAGCGCGTGCTGGCGTAGTTCTTCGCCGGCATCAGCCACTGCCCGTCGTCCTGGCCCGCCTCGCCGGGCACCAGCGCCGCCATCCGCGCGCCGGCCAGGGCGGCGCTATGGGCCGACGTGGGCTTCGGGGCCCCCGCCGACTGCGACTCCGTCTTGGTGCGGCAGCCCGAGAGCGTCAGGGCGACCGCCAGGAAGACGATCGCGCCGGCTCCCCCAACATGCATGTTCGTCGCAACGCGATAGAAGAACCCAGAACTCTCCACTGGCCGATCCTTCAGACCTGCCGGATTTCGCATCGGTGTCTCCCGTTGCGTGACTAGAGAACTTCACCGCACATTCGGGGGGAAGTGCAAGACGTGGGCCAGCGACTGGCCGGCGGAAAAGGGCGAAGGCAGAAAGAGGGCGGGGCCCCAGGAGGCCCCCAGTTGCGGGAAAATTTACAAGTGGCCAGCGACGAAAGTCTAACTCTTCGTCCCTGGTTTCCTGGCTAGTAGGGGCAACCGCCGGGGTAGGTCGTCCAACCCGGGGGCACGGCGCAGGGGGTGGGGAACTGGTAGCACTCGCCCGTGTCGGGGTTGCCGGCCCACACGATCACGTCAATGCAGTCCGCCGAGGCGGTCCCG
>DASWRX010000215.1:0-1552 GCA_036402955.1 Thermoanaerobaculia bacterium
TTCAGCGCGCGGATGCCGATCCCCAGCGACTGGAACAACACGGCCACGCCGCGCAGGATGGGCAGCTTGAGGAACGGGTAGCGCCGGGCGAGGCCCGCCACCTTGCCGCGCTGGAAGGCGAGGGAGCCGTCCGGCCGGCGGACGGCGACGCCATAGGCGCCGGGGGAGCGCATCATCACTCCCTCGATCAGGGCCTGGCCGCCGACCAGCAGCTCGCCTTCGGGGCTCGTCGTAGAGCTCATGTGTGGAATCTCCGCCCCGGCCCGTCCGCGCGGGCAGCGGGCCGCCGGGCTAGCCTTAAGCCGGACGGCCGGAGCCGGTGGTGGCGTACCGCTTGTTGAAGCGCTCGACGCGGCCGGCGGTGTCGATCAGCTTCTGCTTGCCGGAGAAGAACGGATGGCAGGCGTTGCAGATCTCCAGGCGGACCTCGTCGCTGGTGGAGTGGGTCTCGAAGGTGTTGCCGCACGCGCAGGTGACGGTCACCATGTTCAGCGGGGGATGCATGTCTTTCTTCACGGTCGCGATCCTTTTATCCAGAGCTCGCAGTGGTTTCGCCGACGGGACAACCGGGTTCCAAGAACCCGATAGCCTAGCCGATCGGGCCCGCTCTGACAAGCGCCGACTCCGGGCCGCAGGGTTCAACAGAGGAGCGAAGACTGGAATTCCAGGCCGGCCCCTCACCTCCCCGGCCCTCCTCTCCCGTCCCCTCCCGCCCTCCCTCACCGGGAGAGGAGGGGGCCTCTTCGCCGGAGATATCCTTCGCCGAGGCAATCCCTCCCGCATAGGTTTCCCCTCTCCCGGTGAGGGAGGGCGGGAGGGGACGGGAGAGGGGCAGGGGTGAGGGTCCGGCTACACTACCCGCCATGGACTTCCACCGCGAAACCCTCGTCATCGACGGCCATACCGACGTTCCCACCCGCCTCTGGGAGGAGCCGGCGGACCTCTCGCAACGCCTGACCGACCGCCAGGTCGACCTCCCCCGCCTGCGCGAGGGCGGAGTGGACGCGCTGGTCTTCGCCCTCTACGTGCCCGCCGCGCTCGAGCCGGAGCCGGGCTGGGCGCACGCCCAGGAGCTCTACCGGATCTCCACCGGCGCCCTGATCCCCGGCCAGCTCGTGCAGGTGGCCGCCGCGGAAGACCTCCAGAGCGCCGCCCGGCGGGGTCAGGTGGCCGTCCTCTTCGGACTGGAGAACGGCCGTCCCCTGACGGTGACCGGGGCGCTCGACGAGTGCGCCAGGATGGGAGTCCGCTACGTCACCCTCACCCACTGGTCCACCCACGAGTGGTGCGACGCCTCGACCGACGAGCCCCGCCATCGCGGCCTCTCGGGCGAGGGGGAGCAGATCGTCTGGAAGCTGAGCCGCCAGGGGATCCTGCCGGACGTCTCGCACGTCTCGGACGACGCCGTCCTCAACGTGCTGGACGTCGCGCCCGGGCCGGTGATCGCGAGCCACAGCTCCGCCCGCGCCCTCTGCGACCAGCCGCGCAACCTGCCGGACCACCTCATCCGCGAGATCGCCCACAAGGGCGGCGTCGTGATGGCGAACAGCTA
>DASWRX010000216.1:0-5811 GCA_036402955.1 Thermoanaerobaculia bacterium
GGGATCGTCGTCGCTCTCGGCCGGCGCGGCGGCCGCGGCTCCGGGGGGGACCTGGATGTAGGGCGAGTCCGCGCGCACCCAGAACATCCCGATCTTGCGGTAGCCGAAGCCCGGCAGCACCTCCGCCACCCGGCCCATGCCGCGGCGCACGCCCCAGATCTGGAAGAAGGCGTCGGGCCGCTGCTGGCCGAGCAGCCGCTGCTCGTCCCACTTGGCGTGGCCGGGCCGGAAGGTGTCGAAGTGGTCCTCGTCGAGCGGCACCACCGGCTGCATGTGCGCGATGGTGCGGTCGTTGTAGCCCAGGATGTCGATCATCTTGTAATTCGAGAAGTAGGCCGGGATACCGGCCCAGGCCGTGGCCACCACGGCGCCGGGACGGACGAGCCGCCGGAAGGCCACGATCTCGGCGACCACGCGCCGGTGCCGCTCGGTCATCGGCGGCCGATCGATCGATGCCATCTCGCGCCAGGCATCCTCCGGCTGCGCGGTCGGCCAGAGCCCGTTCACGCTCAGCAGGGCGAAGGCGGTCACCGCGGCGAGCGCGAAGCCCCCGACCGGATCGTCCTCCATGTCCGCCGGGATTTCCTCGCCCACGGCCCGCCGGCGCCGCCAGAGCGCGAGCGCCTCGTCGAGCACGGCGTTGAACAGCACGAAGAGGAGCGGCATGACGAAGGCCACGAAGCGGTTCGCCCGGATGGGGATGTCGCCGTCCCAGGCGTCACCGCCCACATAGACGCTGTAGGCGAAGTAGAGCGCCACCACGATCGCGGGCAGGATCAGCCGGCCGTTGCGGCGGAGGAACGCGCCGGTGCCGAGGCCGGCGACCAGGATCACGGCCAGGTGGTCGCGCACGAGCTGGGTCATCACCGACATCCCGCGCAGCAGGCGCACGGCGAGGGGGATGCCGGTGAGCTTGAGGTAATAGGTGTTCGGCAGCAGGTCGTGGTAGTAGACCCACCGGAAGACGCCGTAGGCCAGGCTGACGCCCAGGAAGAGCGCGAGGCCGGCCAGCCAGCTCGGCCGCCCGGCCGGCCGCAATCCCTTGCGCAGCAGCACGTAGAGCTGCACGGCGACGACCAGCAGCAGCATGTCCATCCGCAGCAGGAAGGCGGCGGCGCAGACGATCCACAGGGCGAGGTGGCGGTCGCGCCCGGCATGGACCGCCGACAGCGCGAGCTGCACGGCGAGCACGGCGAGCAGCGCCTGGAGGCCGGTCTCCATCCCCATCAGCGCCCAGTAGGCCAGCGGGTAGTAGAAGGCCGAGAGCACGGCGGCCGGCAGCCAGTGGCGCGCCCCCGCGGGCGCGAAGTGATCGAGCATCAGCCGGCGGACGGCGATCACGGTGCCGGCGAGGGTGAGCAGCGAGAGGAGCTGGATCACCAGGCTGCGGTCGCGCAGGGCGATCGGCAGCGCGTTGACCGGCACCATCAGGAAGGTCCAGAGCGGATGGGTGAACCCCTCGACCGGCTCCCCCCAGCGCGCCCACTCGAGGCCGTGCCCGTCGACCAGGTTGCGGGCGTAGGTCATCGAGATCATGGCGTCGTCGAACAGGCAGTAGTAGCGGCTCCCCTCGACCTCGAACGACGAGCGATGGATGAACCACCCCGCCCACAGCCCGAAGACGAGCAGCAGGACGGCTATACCGGCCATACCGGCGGCGGGACGGGAGCGGATCCGGGACGGCGGCTCAGACATTTTCGTTTCCTTGAACGGCGGTCATTGTGCCACACCCCTCCGCACGCCCCCGAAGAAGGTACGGAAAGGTTGCCAATACCGCGCGGCGAGCGCTCCGGCGGCCAGCGCGGCGGCCGCCAGCGAGGCGAGGAACCGCGTCCAGCTCCCCGGCGCGCCCAGCCAGGCGGCGAGGGCGAAGAACGGCAGCGGCACGAGGTACAGCAGGGCGAAATCACCCAGCAGGGTGCGGAAGCGCGGGCCGAACAGCCGGGCGACCTCCCAGGCCATCAGCAGGTTCCCCACCAGCAGGTAGTTGGCGGCGCCCATGCCGGCGGCGCCGAAACGCGCGGTGAGGAGGATGCCGAAGCCCACCAGCGAGACCAGGTTGAGCAGCTCGATCTCCAGCCACCGGCGGTCCCGGTGCTCCGCCTTCAGCATCTCGCCGCCCAGCATCGTGAATTGATCGAAGAACGGAATGAAGGCGATCACCCGCAGGATGGGGGCCGCGGCCGGCCAGTTCTTCCCCAGGATGATCGCCACCACCCGCTCGGAGTTGAAGAACAGGAAATAGCTCGCCACCACCTGGCAGCCCAGGAGCTGCACCGTGCTGAGCCGGAAGAAGTCCACGAATTTCCGGCGGTCCGGCAGATACTCCATCAGCGTCGGGAAGAAGGCCCGCGGATAGACCAGGGTCGCCACCAGGAACGCGATCATGTAGGCGCGGCTGTAGAGGCCGACCGTGCGGGTGTCGCGGAACCAGTCGACGATGTAGATGTCGATGTAGGTGACGAGCTGCAGGGTGAGCCAGATCAGAAAGAGAAAGAAGCTGCTGCGGACCAGATCCTTCACCAGCTCCGGCTCGAATTTCAGCGGCACCTTTCCCCAGGCCTGGAACCAGGAGTAGCCGGCGAGGAGCGCGGCGCCCACGAGGTCGCCGATCACCAGGCTCCAGTACCCCCAGCCGAGCCAGGCGAGCCCCACCGAGACGGCGGCGATCACGATGCCGCGCCCGATCTCCGGGGCCACCAGGTTGCCGATCGTCAGCTCCCGCTCGAAGAAGGCCCGCGGCACTCCCGCCAGGCCGTCGAGCAGCACCCAGACGGCGAACACGCGGAGCACGGCCGGCACCTCCGGCGAGAACCGGCCGACGAGCGGCGCCAGCAGGATCAGGGCGAGGGTGATCAGCGCGCCGAGGGCGGTGGTGATGGCGAGCACCGTGCCGTAGGGGCGGCGCTTGTCGCGCACCAGTTGGTACGGCAGGCCGAGATCGCGGATGGCCGCGGCCACGGTGACGATGCGCAAGGCCAGCTCGTAGACGCCGTGGCCCTCGGGGAGGATCAGGCGGACCAGCGCCAGCTTCGCCCCGAAGTTGATCCCCAGCCGGGCGAGCTGGATGGCGTAGGAGGCGAACGTCGAGCGGAGGACGCGTTGCTCGGTGGTGCTCATGCGGCTCTGCGGCGCGCGCGGCTCGTCTAGAGGAGGTTCGCCCAGCGCGCCCATCGTTCGGTCAGGTCCATGCCGGTCTCGAAGTCGAAGGCCGGCCGGTAGCCCAGCAGCCGCTTCGCCTTGTCGATGCGGACGCGGGTGCGGGGTCGGAGGAAGCCGATCATCTCGGGCGTCAGCGGGTGGACCGGCAGCTCGGCCGCGGCTGGGGACGGCCGGCCGCCGCTGCCGAGGCGGGCCTTGATCCGCTGCTGCACGCTCTCCGGCAGCACCGTGCTCGCCATCTCGCGCAGCCAGACCCCCTCGCGGGTGCGCTCGATTCGCTGGCGGATGGTCTGCTCGCTCCTGAGGATGCGGAGCGCCTCGCCCACGGCCCGCGGCTGCGCCCGCTTCCAGCGGCGCCAGTGGGCCATCGCCTCGGCCTCGGTCATCTCGACCGTCCGCCGCTCGGCGCCCAGCATCCGCTCGAAGCGGCCGTAGAGCTCCCGCCAGGTCACCGGTTCCTCGCCGGAGATCAGGAACGCCTCCCCCACCGCCGCGTCGCGCACGGCGGCGAGGAGCATCGAAGTCACCAGGTCGTCCACATAGACGATATTCGCCAGGCCGTCGCCGCCGTTGACCAGGATCTGGCGGCCGGTCTTCAGCGCGCCGATCACCGCCGTGGTCCACACGCCGCCGTAGGGCCCGTAGACGGCGGTCGGCTGGAGCACGGCGACGGGGAGCCCCGAGGCGAGGGCGATGCGCTCGGCCTCCAGCTTGCTGTCGGAGTAGGCGTTGCCGAAGCGGCGGCGCGGCGCGGTCTCGTCGAGGTCGCCGTCCGTGGTCTGGCCATAGACCATCAGCGTGCTCAAGATAACGATGCGGCCGGCGCCCACCACCCGCGACGCCTCCAGCACCCGCCGCGTCCCCTCCCGGTTCACCCACGAGCGGTGCTTCTGGCTGCCGGAGGTGCCGTAGGCGCAATGGAAGACCACGTCGCATCCCTGGATGGCCACCGCCAGGTCGGGCGCGCTGGTGACGTCGCCGCGCAGCACGGTAACCGGGAACCGGGCGAGGCGCGCCGCCCCGGCGAGGTTGCGCACCAGGGCCCTCACCTCGGCGCCGTGCTCCAGCACCAGTCTCTCCACGAGCCGGCCGCCGATGAAGCCGCCGGCGCCGGTCACCAGCACCCGCCGGCCGCCCAGCGCGGCCGTGATCTCGGCCAGCGAGCCGGTGCTCACGAGGCTTGCTCCCGGCTGGCGGGAACGATCGACCACGGGAGCACCAGCGGCTGGCGCCGCTCGTAGCAGGCCTCGATCAGCGCCAGCGACCGGCGGCCCTCGATCCCCGGGACGAACGGCTCGCGCCGGCCGCGGACCGCGCGCGCGAAGTCATCGATCTGGCGCACGAAGACGTCCGCGAAGTTGAGCCCGGAGCCCCCTTCCCGCCGGGCATGGCCGGCGAGCGCGACCTCGCGGTTGGCGATCGACAGGCGGATCTCGGGATCGGAATCCCAGATGCCGGCCTCCAGCGTCGCCCGCTCTCCCTCGAAGACGCAGGTGTTCCGCAGGTTGCGCGTGCGGCTGATCTCGACGGTGCCCGCCGCTCCCGTACCCCCCGTGGAAGACACCGTGGCAAGTTTCATCTCGCAGTCCGACTCGACGCCGCCCAGGGCGTCGTCGCGGTACTCGATCAGGTTGAGATCGCCCAGCCACCAGAGCAACAGGTCCAGCACGTGGACGCCGAAGTCGGCCAGCACGCCGCCGCCCGCCATCTCCTTCTTGAGCAGGAAGTCGGTGGCGAACGGCCAGCGGGGGATCACCCCCTGGCGCAGGTCGAAACGGCGGATCTCGCCGAGCAGGCCGTCGCGCAGCAGGTTGCGGACGAAGAGCGACGCGTCGAAGAAACGGAAGTCGAGCCCCACGGCCAGCACGGCGCGGCCCGCCGCGGCGGCGGCGATCATCTCGTCGCACTCGCGCACGTTCATCGCCATGGGCTTCTCGACCAGCACGTGGACGCCGCGGCGCAGCAGCTCGATCGATACCGGCGCGTGCAGGCTGTTCGGCAGGGCGACCACGGCCCCCTCGACCCGCCCCGGGAGATCCCTGAAATCGGTCGCCACCTCGGGCACGCCGAAGCGCTCGGCGAGGGCGCGGGCGCGCTTCTCGTCCGCGTCCACCAGCACGGCGGCCTCCACCCGGTCCGAGGCCACGATGGCGGGCAGGTGGTGGATCTGCGCGACAGCGCCGCAGCCGACGACGGCGAGGCGGACCTTGGAGGTGTTCGGTTTCGTCATGCGAGAGGCTCGGTTCGGTGCGCCGGAGCGGCGGCGTATCTTACCAGAGCCTTTCAGGCGGGGTCGGCAGGCAGCCGCGCGTGCTCCCGCATCGCCGCCGCCAGCTCCTCCGGCGTCCCGATGTCGCGGTAGCTTCCGGAGGGAAACTCCACACCCTCGACGCGGAGGCCGGCGTCGACCGCGGAGCGCACGACGGCGCCGATCTGGAGCTCGCCGCCGCTTTCCGAAGGCGCCGAGGGCAGGCTGCGCACAGCGTCGTGGAGGAAACGGGTGAAGACCGGGCTCCAGACGGCGATCAGCCAGCTGTACCGCAACGCCGTGACCTCCGGCCGCACCTCGACGCGGACCACCCGGCCATCCGCTCCCAGCTCCACCATGTCGGTGGCGCGGTGCCGCTCGGTCGGGAACAGCCCGAGGAC
>DASWRX010000217.1:0-36634 GCA_036402955.1 Thermoanaerobaculia bacterium
AAATTGCCAAGCTCCTGTTCGCCGCCGCCCTGGCCGCCACCGCGTTCCTCGCCGCGCCGCCCAAGGCCTCCGCCTCAGGTCCTGCCTGGGCCTGCAATCAGTGTGATGCCACCGGAGCCTGCGTGCCCTGCTGCGTCTGCGCTGGCGGGACCATCTCTCACTGCAGCATCCTCTGCTCGCAGTAGGTTTCGCGTGACCGTCAGGGCCGGGCCGTCGGGCTCGGCCCTGCGTTTTTCCGTCGGCGTCGCGGCGTCCGCCCGGTCAGCTCGCCGTATCCGGCTCGGGATCGGGGTCGGGAGGAGGGGCGGGGTGGGAGATCTGCCGTTCACTCGACCGCTGCTCCTGGGCCTGCCGCATCTGGGTGACGACCTCCTGGCCGCTGTAGAACAGGGCCGAGAGGTCGCTCTGGGTCTCGCCGAGGTCTTCCCGGTAGGTCTCGATCGTGAAGATCCCCCGCGAGGTCAGCGCGTAGAACCGCACCCGGTCCGGCTCGGGCAGCGGGTAGGTGGTGGCCCGTTTCATGCGGGGGAGGGTCTTCCGCGCCAGGGCGGTGAACTCCTGGGCGGCTTTGCGGACGTTCTCGTGGCTCACGCCGCCGACCATGCCGCCGCCCGTCTTGTAGTAGAGGCTGGCGTTGCCGTCGGCGAAGCAGACCAGCGTCACGACCGATTTCGGGATTCCCATCTCCATCAGGACGCCGAACGGCTCGACCTTGGGCCCGGCGGGCAGGGCGAGGTTCTCGGCGACTGTCTCGAGCGCCTGCTGTCGGAGGTTCGTATAGACCTCCTCGGGGGACTCCGCCGCTGCCGGCGCCGCCTTCTTGAGCCCGGGGATGCCGGGCATCGCCCGCTTGGCGGGCGCCGCAGCGGAGCCCTTCGGCGTCCGGTCGCGCTTGAAGTAATACAGGATCGCCCCAAAGACGATGAGGGCGAAAATCTCCCACGGGTAAATATGTAGCGATTCCATCTGCGCTCCGAAGTCGGGAACGGTCAGCGGCCAAGCCAGGGCTGAGCGAGGAGCTTAGTGTAGCCGTTTACGGAGGGCGGGTCACCCCCTGGGCGCCGGCTGCCTGCACGGGCCGGAGCGGGTACACTGCCCGCAATGGACGGCCAACTCTGCCTGATCTTCGGTCTCACCTTCCTCATCCATCTGATCGGCACGCTGGCCTACTCGGTGCGGATCGCCGGCACGCGGACGGGGCGGATCGCGGTCTCGTATGCCCTGTTCAACCTGCTGATGCTGGTCTCGCGGACGTCCAACTCGTTCCAGGCCCCGCTGCTCGCGAAGCGGATCGAGGTGAACCTGCGGCGGGGGATCGAGGGCGGAGTGGTGGGAGATTTCCGGTGGCTGATCGCGGCGGCCACCCTGGCGACGGTCGCGGGGGCCTTCCTGATCCCGACCTTCCAGCGGGTGTTCGGCCGGGCCGTGCTGTCGTTCAGCGAGCACCGGTCGGTGCTGCGGCTGGTCTGGCTCGGGCTGTCGTGGGCGGGATTCGCGTCCCTGCGCGGCTCGTTGCGCCTGCCCGCGTCGGGCAATCTCACCCGTCTCGGCGGCGCGCCACGGTTGCCCACCCGGGTGATCGTCTCGAACGTCGCGGCCACGGCGGCATGGACGGTCGGGGTGTTCGCCCCGCTCTACGCCGGTTATCTCAACCCCGGGCTGCGGACGACGTCGAGCAATCTCTCCGCGGTGATCAACGGCGTCGCCACGATCCTGATGTTCGGGCTCATCGATCCCTATCTCTCGGTGCTGACGGACGACGTGGTGGAGGGCCGGATCAGCGACGGAACCTTCCGCCGTTCGATCGTCTGGCTGGTGGGCGGGCGCCTGGCCGGGACGGTGCTCGCCCAGCTTCTCCTGGTGCCGGCGGCGCTCGCGATCGTCTACGTGGCGGAGCGGCTGTAGACGCGCGGCCCCTACGAAGCTTTCGGCTGCGCCTCGCCCACGAACCCGTCGAGCAGGCGGTTGAAGACCTCGGGCCGGTCCATCATCACCCAGTGGCCGGTGCCGGGCATCAGGTGCACGGGCAGGTCGGGGACGAGATTGTGGAGGCTGTAGGGGAGGCGGTTCATGTCGCTGATCACGGAGAGGCGCGGCCCCGGGTAGCGCTCGAGGGCGGGCAGGGGCTGGTACTCGATAGAGCCGGCGACCGCGCCGGCGACGGCGTCCTCGTGGGTGAGGCGGAGGTCTTCGAGGACCCAGCGGGCGGCGTCGGGGTCGCCGCCCACGACGAGCTGCCGGAAATAGGATTCGAGCTCGGCCAGCGGATCGGCGCGCAGGGCTTCGAGGAAGGGCGCGATCTCGCTCTTCGGGACGCGGCTCTGGTCGCCGTTGGGATCGACCAGCAGGAGGCCGGCCACCCGCTCGGGATGCCGGCCGGCGTACTCGATCGCCACCGCCGCCCCGAGACTGTGCCCGGCCAAGAGGAACCGGCGCAGGCCGAGCTGGTCGGCGACCGCGGCGACATCTCCCATCAGGCCGTGGACCGAGTAGTCGCCGTCCTCGGCCGGATCGGATTCGCCGTGCCCCCGAAAGTCGAGGGCGACGGCCCGGCGGTGGCGTCGCAGATGGTCGAGCTGCAGAGCCCACTGGCCGCCGTTGCCGGCGAGGCTGTGGAGGAGGAGGACGGGCAGGGCGCCCGGAGGCTCGCCGCCGCCGTCGCGGACGTAGAGGTTGCCCGCGGGACCGGCGATCCACAACGACTCGCCGGAAGCGGCCGCCGGCGGCTCCGGAGGCTCCGCAGGCTCCGGATACCGGCCGCCGCGGCGCCGGGGCTCGGGCTCGTCGTCGTCCATGCCGGGAAACACGGGTCTCCGGCTGGCGAGGACGGTGGTCAGCACTCCCAGCGTGAGGAGGCCCAGCAGCGTCCAGAGAAAGCCTCTCGACCGCCGCGGGCTTGGGGTTCTGGATCTCCGAGGGTGCCGCGAGCGCATTCCGTTCAGTCTCCCGTTGAAAAATTAGCACGCCCGGCGAGCGGATGCTACAAGGCTCCGCGCCCGCCCGAAGGGCGGCCATCAGGCGGAAGGGTTGACATTCATATCGAGGGTTGTGTATCTATTGCCTTGCCCAAAGCCGGCAGCACACAAGGCGAGGAGCAGCGTAGCCTGCTCGTCCGAGACGTAATCGAGCTACCCCAGACGGGAGGCACGTTTGCAGAGGAAGCCAGTCCCCACCGTCCTGACGCCGATTCTTTCCCAGATCCGGAGCATCGGGAGAGGATCCAACACACTCTGTTTGGGCGCCCTGGCGCTCGGGTTCGTCAACCTCGCGGCCCCCGGGGCCCCAATCTCCGAATCTTTGCAAGCCGCGTTCCAGCCGCCCGCAATGTTGTCCGCGCCAGCGCTGGCTCCCAGGCAGGCGCCGCGGGTCGCCATTCCGGCCATCGCGGAAGAGCCCAGGCCCGCCGCCGAGACCGCGAGGTCCGCACCGGCCGATCCACCGAAGCCGGCGCCCGCGGAGGTGACCCGGGCTCCCGAGGCTCCGAAGCCGGCCCCCGCAACGGCCCAGACTCCAGCGCAACCCGCGGCTCCGGCCGCCACGGTGAACAAGGCCGAAACGCCGGCCCCCAGCCCAGCCCCCGCGGTCCCCCAGAAAGCCGCCGCCCTCCCGAAGACGCCTCCGGCCCCGAACCCCAACGACGAAGTGGAGCGCCTGCGCAAGGCGGCGGACCTGATGGTGCAGGTGAACTCGGCGCTCGGCGTGCCGCAGTCGCCCTACGGGCAGATCATCTACGACATCGCCATCCGCCACTCGATCAACCCACACCTGGTGGCGGCCCTGATCCACGTCGAGTCCGCCTTCAACCCCAGGGCCGTCTCGCCGATGGGGGCCTACGGCCTGATGCAGCTGCTGCCGGAGACGGCGCGGCGCTTCGGGCTGAACCGGAAGAAGGACCTCTTCGATCCCAAGAAGAACCTGGAGGCGGGCGTTCGCTATCTCAAGTGGCTGGCGGACCGCTTCGGCGGCGACGCCCAGAAGATCCTCGCCGCCTACAACGCCGGCGAGGGCGCGGTCGAGCGCTTCGGCGGCATCCCGCCGTACCAGGAGACCCAGAACTACGTCCAGAAGATTTTCGGTCTCCTGGGCTTCGCCGCCGCGGTTCCGGCCCCGGCGCTCAAGCCCGCCGCCACCCCGAACGCGCAGGAGTCGGTGGCGGCCCGCTGAGGTTGAAGCCGCCTGCCCTTCGAAGCCTCACCCCCTGACCCTCTCCACAGGAGTGGAGAGGGGGAACCATCCTGCGGGCTTCCCCGCAACCTTTCTTTCTCCCTGCCGTATCCCGACCAGCGGCTCCCTCCGGAGCCCGCGGTATCGTCGTGCTCGAATCCTGATGGGGAGGTCCTCGATGCGAAAACTGTCCTGTCTCGCCCTCACCGTTCTTCTGCCGGCGTTTCTGCCGGCTGCCGCCCGCGCGGCCATCGATCCCGGTCTGCTCGCGGGCATGAGCGCCCGCTCGATCGGACCGGCCGGCATGAGCGGCCGGGTGACCTCGATCGCGGCGGTCGAGTCGAACCCGAACCTGGTGTATATCGGGGCCGCCTCAGGCGGCGTCTGGAAGTCCATGAACGGGGGTCTCTCCTGGACGCCGGTCTTCGATGACCAGCCGGTGGCCTCGATCGGCGCGGTCGCCGTCGATCCGTCGAACCCGGACGTGGTCTGGGTGGGCACGGGCGAGGGAAACCCGCGCAACAGCGCCTCGGTGGGTGACGGCATCTACCGCTCCCCGGACGGCGGCCGGACCTGGGTCCATCTGGGGCTGGAGAAGACGGAGCGCATCGACCGCATCGTGGTCCATCCCACGAACCCGGACGTGGTCTGGGTGGCGGCCCTCGGCCAGGAGTGGGGGGAGAACCCGGAGCGAGGGATCTTCAAGACCACCGACGGCGGCAAGACCTGGAACCGCGTGCTCTACGTGAACCCGCGCACCGGCGCCGCCGACCTCGCGATCGATCCCCGCAATCCCGACAAGCTGTACGCCGCGATGTGGCAGTTCCGGCGCTGGCCCTGGTACTTCAAGTCGGGCGGTCCGGGCTCGGGATTGTTCGCGACCACCGACGGCGGCCGCACCTGGAAGCGGTCGGGCGAGGAGGACGGCATGCCCAAGGGGGACCTCGGGCGGATCGGCCTCGCCGTCTCGCCGTCGAATCCGGACGTGGTCTATGCCACGGTGGAGGCCACGAAGAGCGCCGTGGTGCGTTCGGACGACGGCGGCCGGAGCTGGCATACCGTCAATGACCGCTTCGACGCCAATCCGCGCCCCTTCTACTTCGCCCACCTGCGGGTCGATCCCGAGCAGCCGAACCGCGTCTACAGCCTGGACTTCAACATCCGGGTGTCGGACGACGGCGGCCGCACCTTCAACGAGCTCTACCCGGGCTTCCTGATCCACGGCGACTACCATGCGATGTGGATCAGCGCCCACAATCCCAACTGGTTCTACGTCGGCAACGACGGCGGCGTGGCGGTCAGCCACGACCGGGGAAAGACGGCGCGATTCGTCACCAACCTGCCGCTCGGCCAGTTCTACCACGTGGCCGTGGACAACCAGACGCCCTACAACGTCTACGGCGGCCTGCAGGACAACAGCGCCTGGCGGGGCCCGAACACCGTCTGGCAGCAGGGGGGCATCCAGAACCACGAGTGGACGCCGCTGGTGGGCGGCGACGGCTTCGAGACGCGGCCGGACACCGCCGATCCGAACCTCGTCTACTCGATGTCGCAGGGGGGCGAGATCCTCCGCTACGACGTGCGGACGGGGGAGCAGCGGGCGATCAAGCCGAGCCCGCCGGAGGGCGGGAAGCTCCGCTTCAACTGGAACGCCGGCTTCGCCACCGATCCTCACGACTCCGGCACGATCTATCTCGGCAGCCAGTTCCTCCACAAGTCGACCGACCGCGGGGAGACCTGGACGGCCATCAGCCCGGACCTGACGACCAACAACCCCGACTGGCAGCATCAAGAGGTGAGCGGCGGCCTCACCCGCGACGTCAGCAACGCCGAGAACTACACGACCATCCTCGCCGTCGCCCCCAGCCCGGTGCAGCGGGGGGTGATCTGGGTGGGCACGGACGACGGCCGCCTGCACGTGACGCGGGACGGCGGCAAGACCTGGACGAGCCTGGAGAAGAACGTGCCGGGGGTGCCGGCGAACACCTGGATCCCGAGCCTCCTGCCCTCGAAGTTCGACGCCGCCTCGGCGTTCGTGGTGTTCGACAATCACCGGCGGGAGGACTTCAGGACCTACGTCTACCGCACGGACGACTGGGGCAAGACCTGGAAGAGCCTGGCGACCGCCGACCTCCGCGGCTACGCCCACGTGATGGAGCAGGACCCGGGCGACCGGGACCTCCTCTTCCTGGGCACCGAGTTCGGCCTCTGGGTCTCCAACGACGGCGGCCGGCGGTGGATGAAGTGGACGCACGGCGTGCCCACGGTGCCGGTGATGGGGCTGGCGATCCAGCCGCGGGAGCTCGACCTGGTGATCGGCACCCACGGCCGCTCGGTCTATGTGATCGACGACATCCGGCCGCTGCGGACGCTGACCGAGACGACGATGGCGGAGCCGGTCCACCTCTACGAGTCCGGTCCCGCCCAGCAGCACTGGTTCGGCGGCGGGGCGGGCGGCTACGGGCTCGGCTCGGGCGAGTTCCAGGGGGAGAACGAGCCGTATGGGGCCATGCTCACCTTCTCGCTGAACGCGCCGGGGCTGCCCTACCCCGACCCGAAGAAGGAGCGCGCGCGCAAGGAGGAGGAGCGGGAGGCGCACCTGAAGCAGGAGGAGGGCCGGCCGGAGACGGGAATCCCGCAGACCCCCCAGGAGCTGAGCGAGAAGGAGAGCCCGACCCCCGGCAAGCCCGCGCCCGCCGGGGAGGCGAAGGGCAAGACGCCGGAGAAGGCGGAGGCCGGCAAGGAGCCGGGCAAGGAGGTCGAGATCCGGATCGCGGACGCCTCCGGCAAACCGGTCCGCTCGCTCTGGATCCCGGTGCAGCAGGGGCTCAACCGCGTCAACTGGGGCCTGCGGCACGACGGTCCCAAGCCGTTCCCGAGTCCGGAGCCCGCGCCGCCGCACCCGCCGGCGGGCGCGGAGGTGCCGCCCGGACCCTACGCCGTGACGATCAAGTACGGGGATCACGAGGCCAGGGGGACCGTCCAGGTGCTGCCCGATCCGCGGTCGCACAACACGGACGCGGACTGGCGCGCCCGCGACGCCGCCGGCCGGAAGGCCGAGGCGCTGCTGGGAGCCTTGGCCGAGGCGATCGAGCGCGTCCGCAACACCCGGGCGGACGTCGATGCGGTGGTGGCGAAGTTCCAGAGCCGGAAGAAGGGGGACGAGGCCGAGAAGGCGGATACGAAGGCGGATACCAAGCCGGACCCGCTCGTGGAGTCGGCCAACAAGCTGAAGGCGGGGCTCGACAAGCTGGAGGCGCGGCTGTGGACTCCCTACGACGCCGTGGGCATCCAGCCGGGGAACGACGTGTCGACGGACGCCGGCATCGCCTTCGGATACATCCTCTCCTCCTGGGGGCCGCCGAGCCCGACGCACCTCGAGTACCTGCGGCATGCGGAGAAGACCGCCGGCGACGTCCTCGCTGACCTCAACCGCTTTTTCGACACCGACGTCGCCGCCTTCCGCAAGGCCGCGGACGCGGTGGGAGTGCGGCTGCTGCCGGACCTGGGAAAGGTGGAGGTGAAGGTGCCGTAGGGGCTCATCGCGAGGCGCAGACCTCCGCTTCTATCTCTGCCGCTTCCATCGCACCGCCGGCCGGCCCGACCTCCGGCACCTCCCGGGCCGGCCGTTCCTCGTTCTCAGCGCTCGTCTCTTCGCGGCTCGGCGTTCCTTGCGCGCTGGAGATCAGGGCGACGCCGGTGAGGATCACCGCCGCGGCGATCAGGGTTCCCTTCGTGATCGGCTCGCCGGCCACGGCCCAGCCGAGGAAGACGGCCACGACGGGATTGACGTATGCGTAGGTCGAGACCAGCACCGGCGAGGCCACCCGCAGCAGCCAGACGTAGGCGGTGAAGGCGACGACGGCGCCGAAGAGGGTCAGGTAGGCCAGGGCGAGGAGCGAGCGAGTCGACACCTGGGCCAGCGCGAAGCGCGCCGGCTCGCCGGTGAGGAGCCCGGCCAGGAACAGCAGCCCGCCGCCGCACAGCATCTGCATGCCGGTGGAGAGCAGCGGCGAGGAGGGGAGCGCCGCCCGCTGGCCGTAGAGCGAGCCCCAGGCCCAGCTCACGGAGGCGACCAGCACCACGGCCGCGATGGCCAGGTGGATGCCGCTCGAGGAGCCCGGCTTGATCAGGATCACGAGGCCGATGAAGCCGAGCGCCAGCCCGGCCACCGTCCGGAAGTCGGGCCGCGCGCTCCGCCGCTCGTTGCGGGAGCGGAGCCAGACGAACAGCACGATCCACAGCGGCTCGGTGGAGATCAGCAGCGCCACCAGCCCCGAGCTCACCCGCTGCTCCGCCCACACCACGCCGCCGTTGCCCAGCAGCAGCAGCAGGGCGCCGACGATCACCGCCGAGCGCCAGTGGACGCGGTCCGGCCGCGGCGCTCCTCGCAGGCGGCTCCAGCCATAGAGCAGTCCGCCGGCGGTGAGATACCGGGCGCCGGCCATCAGGAAGGGCGGGATCGTCTCGATCGCGAAGCGGATCGCCAGATAGGTCGAGCCCCAGATCACGTAGACGGCGCCGAGGGCGAGCGCCACCTGCAGCATGGACGGGCGGAGCGCCCCCCCGGACCCCATCGTCTCGACATCACTCACCGAGCACCTCCTCCAGCGCCTGGGGCGTTTCGGATGTCTCCAGGGGGAGCCGCGAGCTCTCGCGGACCGTCTCCAGCACGATCGTGGTGCGGGTGGACTGCACGGTGCCGGTCGAGCCGATGCGCTCGCGCAGCAGGCGCCCGAGGGTCCTGGCGTCCCGCGTCCGCACCTTCATCAGGAAGCAGTCCTCGCCCGCGATGTGATGGGCCTCCAGCACCTCGGGGATGCCGGCCAGCAGCTCGGCCGTCTGCGCCTCGCCGTCGAAGTCCGTGGAGCGGACGAAGACGAAGGCCAGCAGGTTCAGCCCCAGGGCCTCCGGATTGATCCGCGCCTCATACCCTTGAATGACGCCCCGGGCCTCCAGCCGGCGGATGCGCTCCAGCACGGCCGACGGCGCCATCTCCACCTGACGCGCGATCTCGGCGTTGGAGGTCCGCGCGTTCTGCTGAAGGATGTTCAGGATCTGGCGGTCAATATCGTCGATCATTCGGTGATCTCCCCTCAGGACAGTCTAACGCCTCAAGGAGGACGTTTTCAAGGGAGATGTTCGGCCAAAAGATGCGATCGCCGACCTTCGTTCGGCGTCCTGGGGATACCGCAGACGACTTACAGGGGAATCCGGCTCTCCGCCTCGGCGGCGAAGGGGTCGTCCGCGGCGCCGCGGCGGTGGCGGAGCAGGGCCGCGTGGGCGATCATGGCGGCGTTGTCGCCCGAGTAGAGGAGGGGCACCAGGCGGAGGTCCACGCCGCGGCCGGCGGCCCAGACGGGGAGCTCGCGCCGCAGCAGACGGTTGGCCGCGGCGCCGCCGGAGACGGCCAGCAGCTCGAAGGGCCGCCGCTGGTGGAGGCGTTCGAGGCGGTCGAGGACCTGGCCGACGGCGGCGGCGCGGAAGGCGGCGAGGAGGTCGAGCACGGCCTGGGGTGGCTCCGGGTCTCCCAGCGCACCGAGGTCGATCGGGCCGAGGGCGCGCTCCAGGCGTTCGATTTCCAGCAGCGTCTGGCTCTTCAATCCCGAATAGGAGAAGTCGAGCGTCTCGCCGAAGCGGGAGACGGGGAGGCGCCGGGCCCCCGGAGCGCCGCCCTCGGCGAGCTCGTCCACCCGCGGCCCCTGCGGATAGGGGAGGCCGAGGCGCTTGCCCACTTTGTCGAAGACCTCGCCGATGGCGTCGTCGCGGGTCTCGGCCAGGGTGGCGACGGCGCCGTCCTCCACCGCGAAGAGGGAGCTGTGGCCACCGGAGAGGACCAAGCCCGCGAAGCGGGCGGGCGGCGGCTCGGGGACGCCTGAGTCTCCCGGCGGCCGCAGGAAGGGGGAGTAGAGGTGCCCTTCCAGGTGGTGGACGGCGTGGAAGGGGTGGCCTGTCGCGAAGGCGATCGCCTTGCCGATCGACAACCCCACGAGCAGCGCTCCCACCAGCCCCGGGCCGCGCGTCGCCGCCACCACGTCCACGTCGCGCAGCGAGACGCCCGCCGTCGCCAGCGCCTCGCCGCTCACCAGCGGCCAGTTGGCCAGGTGCTCGCGCGAGGCGATCTCGGGCACCACCCCGCCGTATGGCCGGTGGGCCGCGAGCTGGCTCGACACCACGGACGACAGCACCCGCCCGTCGCCGTCCAGCACGGCGCAGGCGGTGTCGTCGCAGGAGGTCTCGATGCCGAGGACGAGGGGATGGTACATGGGCCGCACAGGGGGGAGTCTAACAGTGCCCCCAAGAAGCGATGTCCCCAAAAGAAAAGCCCCGCCGGAGCGGGGATTTCGCACGCGGAGGGAGAGGGAACGCTAGCTGTTGGTCGCCGCGGTCTCCGCCGGCTCGGCACGCTTGATCTCGATTGGCTCGTACACCGGGATCTCGAAGGCGAGCTGCTCGTGGCAGTACTGCTTCCAGTCGTCGGTGACGTTGTCGAAGATGATGTTCTGATCCTTGAAGATGCCGTCGGTGACGACGTAGTTCTCCTGGAGGTAGAGGATCGACTCATCGTCGAGCTGGCGGTCCACCTCGATTTCCTTGCCGTCGACTTCCTTCTTCTCCTTGCGCACGTTGGCCGCGTTCTCGCTCCAGCCCGGATACTGCCGGAACTGCTTCGCGAGGTATGCCTTGCAATACTTGCCCATTTCAGCCATGGGGGAATCCTCCTGCTTCGATTGGTCGGGTCGGATCAGCTCTTGAGACGAGGTCAAGGCTGGAGACTAGCGTACTCCATTGTAGAAGTGCCACAAACCTCCGGACCGTGACACCGCTGATATGCTACGAGATCCCGGCGCCCGGGGGCGGCCGGGCGGGAAGAGGGAGCGAAGACCGATGGCAGAGCTGTTGACCCTGGACGATCTCGATCTGGCGAACCTGAGCGGCAGGCGTGTGTTCGTGCGCGTGGACTTCAACGTCCCGATCTCCGAGGACCACAGGGTCCTGGACGCGACCCGTCTCGAGGAGGCGGTCCCGACGCTCCGCGAGCTGGTCGCCGCCGGGGCGGTGGTGATCCTCGCCTCTCACCTGGGGCGTCCCAAGGGGAAGCAGGACCCCCGCTACACGCTGCACCCGGTGGCCGAGGCGCTGGTCCCCGTCCTGGGCCAGGCGGTCCGCTTCGCCGGCGACTGTGTGGGGCCGGAGGTCGAGGCGCTGGTCCGCGACATGGACGCCGGCGAGGTCGTGCTGCTCGAGAACCTGCGCTTCCACGCCGAGGAGGAGAAGAACGATCCCCACTTCGCCGGCCAGCTCGCGGCCCTGGCCGAGGTCTTCGTCGACGACGCCTTCGGCAGCGCCCACCGCGCGCACGCCTCGGTGGTGGGGGTGCCCGAGCGGCTGGGCGCCCGGGCGGCCGGCCGGCTGCTGGCGCGCGAGGTGGAGGCGCTCGGCCGCCTGCTGGGCGAGCCCGAGCGGCCGTTCGCCGCGATCCTCGGCGGCGCCAAGATCGAGGGCAAGATCGATACCCTGGAGAACCTCCTCCCCCGCCTCGACCTGCTGCTGCTCGGCGGCGGCATGGCCAACACCTTCCTCGCCGCCGAGGGGTACGAGCTCGGCTCGTCGCTGTTCGAGCCCGACCGGGTGGACCTCGCCAAGGCGATCCTCACGCGCGCCAAGACTCAGGGGACCGAGGTCCTGCTGCCGCGCGACGTGGTGGTGACGGACGATCTCGGCAGCCCAGGACGGATCGACACCGTCCCCGCCGGCCAAATCCCGGCGGGGATGAAGGCGGTGGACGTCGGCCCGGAGACGCGGCAGGCCTTCGCCGCCGCGATCGGCCGCGCCCGCACCCTGTTCTGGAACGGTCCGCTGGGGGTTTTCGAGAAGCCCCCCTTCGATGCCGGCACCCGCGAGGTGGCGCAGGCGCTGGCTTCCTGCCCGGGCTTCTCGGTGATCGGCGGTGGCGAAACGGTGGCGGCGGTCAAGCAGGCCGGGGTCGCCGGCCGCATCGGCCACGTCTCGACGGGGGGCGGCGCCTCGCTGGAGTTCCTGGCGGGCAAGACGCTGCCCGGCGTGGCCGTGCTGGAGAAGGGGCGGTGAGCGTCGAGCGGCGGCGGCCGCTGATCGCCGCGAACTGGAAGATGAACCTGCTCAAGGCGGACGCCGCCGAGTGCTGCCGCGAGCTGCGGCGCGGCCTCGCCGCGCCCCCCGTGGTCGACGCCCGCGTGGTGATCTTCCCCTCCTTCCCGCTGATCCCGGTCGTGGCCCGCGAGCTGGTGGACAGCGAGATCGAGGTGGGCGGGCAGGACCTCCACCCCGAGGACCGCGGCGCCTACACCGGCGACGTCTCAGGGATTCAGCTCGCCGACGCCGGCTGCGCCTGGGCGCTCTGCGGCCACAGCGAGCGGCGGCAGCTCCACGGCGAGAGCGACGAGCTGGTCGGCCGCAAGGCGATGGCGGCGGTGCGCCACCGCCTGACGGCGATGATCTGCGTCGGCGAGACGGGCGAGGAGCGCCGCGCGGGCCGCACCTTCGAGGTGCTCGCGCGCCAGCTCCGGGCGGCGCTCGCCGGCCGGCCTGATCCGTTCGCCCTCGCCTACGAGCCGGTGTGGGCGATCGGCACCGGCGAGACGGCGACCCCGGAGACGGCGCGCGAGGCCCATCACTTTCTCCGCGAGCGGCTCGCTGAGACGCTGGACGGGCGGGCCGCGGCGGCGGTGCCGATCCTCTACGGCGGCTCGGTGACGCCCGACAACGCCGGCGGTCTGATCGTCCAGCCGGACATCGACGGCTTCCTCGTCGGGGGCGCAAGCCTTGACCCACAGAAATTTCTCGCTATCATTCGGAGTTCCGGCTGACGTCGGGTGACTTCGGCTGATGCTGGCTGACGGGCGCCCTCGCAGGAAATGCCCGGCCATTTCGCGCCCGTTGGGAGGCTTCGCACCGTGATCTACCTGCTGTACATCGTTCACGTCCTGGTTTGCGTGTTCCTGATCCTCGTCGTCCTGCTCCAGCAGGGCAAGGGCGCGGATCTTTCGGTTTTCGGCGGCGGCAGCACACAGACCGCGTTCGGCGCCCGTAGCGCCACGACGCTGCTCCACAAGCTGACCGTGGCCTCGTTCGTGATCTTCATCCTGACCACGATCTCGATCTCCCTCGTCCGCGGCGGTCCCACGGGCACGGTGATGGCGGGTCAGAAGGCCAGGGCCGGCAAGAGCACCAAGACGCTGCCGGCGAAGCCGGCGGCTCCGATCGCTCCGGCGGCGCCCGGCAGTTCACCTGGTAACAAGGCTCCGGCTCCCCGGTAGTCTTCGATTGGCGCTCTCCCGCCCGGGATTCCCTCTCCCGGACGGGCGCAGAAGGTTCTTTGAGCCCAAGTGGCGGAATTGGTAGACGCGCACGTTTGAGGGGCGTGTGGGGCAACCCGTACCGGTTCGAGTCCGGTCTTGGGCACCATCCTGTTTGAATCCATCCCCTTCGATCTTCCAATCGGCTCCTGGCTGGCCGCGCTTGATTTTTCATTGCGCCGGTGGCAGGATCGCTCCAAACTCTTGTCTGAACAAACAACACCTGCAGCAAAGAGGTCGCGTCGCACCCGTATGGCGTTGAGAGCGCGTTGAGAAAGGAGTCGCGGCAGATGTCTCAGCAGGGAACGGTCAAGTGGTTCAACAATGCGAAGGGTTACGGCTTCATTCAACCCGAGACGGGCGGGGACGACGTCTTCGTCCACCACACGGCCATCGTCGCCGAGGGATTCCGGACGCTCAACCAGGGCGAGAAGGTGAGCTTCGAGACCGTGGAGGGCCCCAAGGGGCTCCAGGCGCGGAACGTCCTGCGCGGCTGACTCAACCGCTGCTGAGGTAGGGGCGCAGTATGCTGCGCCCTACGACCGGCCCCGCCAATTTTCAGGGACGGGTGGCGGCCGCCTTCAGGATCACCACCTGCTCGATCGGCACGGCCTCGGAGATCTGGCCGCGGGCGGTGCGGGCCTGGGCGATGCGGTCCACGACGTCCATCCCTTCGATCACCTTGCCGAAGACGGTGTAGCCCCAGCCCTGCGGGTTTTTGCCCGTGTGATTGAGGAAGCCGTTGTCCTTCAGGTTGATGAAGAACTGGGCCGTGGCGCTGTGCGGATCGTTGGTGCGGGCCATGGCCACGGTGCCGCGATCGTTGGTGAGGCCGTTGTCGGCCTCGTTCTGGATCTGCCCGCGCGTCGGCTTCTGCCGCTGCTGGGCGTCGAAGCCGCCGCCCTGGATCATGAAGTTCGGGATGACGCGATGGAACAGCGTCCCGTCGTAGAAGCCGGCATCCACGTACTGCAGGAAGTTCTCGGCGCTCTTGGGCGCCTTGTCGGCGAACAGCTCGAGGGCGATCGGGCCGTGATTGGTGTCCAGGATGACGGTCGGGTTGGCCATGGCGGCTCTCTCCTCTCGGCTCTCGATGTCGGCGTTATTTCTTCTTGACGGCAGGCTTGGCGGCGGGAAGGATCGAGGCCTTCTGGATCACCACCGCCTGGACGGGCACGTTGCCGTATGTCCCCTTGGTGGTGGTGGGGACCTGGGCGATGGCGTCCACCACGTCCATGCCCTCGACGACGTTGCCGAACACCGTGTAGCCCCAGCCGTCGGGGGTCTTGCCGCGGAAGTTGAGGGAGCCGTTGTTCACCAGGTTGATGAAGAACTGGGCCGTGGCGCTGTCCGGATCGCTCGTCCGCGCCATCGCGAGGGTGCCCCGCTGGTTGGGCTCCTGGTTGTCCGACTCGTTGGGAATGGGCGCCCGCGTGGGCTTCTCGGACATCTCCGGGGTGAAGCCGCCGCCCTGGACCATGAAGCCGGGGATGACCCGGTGGAAGATCGTGCCGTTGTACTGGCCGGTCCGGACGTAGTCGAGGAAGTTCTTGACTGTCTTGGGTGACTTGGCGGCGTAGAGCTCGATCACGATGCGGCCCTTGTTCGTCTCGAGCGCCACGCGGGGGTTGGTGGCCGGAGCCGCGGCCGAGCGCTTCGGCGACGCGGCCGGCTTCGGGCTCGTCTTGTGGGGCGCCGCCGGCACCAGCATCGTGAGCAGGCAGACGAGAGAGGCTACACTCAGGTTCATTGAAGAGTTCTCCTTTGCCAATGAAAACCGCGACGGATGGTAGCACGGGGCCGCGCCCCGCGAAGCCGGTCGGCATCGTCCTGGCCGGGGGCGCGTCGAGCCGCATGGGGCGCGACAAAGCGCTCCTGATGGCCCGCGGCGAGCCGCTGGACGAGAGCCTGCCGGCGGCGGCGGCGCGGCGGCTCGCGGCCGTCTGCGCCGAGGTGGCGGTGGCGGACCGCGGCCGGGGCCTGCTGCCCGGTGTCCCCTCGCTCGCGGACGGGCCAGGCCGGGGTCCCGCCGCCGGGATCCTGGGCGCCGCGGCCGCCTACCCGGGGCGCTCCCTGCTGGTGCTGGCCTGCGATCTTCCCGAAGTGCCGGTGGACCTGCTGGCGGAGCTCGTCCGCTGGGAAGACTACGACGCGGCGGTGCCGCGCTGGGCGGGAGGGTTCGAGCCGCTGTGCGCCCTCTATGGGCCGGCGGCGCTCGCCGTCCTCGCCGCCCGCGTCGAGCGGGGGCGCTTCGCGCTCCATGAGCTCGCGGCGGAGGCGGGGCTCACCGTGCGGGTTGTGGGGGAGGACGAGCTCGCCCGCTTCGGACGGCCCGAGGAGATCTTCCTGAACCTCAACACGCCGGAGGACTGGCGGCGCTACGAGCGCTCTACGGGCTGACCGCTCCGGGCACTCCGCCGCACGCCTCGCAGGGGCAGATGTCGCGCAGGAACTCGTAGCGGTAGATGCCGGTGCCGTGGCCGTCCGAGAAGGCGATCGAGATGGCGTAGTTGCCCACCGGTCGGATCGACTCGGCGTCGACCGGATTGCGGGGCGGCTGATACTGGATCTTGAGGTTGTTGTGCCCCTGGCAGCCGGCGCAGGGGCACCAGCCGCGCAGGTAATCGTAGGGATACTCGGCGGCGTGACCGTCGTTCCAGGTCAGCCGCAGCCGGCGCGTTTCGGGGAGCCGCCGCGCCTCGATGAGAACGGGATTCATGCCGCGATCGTAGCATCCCAGCTCACGCCACCCGGGGGAACACGCGGTTGCGGCCGGCGTTCTTGGCCGCGTAGAGCGAGCGGTCCGCCACGGCGATCAGGTCACGGCCGGTGACCGTGCCCGGGCCCCCGGCCAGCGTGGCGAGCCCGATCGAGACCGTCACGTTCGCCTGCGTCCCCTCCTCCAGCGGCACCGGCGTGCCCTGGACCAGGAACCGGATCTTCTCGGCCACCGCGGCGGCCCCCTCCAGGTCGGTCTCGGGCAACAGCAGCAGGAACTCCTCGCCGCCGTAGCGGCCGATCCAGTCGGTGCCGCGCAGCCCGCCGGCGAGCACCTGGGCGATGCGCCGCAGCAGCGAGTCCCCAGCCAGGTGCCCGTGGCGGTCGTTGACCTGCTTGAAGTGATCGAGGTCGGCCATCGCGATCGTCAACGGCCGCCCGTAGCGCAGGGCGCGGTCGAGCTCGCGGTCGAGCTGCTCCAGGATCGCCTCGCGGCGGAGCAGGCCGGTCAGCCCCTCGTAGGTGGCCGACTCGAACAGCCGGGCGTTCTCGAACACCGTGGCCACGTGGTGGGCGAGCAGGTTCAGGAGGTCGAGCTCCTCGGCCGGATAGGCGCCGATCCCCTCCTTGCGGCCGACGATCAGGAGCCCGATCAGCCTTTCCTGGCTGAGCAGCGGGACCGCGAGGCCGTCCGGCGTGGGGCCGTGAGGTGCCAGGGCCGCGAGCCGCGAGGCGGGGAATGGCCGGCCGGCGCGCCGCAGGGGCTCGATGGCCGGATCGTCGAGCGGCATGAGACGGGTAAGGTCCATCCCGCCCTGCGTCGAGGCGAGGACGCTCAGCAGGCCGGTCTCCGGGCTGGCGATCAGCAGCGTGGCCGAGCGGGCGAGAAAGATGGCGGCCAGCCGCTCCACCAGGTGCCGCCCCATCCGCGGCAGCTTGCCGAGCGCCGGCAGCTCGCCGGCCAGGGCGATGAGCTCCCGCCGCAGGGCGTGACGCTCGGGGAAGAACCGGCGGTCGATCACCCCCTGCAGCGAGCGGCGGAGCGGCGCGAACAGCAGGCCCAGCAGCAGCGTCGCGCCGGAAACCGCCCACACCGACTCCCGGCCCTCCACCAGGCGCGAGAAGACGGCGCCGCCGGCGCCCAGCGCGGCATAGAAGACGAGCACCAGTGCGCCGGTCAGGGTGGTGTAGACGAGGCCGCGCCGCACTGCCCGCTCGAGGTCGAACAGGTGATAGCGGAAGATGGCGGCGAAGAAGGCGACCGGGTAACCGAGGAGGATGAGCGTCTCGACCGGCGCGGTCCAGTCCGGCAACTCGCGGCCCGCCACCTCGAGCGCCGCGGTGGCGACGGTGAAGAGCATCCAGGGGATCGTGGCCGCCAGCACCAGACCGGCCTGATGGCGGCCCCGGGGCTCGGAGTGGCGCAGGGCCTGGGACGCCAGCAGCAGGGTGACCGCCAGCGACCAGGCCGGCAGCGCCCCGAGTTGCAGCAGCCGGTCCACGTCCTCCAGGCTCCAGGGGAAGAGCCGGCGGCCGAGGACCTCTTGGGCCAGGTAGGTGGCGCAGCTCGCGACTCCCAGGGCAAGGCCGGCGCCATAGCCGAGGGGCACGATCCAGGGACGCCGGCGGAGCCAGCCGGGGCGCTCCGGGAGCAGCGCGGCGAGGTGGAGTTGGACCCCGATCTGGAGACCGGTCAGCAGGTAGTACGCCGCGATCGAGGCGGCGCCGAGGAGCGGCCGGCCGATGACGCCGACCGGCAGCGCCATCTCGATCGCCACCGCGGCGGAGAAGGCGGCGAGCAGGCTCGCCCGCAGGTCCGCCCCTTGGGCCAGGGCGAGCAGCGCCACCGCAAGGAAGCCGAGGGCCGCCAGGCCGTTCAGCAGGAGCGGCAGCCAGAGGGGCCGCGTGCCCGGGATGGCCGCGAGATCGAGCGTCCGGCTCCCGCGGGCGATCCGGAGCACGACCGGCCGGCTGCGCTCGTAGCCGCGGGCCGCCGTCTCGTATTCGGTGCGGCTCGCCACACGCCGCCCGTCCACGGTCAGGATCTCGTCCCCGGCCCGCAGCCCCGCCCGGTCCGCCGGCTCGCCCGGGCTCACGGCCGTGGCGAGGACCCCTCGCCGTCCGTCGTCCGGCGTGAAGCCGAGGCGCCGGGCCGCGCCGCGCGCGGTCTCCTGCCCCTGGAGGAAGAGCAGGCCCGCGACTCCCAGGGCGAGGGCCCAAGCGAGAGCGGCACGGAGGGCTCGATCGGCGCGCAAACCGGATTCTTTCTCGACGGCGAGGGGAGGAATGTTACCGCAAGAGGAGTCCGAATTCCCGTCCGACGTTACTCATCGCCTTCCCGTCCTCCGGCCGCCGGGAGTTGCGGTAGGATCGGCGGGCTCTACGGGAGTCCCGAATGCCTCGCCATCCTCGCTTCTCGCCTTCCGTCCAGGACATCTCCGGCGCGGTCTACTCGGCGCTGGCCCACCGGCTCGCTACCTACCGCGGGGAGGTCTACCCCCTGCACGTGGGGGATACCTGGATGGAGCCGCCCGAGGGGTGCCGCATGGAGGACCTGCGCGTGGCCGAGTACCCGGGCATGCACCGCTACGCCCCACCCCAGGGGACGCCGGCGCTGCTCGACGCCATCGTCGAGCGGGTGCGGGCGCGCACCGGCGTGCCCACCGAGCGCGACAACGTGCTGGTGGCGACCGGCGCCACCGGCGCCCTGGGAGCGGTGGCCGGGGCGATCCTCTCGCCCGGCGACGAGGTGCTGCTGCTCGCGCCCCACTGGCCGCTGATTACCGGCATCCTGCAGTCATTCCACGGCGTGCCGGTCGACGTCCCCTTCTTCGGCGCCGCCGACTCCCCCGAGACCGCCGTCGAGGCCGTGCGCGAGCGGCTCACGGAGCGCACCGTCGCCCTCTACCTCAACACGCCGAGCAACCCCGCCGGGCGGCTCATCCCGCGCCCCTGGCTCGAGGCGCTGGTCGACTGGGCGGCCCGCGAGGACCTCTGGGTGATCGCCGACGAGGTCTACGAGGACTACGTCTTCGAGGGGGAGCACACCTACACCCGCCCGCTCGCCCCCGAGCGCACCTTCGCGGCCCACTCCTTCTCCAAGGCCTACGGCATGGCGGGCAACCGCTGCGGCTACGTGGTGGGGCCGGCCGACGCGGTCAAGGAGCTGCGCAAGATCGGCATGCACAGCTTCTATAGCACGCCGACCGCCTCGCAGATCGCCGCCGTGCGGACGCTGAACGGGCCGGGCGACGCCTGGGTGGCCCGCGCCCGGGAGCAGTACCGGACGACCGGCGGGCGGGCGGCGGCGCGCCTGGGCCTGCCGGCGCCGCAGGGAAGCACCTTCCTGTTCTTCGACGTCGCTCCCGTGCTCGACGAGACGGGGCTCGGCGGGTTCCTCGAGCGCTGCGTCGACCGCGGCCTCTTCCTCGCCCCCGGGCCGAGCTTCGGCCCCTACCCGACGCACGTCCGCCTCTGCTTCACCTCTGCCCCACCCGACGTCGTCGAGCGCGGCGTCGAGGCGCTCGCGCCGCTGCTGGGCAAGTAGGGCCCTCTCCATGGGCGCCGTGGACGATCCCCGCCGGCTGGGCGAGCTCGAGCTGTTCCAGGGGCTCTCCCCGGCGGAGCTCGCGGGGATCAACGACCTGTTGCGGAGCCAGGCCGTCCAGGCGGGCACGCACTTCATCACCGCCGAGCAGCCGGGCGAGGTCGTCTATGTCCTCCTGGAGGGGACGGTCAAGATCTACGTCACCCGGGCCGACGGCCGCGAGGTGATCCTCGCCTTCCTCGGCCCCGGGGACACCGTGGGCGAGATGAGCCTGGTCGACAGCGCCGGCCGCTCGGCGAACGTGGTCACGACCGAGCCCTCGCGCCTGCTCTGGATGGACCGCGCCACCTTCCAGACCTGCCTGCGCACGCTCACCCCCCTCGCCAACAACCTGGTGAAGCTCCTCGCGCACCGCCTGCGCTTCGCCAACGAGCAGATCCAGGCGCTCTGTACCCTCGACGTCCCCGGCCGGGTGGCCCGGCAGATCCTGGCGATGGCCGACCGTTACGGCAGCCAGGGGACGGGGGGCGAGGTGCGGATCCCCATCCGCCTCACCCAGAGCGATCTCGCCGAGGTCGTCGGCGCCTCGCGCGAGCGGGTCAACCAGGTGATCGTCGAGCTCAAGGCCCGCAACGCGATCGCCGTCGACCCCGACCACCGCATCCGGGTCCTCAACCGCAAGGACCTCGCCCGCTACTGCCGTTAGGGAAGTCACCGGGAAAGGGAACGAATTCCCTCCCGGCGTGTCCCGCTCTGCCGTCCAGGCGCTACTTGTATAGTTGAAGGCAAACCTTTCCGCCCGGCGATCTCGCCCAGCGGTTACCTGTTCCATGAAAAGGGAGGACGCTATGGTCTCGAAAGACGTGCGCCGCGGTTTTCTCACCCTCTCGATCGTGATGCTCTGCCTCGCGCCCGCGGTCGCTCAGGCCGGGATATGCACCGGGAGAGCGATGCCAAGGGCCGCCGCTCCCGCTTGGCAGCAAGGGGTCTTGGAGACGCTTTGGAGAGGTCTCGCTCATCTCTTCGAGAAGGAAGGGGCCTCGATCGATCCTTATGGGAAGCCTGGTCCAAGCGCCGGGACGAGCTCGTCCGGAACCAGTGACGGGGGGGCCGGCATCGATCCCTCCGGCGTGCCGAGCCACGGCTGAATCTCGGAAGACGCGCCTGGGGCCGTGAGATGGCCCCGGTGTTTCCGGCAGATGACACGATTTCATCGCTTCATGATACTTGTAGATCCGGGGGACGCTTAGGGTCCCCGCTCAATCGAGGGAGGTCGCTTGGTTCATCCATCCATCGAAACCCTGACGAGACTGTTGGCGGGGGATCTCAGTCATGAAGACCTCCTCAGGGAGGTCATTCCCCATCTCCTGGAACGGTGTCCGGAGTGCCGGGAGCAGCACCAGGAGATCCTTCGGCTGCAAAAAGAGTTCGACCATTGGGACGAGAGGGTAGCCGTTCTGGAGGGGCGGCAAGCGCCGGAGCTCTTCGCCAGGCTCAAGGCCCTCCCTTTCGACGAGCAGCTCGGCCTGGTGGCCGACGACGAGACCTTCCAGACCTGGGGGCTCTGCCAGCTCCTGCTCAAGGAGAGCCTCGACGCCGCCTTTGAGGATGCCGGTCGCGCGATCAACTTTGCCGAGTTGGGCGTCAAAGTCTCTCAAAACCTTGAGGATGCCTATGACCCCCACTGGGTGCTCGATCTTCGGGCGAGGGCGTATGCCTATCTTGGAAATGCCCAGCGGGTCCTGGGTGAGCTCCGTAGCGCGGAGACGGCCTTTCGAGAGGCGGAGGCCCTGCTTACCAGAAGCATGACGGGGAACGATCTTATCGCGGCCGAGGTGATTCATCTGAAGTCCTCTCTCCGGCGCGCTCAGCGGCGCTTGGGGGACGCGATGGCGCTGGTGGATCAGGCTTTGACCGTTTATGAGACGCACGGTGATTCGCAGGGCACAGGTGTAGCTCTTGTGAGCAAAGCAAAAATTCTGGAAGAGCTGGGGAGGGCCGAGGAGGCAATCGCGTCATTGCGGGAGGCGGTCAGGATCGTGGATCCTCTGTCCCGCGTTGGATTTTATGCCCGGCACAACCTGGTTCTCTGCTTGACGCTGTCGGGCCGCTACGAGGAGGCGGATCGGCTCTTTTTCGAAGTTCGCGAGGCGTTCGAGCGGAGCGGCCGGCCCCTGGACCTCCTGCGTCTCCGCTGGACCGAGGGCAAGATCGCCTTCGGACTGGGCCGGCTCCAGGACGCCGAGGCGGCGTTCCGGGAGGTCCAGGAGGCTTTCCTCGCCCGGGCCATGGGCTATGACGCGGCGCTCGTCTCCCTGGACCTCGCCATCCTCTACGCCCAAGAACATCGGATCGAGGACCTGAAGCGGCTGGCGACGGAGATCCTGCAGGTCTTCAAATCCCGCGACGTCCACCGCGAGGCCGTCGCCGCGCTCGTCCTCTTCCAGACCGCCTGCGAGGAGGAGCGGCTGACCGTCGAGCTCGCCGGCGAGATCGCCACCATCCTTCAGCGCGAGCAGCGGGCGAAGTAGGCCCCCCTTCCTCAGGTCAGTCGTCACGTGGCGGGCCGCCCGATGCGATGGTCTTCCTGACGAAAAGAGTTGGGCGAGCAGGGGGGGCGCAGCTGCGCCCCTACACAGGAATGGCGCCAGGGATGACTACGACGTGGGCACCGCCGTCAGCAGCACCACCAGCGCGCCGTCCGCGCCGTCCGCCTTGGAGGTGCCGACGACGACCGTCTCGCCGACCTTGACGTTGAGAGTGGTGTCGATGAGGCGGCGGACGTCGTAGTGCGGCCCGTCCTTGGTCTGCACCACCATCTCCTGACTGAGCTCGAAGTGGTCGAAGAAGAGGGAGGGCGTTTCCTGGTCTCCCCTCTGGAACCGCAGCTTCACCTGGTAGGCGCCTCCTCCCGCTCCACCCAGGCGCCCCTGCGCGCCCTCTCCCTCGGTGACTCTCATCCAGGCGGCGTCGACGAGCTGATAGCTCTTGAAGGGCAGGAACTTCCTGACCTCGGCGAGCGCCTTCCGGGCGTTCTCCGGGATCTCCGGCGTGGCGGTCCCGGGTTTCAGGGCGGCCGAGAGGAGCAGGATCTGCAGGTTCCGGGTCTGCGGGCCCGCGTCCGCCTTCGCCAGAGCGCGGGCGATCTTCTCGTGGACGAACGGATCGGCGTCCACTTCGAGATAACCCTTGCGGTTGGGATTGTTCGACTGGCTCACCGTCGTCACCCGGCAATTCTCCTTCTGAACGCACTGGTCCCAGGCGAGAACCTCCGCGGCATGCAGGTCGAGAAACTGGATGTCGTAGCGGACGGTATGGGTCGTCGAGGAGGCATGGGTGTCGACCTGCGCCGCCGCCAGGGCGCCCGGCAGGAACAACAGGGCCAGCAGGGGGATGCAGCGGACGAGAACGTTCTTCATGGTCGTCTTCTCCTTAATGCGAAGCCTTGCCCGGGGTGAGGGTCCAGATGATCCGTGTCCCCCCGGGAGTCGAGAACTGGATCTCCCGGATCGGGGTCTCTTTCTGTTCCGCAGGCTGCGGGGGCTCCAGCGCCGCCAGGGTGTCCGGGCTCATGGAACGGCGGTGGCGCCGGTGGTGCAACGTCTTCTTCTCCGTCTTTTTCAGAACCGGAGTCTGGGCGGCCGGTTCGGGCTCCCTCGACGGCGGCGAGGGCGGGGCAGTCACCGTGGCGACCCGCTGCGGCCGGGGAGGAGCCCCGGTATCCGGCCGGAAAACGAATAGGGCAATCAGGACCGCGACGGCCGCCGCTCCCGCTAGGGCGAGCGCCGGCAGCAGGCGGCGCCGCCGTTCCGGAATCGCCGTCAGCACGGTCCGGCGCATCTCGCGGACCTCTTCGGGCGTCAGTCCGGTCTCGTCGGCGAAGGGGTCCCCCCCGCGCAGACGTTGACGAAATTTTTCGTCGTTCATCTCCGATCCTCCTTACCGAGCACATGGGCGAGCTCGCGCCGGGCGGCCAGCAGGTGCCAGCGCACGGTCACCTCGGCGATCCCGAGCAGCCGGGCCACCTCGCGCACCGGCACTCCTTCCAGCTCATGGAGCACGATCGCGGCGCGGCGGCGGGGAGCGAGCGTCGCGAGGGCGGCCTTCACCGTGGCCCGGGCCACCGCCGCGTCTTCGGGGTGGTCCGTCTCCTCAGGTTTCCGCAGCGATTCGTGGACCCTGGAGCGCACGCCCAGCCGGCGATAGCGGTCGCGGCAGAGGTTGACCAGCGTGCGGACCAGCCACGCCTCCCCGGGCTGCTCCCCTTCCGGCACCGCGGCCGGCCGCCGGGCCGCCCGCAGGAACGCCTCCTGGACCAGGTCTCTCGCCTCCTCCCGGTCCGACGACAGCCGGCAGGCCAGGCGGAAGAGGCGCTCGTGGTGCGCGTCGAAGAGCCCGGCCAGGCGCTCCGTCGAGGTCCGTTGCCGGGAGGTGTCCAAGAGAGCGCTCGTGGTCAGCGGTGCGTTCACAACAGGTAGACGCGCCAGCCGGGCAAAGCGTTGGGCGCGCCTTTTGCTTTACTGATTCGGTGTCCCGGCCGAACCGGCCGGGCCCGGAATTCACATCAGGAGGTAGCACCGATGAAAGACAACAAAGAAGCGTTGCGTCCCTACGTCGCCGACATGGTCGCCGTCGAGAAGCACATCCTGGAAGCGGTCGAGCGGCAGCGCAACGATGACGACATCAAGCAGTTCCCGGACGCCCTCCAGCTCGTCGGGCGGGTCGAGACCACTCTGAAGAGCCACGTCGCGGCCCTCGAGGGCCACATCGCGGGGTTCCCGGGAGGCGGCGCGGCGTCGACGGTCAAGCAGGCCGTGACCGGCGTGCTGGGCGCCATCGCCGGCGTCTACGACAAGGTCCGCAAAGACACGGCGAGCCGCGCCCTGCGCGACGACTACACCGCCCTGTCACTGGCCTCGGTCAGCTACGGCATGCTCCACACCACGGCCCTGGGCCTCTCCCAGGGGACGACGGCGGAGCTCGCCAAGAGCAACCTGGAGGAGATCAACTCGCTGATCATGGAGCTGGGGCTGACCCTGCCGCGGGTCGTGCTCAAGGAGCTCTCTTTCGAGGGTTACCAGGTCGAGACCGGCGCCGCCGACCGCGCGGTGAAGAACCTCGAGGAGACCTGGCGGAACAGCGCCCAGCGCGAGAAGGCCGGCGTCACCTCGTCGACCGTTTCTTCGATCGGCGGCACGCTCAGCCGCTGAGCGCGGCCGCTTCCGTTTGCGAGAGCCGGCCCGCCGCGGGCCGGCTCTCTTCGTGTTCGGCGCGTTCTGAGACCATCGCCTCGCGCGCTTCGTCCAGCAGGGCCCGCGCGGAGATGGGCTCGCCCACGGCGCCGCGCACCCAGGCGTTCGGCGTCAGGCGTCCCTGGCGGGTGATGCGCTCCACCTCGGCGCCGAAGTCCCCGTCCCGCAGGTGCCGGGCGATCTGGAAGGCGATGACGTGCCCGATCGCGTAGTCCGGCAGGTAGAGGCCGTAGACGATCATGTGGGAGTAGATCGCCAGGACTCCCGAGTCGCGGACCCCGAAGACCGGGGCGAAGTAGCGGTTCCAGACGTCGCGGGCGATGCCGAGCACCGCCTCCCGCAGCTCCGCCGGCGTGGCCTCCGGATGCCCGTACATCCAGCGCCACACCCGCATGTCGACCAGCGACACCCCGGCGATCTCGTAGGTGTTCCAGAGGATCGCCAGCGTCTCCTTGCGCCAGACCGCGTCGTCCATTGTCTTGTCATTCATTATCCGCAGGCCCAGCATCTCGAGGTCGCGGTGCTGGAAGATGAAAGCGAACGCCTCGGTGCAGGCGGTGTTGGGGACCCCCGCCAGCGGCCAGCGGTCGATGCCGTTGAGCGAGAAGACCTGCTCGACGTTGTGGCCGAGCTCGTGCATCGCCACGTTGTAGCCCTGGTAGTCCATCCCGCCCCGCGGCACCCGCGTCCGCAGATGGGCCTTGTCCTCCCGCCGCAGCGCCTGCGTGGCATGGCCGGCCCCGCGCGCCGGATCGACGGCGATGCGATCCGAGAGCCATCGCGACCGGTCGGGGGAGAAGCCCAGGCGCTCCAGCAGGTCGGGCAGGCCGGCCGAGAAGGCCGCGAGATTGGCGTAGCGCTCCCGCACCCGCCCGTCGAGCTCCGACTCGGAGTGCTCCCCCCGCGACTTGAAGCCCGCGTACCAGATGTCGAACGGCTCCAGCGGCCGGCCCAGGCGCTCCGCGATGAGCCGCCCCAACTCCGCCACCTCGGGCGAGGCCAGCACCGAGACCAGGAGCTCCTCGACCTCCCGCTCGGGGATCTGGCGGTCGCGCTCGAAACGGCGGGCGATGAAGGTCGGCTCGGACGGGCTGTAGGGGTCGGTCTTGCGGACCGCGTGGAAGATCCGCAGCAGGTTGGCGTAACGGGTGTCGGGCTCGCGGGCGGCCTCTTTGGCGGCAAGATCTCCGGTCGGCTCCCCCTCGACCGGGCGGACGTCGTTGGTCTCGGGATCCCAGAGGAGATTGGGATTGTCGATCACCGCCGCCGGAATCTCCTGCCGCACGATGCGCTCCATGATGCGCAGGATCGTCCGCTGCCGCGCCAGCCCGGCGGGGCTGGAATCCGCGTAATACGAGGCCAGCTCGTCGCGCAGCCCCCAGTGGCTGATGAGCTTCAGGCCCTCGCGGAAGAGGCGCTCGCCGGCGGGGTTGACGATTCGGTCCAGCCGCAGGTTGTACGACGCCACGTACTCCTCGACCGCGGTGGCGACGCGGGTGAACTCCTGCTGCACCGTGGCGGGGACCCGCGCGGCGAAGCGGTCCATCAGGCGCGAGCGCGCCCAGATCTCGCGGTCCCAGGCCGGACCTTTCTCCAGCCGCTCCGCCAGGGTGTGCACGGGGAAGTTGAGCAGGGCCAGGAAGGCGACCCGGGTGCGGAAGAGATCCTCGTCCACGTGGGCCGCGAGATCGAGGTTCGCCAGCAGGCGGTCCACCGCCGTCAGCGGCCCGGTGTCGACGTCGATGGGCCAGGTCAGCTCGCGGCGCACCTCGTGGAGATGGCCGTCGACCTGCTCCAGAACCCCCTCCAGGCGTTGGAAGGTGGCGGCGAGGGCCTCGGGCTCGGCGAGAAAATTGGCCGAGCAGAAGGCGGCGAATTCATCAGGGCCGCCGTCCTCGGGCCACCAGCGCTGCGCCGCCTGCTCGACGCCGCGCCGGATGCGCCCGGCCTGCTCCGGCCCGTGCCGTTCGACGAGACGGTCGATGGTGGTCTGGAGGACTTCGGGGTCGATCGCTGGCTTGCTCATCGTTGGATTCTCATTCATCGCGATGGTTCAGACCACCGGCTTCAGGGCCTCGGAGACCAGCTTGTCGTCGATCACCAGCCGGCGCGGGCCGCCGTTGCCACCGCCGTTGACGGGCCGCACCTCGTCCCGCGAGAACGGGTCGAACTCGAACGGCTTGATGATCCGGCCGTAGACCGACTTGAGGGCCCGGGCGCCGATGCGGCTGCTCTTCGAGGCTTCCTCGGCGATCTTGTGCACGGCCTCGTCCGTGACCTCCAGCTCGATATCGTACTTCCGGAAGAAGTTCTGGGACGACTGGAGCACTCCCTCGGCCGGCTCCTTGAAGATACGGGCGAGGGTGCCGGCGGTCAGATCCTCCAGGATCACGGCGTTGTCGAACCGCGAGAGGAACTGCGGCTGCATGCCGTACTCGAAGAGGTCCTCCGGCCGGAAATGGTGGCGCAGGGTGAAGTACTCGCGGATGGTGATCTTGCCGTTGACGTAAGTGGTCGTGGTGGGGAGCTTGATGCCGCTCTTCGGCGAGGTGACCCGCTGGAAGATCTGGTCGTAGAGGGTCTCGAAGGCGCCGGCGCAGAGGAAGAGCATCTTGCCGGTGTCGACCCAGACGGTGGTCGACTCCAGGATCCCCTCGCTGTTGGGCGCGGTGATCCGGTGCGGCACGCGCTCGCCCTCGATCAGGGTCAGCACGGCCTGCTGGATGTTGATGCCGGTCACGTAGGGCTTGCCGCCGATCATCCCGGAGACCTTGTCGATCTCGTCCAGACAGACGGTGGCCCGCTCCATGGAGCGGCCGATCTGCTCGGCCGTGGCCCCCTCGCCCAACACCTGGCGGGTGCGCTCCTCCAGGCGCGCGAACAGGCGGCTGGTGTCGACCGCGCCCTCCTCGGTCGCGAAGGTGTTCGCGTTCATCAGCAGGACGACCCGGTACTCCGCGAACTCCTCGTGGGCGTTGTAGAGTGCCTCGATCCCCCGCATGATGGTGGTCTTGCCGGTCCCCGAGTTGCCGATCAGCAGGAGGTTGCCGTACTTCTCCCCCTGCAGGTGCTTGAAGATGGCGACCGAGACGTAGCGCAGGCTCTCCTCCTGGCCGATGACGCTCCGGGACAGGAACTCGTGGATCTCTACGGGCTTCATGGACATGGGATCATTTTCCTCTCGCACCGGCCGCGCTTCGTCGCCCGGGAACTCGTATACGGATGAAACCGGCGGAACGCCTGCCGGACCACCCCTCTATCCTAAGGCGATTGGGGAGGGCGGGCATTCCCGCATTTCGACAGGGCTGACCGGACCACGCTATGATGAGCCGTGGGCAACGGAGGCCGGTGGTTCCTCGAAAGGAGCACCTCGATGAAGGGATCGGACATCAGGGCTGTCGTCTACCAAGAAGGGGAGTGGTGGGTCATTCAGCTCCTGGAGTATGACCTGGCGACTCAGGTGCGGCGTTTCGAGGACATCCCCAGCGAGTTCCAGCGCCTCATCCTCGCCCAGATTCTGGTCAATGCCGAAGGTGGTGTCGAGCCCTTCCACGGCTTTTCCAAGGCTCCCCGTCGATATTGGGAGATGTACGAGCGGGCCGAATCGCTGGTCACTCCGACGCGCCTGGCCGATACGAGGCATCCGCTCGAGAACCCTCCCCGGATCGAAGCCCGGCTGGCCGCCTAGACGCCCCTTCAGTCCTCCTCAGGCTCGGGATCGAGCCCAAAATCCTCTGGCGGGATCCGATAAAACCGGCAGAGGCTCCCGAGCACGCCGGGAGAGAGGATCTCATTCTCGTCGACCAGCAGGACGATCGATCTTCCGTCCTTGTGCAGGAACCGGCTGGCCATCAGGGTGGCGGAGCTCGTCGCGATCTCGATCCCATACTCCCGGCGGACCGTCTCGATGAAATCCCGTAGCGTGATCTCCCAAGGATGTCGGGCCAAAGATCTACTCCTCCCGGAACTTTTTCCGCAGTCGTCGCTAATCTTTCGGCTTACCCGCGACCGATCGCGGAGAAGCATGCCATGGTTGTGCCTGTAAGCCAAGTCCCTGCTTCGATTTACGAGGGATTGGCACCTCTGGGTGCGATCTTGGCTCGGCGGCCGCCTTGCCTTCCCCCTCCCCTCTCGGACAAACTCCCGGCGTGAAGAAGTCCGTCTCCCACGAGCTCGAGCGCAAGCTCAACCCCGAACAGATCGCGGCCGTCACCCATGGCGACGGGCCGCAGCTCGTCCTCGCCGGCGCGGGATCGGGCAAGACCCGGGTCATCACCCACCGCATCTACTGGCTGATCGAGGAGATGGGCGTCGATCCCGGCACGATCGCCGCGATGACTTTCACCAACAAGGCCGCCGGGGAGATGCGCGAGCGGGTCGAGGACCTCCTGGACCTCCATCCGCTCCCCACCTCGGTCGGCACCTTCCATCGCTACGGTCTCCTGATGATGCGCCGCTACGGCGAGCGGGTGGGGCTGCGCCGCGACTTCCACGTCCTCGACACCGCCGACCAGATCGGGCTCATCAAGGAGGCCCTCACCTCCGAGGGGCTCTCGGAGACCGCCTTCTCCCCCCGCGCGGTGCTCGGCCAGATCAGCTCCGCCAAGAACCGGCTGATCGACGCGGCGGCCTACGAGGCCAAGGCGCAGAACTTCTTCGAGAAGAAGGTGGCCACCCTCTACCGGCGCTACCAGGGGCTGCTCGGCGCCGCCTCGGGAGTGGACTTCGACGACCTGATCGCGCTGCCCGTCAAGCTCCTCTCGACCGATCCGGAGCTCAAGGAGCGCATCCGCCGCTGGACCCGCTTCCTGCTCGTCGACGAGTACCAGGACACCAACCACGCCCAGCTCCGCCTCATCCAGGAGCTGATCGGCCCCAACGGCAACCTGACCGCCGTGGGCGACGAGGACCAGGGGATCTACCGCTGGCGCGGCGCCGACATCAACAACATCCTGGAGTTCGAGAAGGCCTTCCCCGACGCCGTCATCCACAAGCTCGAGCAGAATTACCGCTCGACCCAGACCATCCTCGACGTCTCCGGCGCGCTGATCGCCAACAACGTCAACCGCCGCGGCAAGCGCCTGTGGACGGAGGTGGGCGGCGGCGCCAAGGCCGAGCTCTACCGGGCGAGCGACGAGGGGGACGAGGCCGGCTGGATCGTGCGCACCCTGCAACGCCTGCGGGCGAGCTACAAGCTGGGCGACATGGCGATCCTCGTCCGCACCAACGCCCAGACCCGCGCCATCGAGGACGAGCTGCTGTCGCGCGAGATCCCTTACTCCCTGGTCGGCGGCGTGCGGTTCTACGACCGCGCCGAGATCAAGGACCTCGTGGCCTACCTGCGCGTGCTGCGCAACCCGCGGGACAACTTCTCGCTGATGCGCATCGTCAACCAGCCGCCGCGGGGGATCGGCAAGTCGACCCTGGAGCTGCTGCGCGACCGCGCCTCCCAGCTCGGCCAGCCGCTCTGGGACGTCCTCTACCTGGACGACCTCGGCAACCTGCCGGCCCGCAGCGCCACCGCCCTGCGCAAGTTCCGCGACCTGATCGTGGGGCTCCAACAGTCCGCCGGCGACCTGCCGCTGCCCGCTCTCCTCGAACGGCTCCTGGAGGCGACCGCCTACACGGATCTCTACAAGCAGGAGGATCCGGACGACCAGGCGCGCCTCGAGAACATCCGCGAGTTCCTCTCCGCCGCCCAGGAGTTCAGCGAGGCCAACAGCTACAACGCCGGCGACCAGGACCTGCTGACCGGCTTCCTGGACCACGTCGCGCTGGTGTCCGATCTCGACTCGCTGCAATCGGAAAAGGGCGTCTCGCTGATGACGCTCCACAGCGCCAAGGGGCTCGAGTTCCGGGCCGTGGTGGTGGCGGGCCTCGAGGACGGCCTGCTGCCGCACTTCAACTCCCAGGGCGCGCGGGAGGACGTCGAGGAGGAGCGCCGTCTCCTCTACGTCGGCATGACCCGCGCCCGGGAGCGGCTGTTCCTGAGCTGCTGCCGCCGCCGCCGCATGGCCGGCCGTTACCAGGACCAGACCGAATCGCCGTTCCTCGCCGAGCTGCCGGACCAGCTCCTGACCGTCTCGCAGAGCTCGGACCTCTTCACCTCCGAGCGGATGGACCAGCGGAGCCAGAGCGTCTACTCCTTCTTCGGCGGCGGCGGCGGCCGTCCCGCCGCTTCCCCCTCGCTGCCGCCGCCGCGATCGGCGCGACCGGCGCCGGTCTCCCCGGCGGCGAGCTACGGCCGTCCCGCGGCCCCGCCCCGCCCGTCCGCGCCCGATCCCACGGCCGGCCCGCCCCGCCGTCCGCTCAAGCGCGGCGGCCGCGTCCGCCACCCCACGCTCGGCCCCGGAGTGATCCTGGAGCTGGAAGGGGAAGGCGACGAGGCCCGCCTCACCGTCTTCTTCGAGAAGTCGGGGAAGCGGAAGCTGGTGGCGAAGTTTGCCAACCTGGAAATGCTGTAGGGCACGCTGTAGAGCGCTCTGCCGATCTCCAGGCTGGCCTGCTCGGATCAGGGCCTGCTGTTCGGATCCGCCGGATCGGTATGAGCGCGTCGCTCGTCGCCGTCCCAGACGCCGTCGCCATCGCGGTCCACGCCGATGCGCACTCCGGAGCCGGGCGGCACGCAGGTGTAGGTCAGGGGGTGGCCGGAGCCCCTGGCCAGAGACCGCAGCGCCACGTCGGTGATGGGCGGCTGCCCGCGCCGATCGGTCAAGAACAAGCCCGATCCCACGTACAGGAAGCCGGCCTCGTCGTCGGAGGTCCTGGTCTTGGCGACGAGATCGCACTCCCCCGCATCCGCGCGCTGGCGCAGGAGGTCGATGCGGGAGCCCACCGCCGCGGAGCTCGAGGCCGTGAGCGTGACCTGCTGGCCCACGGCGGGCGCCAGGTTGGTGGGGAACGCCAGGACGAACGCCTCGAGCTGCCGCCGCTGGACCTCCCCCTCCGGCCCATCCGGGATGCCGTTGTTGCCGGGCCCGGTGACGACCTCCGAGAAGCTGAGCGCATGCACGAAGCGGAACACCGTATCGATGCTCCCGTCGTGGAGGAATCCGAAGCCGCGCACCTGATCTCCCTTGAAACCGTTGTCACCGCCGAGGAACCCGGGGTTCTCGGGATTCCCGAACTTCCCGACCTTCTGATAGAGGTTGCGCAGGTGGGGGGCCTTGAAAAGCTGCGGGACGAAGTCGAAGCTCGAGCGGCCGTTTGAGCCGAAGAGCCCGGGCGCCGCGGTGCCGGGGTTGGCGTTCGGGTCGATCGCGTGGCAACTGCTGCACGTGAGGACGGCGCCGTTGAAGTCCGGAGCCGACGGGATGCCGCAGTTGAGGGTGTCGAAGAGCCGGCGCCCGGCCTCCTGATCCGCGGTGAGCACGTTGTCGAGCGGCCGGTTGGGGTTCGGCGGATAGGTGACCCGGAGGATGAAGTCGGTGAACGCATTCATCTCTTCTTGCGAGAGGGGCCTGTCGCGGCCGAGCAGATCCATGAACGCCGGGTTGAACTTGGCGAACGCCGCCCGCTCGTCGAAGGTCCCACTGTCCGGCTGTGCGCTCGGCGCGTCGTTGCCGCCGGTGCGGTCGCCGCGCCAGTGCATCGGGCCGTGGTTGGCCATGCCGCGCAGGCTCTGCGTCGTCATCGGGCCCTTCATCGGATGGAAGATGGGCTCCATGGGCTGCCCCGTGAGCAGGTTGACGAGCGTGCTGTTGAAGGGGCCGGGGTTGTCGATCACCTTCGCGTCCGGATTGCCGAGATCCCATGCCAGGCTGTCGAAATCGCCGAACACGTGGCAGCTCGCGCAGGAGGAGTCGCCATGGCTCGACGAAAACTTCGCGTCATAGAGGAACCGGCGGCCGGTCACGATGCTCGGCGGCTCCGGGCTGTGCATCTGGAGGTGCGCCGTTTCCGCCCCCGTCCTCGTGTCGAGGATCGAGATCCCGTTGTCGAAACGCGTCATGACGTAAAGCTGCTTCCGATCCTCGTCGAGGACGAGGCCGGTGGGGCCGCCGCCGCTCACGGGGATCTGGTTCGCCGTGCTCGGCACGAACGTGTCGGTCTCGAGCTGCGCCGTGGAGAAGATCCCCACCTTGTCGGACCCCAGGGCCGCGACGTAGAGAGTCGCGCCATTGCCGGTCACCGCCATTCCTTGGGGAAAGGCGAGGGACCGGTCGTTCTCGGCGTTCGGGGTCGGCGCGCAGCAATTGTTGTAGTCGATGTGCTTGTTGAGGTGCCTCGGGGCGACCCCGGGGGTGCCGCCCCCGGCGCCTCCAGGTGACAGCACGGTGATGCGGCTCTCGTGCAGGTGGCCGCGCAGGCTGTGCCCGGCGAAAGTCCCCGGGCCCTCGAACCGGTCGGCGTTGTTCGCCTCGGTGTTGGCGACATAGACCTTGCCGTTCACGGGATTGACGGCCATCGTATACAGGATGGTGCCGACGCCCTGGAAGAAGCCGTCCGCTCCCGGGAGCTGGCGCGGTGGATTGGCCATGGCGTCGAGCACGAACACGTCCTTGTCGGGCAACGAGAACCTCACGGACTGATCGCGGGAGCGGCCGAGCGAGTCGACCCAGTGAGCGCCGTTCCACTTGGCGATGGTCCCGACCTCGGGCGCAGGGCGGCCTTCGGCGTTGGTGGAAGGTCCCGCGACGCCGTCCGGACCGAAGCCGTTCGGGATCGAGGGCTCGGGGATGATGGTGGTCCGGTTGCCGGTGTGGAAACCGGCGGCATAGACGCGGGCGCCGTCGGGCGTCACCGCGAGGGCGCGCGGAGTGTCCGTGAAGAGGGTGACGATGGAGAGCGGCGTGCCGCCCATGGCGCTGCCGAGCTGGTCCGCGTCGAACACCCACACGTCCGCGCGCCCCACGCCCGGGGTCGTGGACTGGGGATCGAGCGGGATGTTCTGGCCCCGGTGCGCGGTGGTGATGAACGCCCGCTTCCGCCCCGGCCCGGCGAAGACGATGTCGCGCGGCTCGTCGCCCACGAGGAGCGTGCGCTCGACCTGGCCCGTCAGGTCGTCGCCGTGGTCGTCGAGCCCGACGACGCTCACACTATCCGAGAGGTGGTTGACCACCCAGACCTCGCGGTCCGTCCGGGCCGCGACGGCGACCGGCTCGAGGCCCACCGGGACGGAGGCGGTGTGGATGAGCCCATTCCCCTGGATGCGGAAGATCTCGAGGCGGTTATCCGGCGTGTTGACGGCGAACAGGTGCCGCTTGTCCGGAGACGTCGCGAGCGGGCGCACCTGCCCGCTCTCGAACAGCGTGTACGGGGAAGAGGCCTTTGCCGAGTTGCGGCTCCCGACCTCCGCCGACACCTTGGCAGGACGGCTCATGTCGGGGGCGGAAGAGAGCGCTGCCGTGAACGCGAATGCCACCAGGGCCACGAGAGCCATCATCCAGCCGCGGTAAGAGTGTTGCGAGCTCATAACGATTTCCGCCTTTCTGTCTGGTCGGGATTGCTGCTGACAACGACAGATCTTTCTTGATCGTAGGACGAAAGTGAAATTTGTCAAGAGCTAAAATTTGACACCTCTTCCGGCAGTCCTGTTGTACTGTCCAGGCATGGATCGCGAAGAGACGAAGTACACGCGAGTCGAGTACGAGAGGAGATTTCTGGTTTCTCCGCAAGGGGAGTGGAGAAGCGCGGTCGAATCCTACTCAAAGACCTTCCAGGACCAGTACCTCCAGCCGGGAAGACTTCGGCTGAGGATCCTGACCGACTCGGACACCGGCCGGCGGCTCATCAAGCTGACCAAGAAGTTCGAGTCGGATTCACCCTATTTTCAGAAGATTGGCCGGATTCTTCTGTCGCCGGACGAGCACGAGCTCTTCGCTGCCCTCCCGGGAGACCGGCTCCAGAAGACCCGTCACTACCATGTCCATCTTGGCCGGGTGTTCTCGATCGACGTCTTCGCAGGCGAGCTGGACGGGCTGGTCCTATGTGAAACCGAGGCGGACGGGCTTGAAGAGCTTCTGTCGATCCAGCCTCCGGCGTACGCGAGCCAGGAAGTCACGGCAGATCCCTTTTTCACCGGTGGCAATCTTTGCCGGACGTCACGCGCCGATCTGCTGCGCAAGCTTTCCACGCTCGCGTGAGATTCACGGTTCCCTTCGAGGTGGCCCTGGCGCTTGGTCACGATCTGATGCAGGGCTGTCAGAATCACCCTGCCAGGGGCGAACATCCAGCCATGCCCCTACGATCAAGACGCCGCAATATCTTGCACCTTTCCGCTGCCTGGGCTTGGAGCGCCGTGACGATCCTCGCTGGAGCGGCCAGTGCCGCCGCCGCTCCATTGGCCCCCAAGCAGCCGCCGAGCAGTTGGTCGACCCTCCGCAAATTCTCGACCTTCGATTACTGCTGCCAACAACCCGCCGTGCAATTCAAACGGCTCGGTCACGAAGAGAGCTTCATCTGGGGCTCGACCCGCATGTTTCCGCCTGCTGGCAACGGGTGCGGCCTCGGTCCCAACGCCTACGGAGCTTCGTCTCCGATCGTCCGCAGCCTCTATGTGCCGATGGACGTCGACTGGGATGGATCTCGCCCCCCGTACCTCTGGCGTTCAATTTCCCGGGCAACTTCGCCGGGTATTCAAGGGTGGACGGCGCCGATATTGATGGCGACGGCATCGGCGATCTGCTGCTGATCAACACAACGGCGAACAGGGTGTTCGCGGCGGTCTCCCGAGGGAAAGCAGTGCCTTCTCCTGCGACTTTGCCATTTACCTCGGTTTCGGTATGGGAGGGCTGCATCAAGCCAGGATGCACTGCGGCCGCAGGCTCCTGGAATACCGGCGCCGGCCGCTTCGATGCCGCGCATCCAAAGCGGAGCGGTCTCCTGCTTCGCCGACTACAAGGTCGCCGTCGGGCGGTTCAACGACGACCCTTACGCCGACGTGCTGCTCTACCACGTCGACGACCGAGGTTGGCGGATGTGGGTGGCGTTTGGCGACGGCCACGGCGGTTTCGAGCGGCCAGTGCCATGGGCGTACCTCGACGACCTGTCGGGCCTGAGTGAGACTTCCCTGGAACTCGGGCGCGGCGGCACACTCAGCCCCGTGCTCCACGACCATGACTTCCGAGGCTGGAGGACGCTCGTCGCAGCACCGCGCCGACGGCATGCTGAACCGGGTCGCTGATCTCCAGGCGAGAGCCCAACCAACGCCTTTGGCACCCTCAGAAGCATGAGCGGCGGGTCGGGTGGCACCTATCCTGGGTCCCATGTAAGCTGACGGCGTAGACTTCGGAGCTCACGGTCTGCCTGCCACCACGAACCGAGTGACGCCATAATGGTTCATTTCCTCGACGGCACGTACGAGCTGTTCCGCCATTATTACGGCCGGCGCCGCTTCGAGAAGGATAAAAATGCGCCGTTCGGGGCCGTGACCGGCGTGCTGCATACGGTGCTGGAAATGATCGAGAAGGGAGCGACGCACCTCGGCGTGGCGACCGACCACGTCGTCGAGTCCTTCCGGAATCGTCTCTGGCCCGGCTACAAGACGGCGCAGGGGGTCGAGCGCGCGCTCCTCGCGCAGTTCCACCCGCTGGAAGAGGCCCTCGCCGCCATGGGCGTCCCGGTCTGGCCCATGGTCGAGCTCGAGGCGGACGACGCGCTCGCCTCCGCCGCCC
>DASWRX010000218.1:0-5200 GCA_036402955.1 Thermoanaerobaculia bacterium
TCCACCACCCCCACCGCCTGACGAAGCCGCTGATCCGCCTCGACAACGTGGCCAAGGACGCCAACGATCAGGTCGACCCGGCCAATCCCTGGACCCACTTCCGCGAGGCGACCTGGGAGGAGGCCCTGGAACGGGCCGCCGGCGGCCTCAAGCAGATCCGCGACACGCACGGGCCCCGCGCGCTCGCCGGCTTCGGCTCGGCCAAGGGCTCGAACGAGGAGGCCTACCTCTTCCAGAAGCTCGTGCGCCTCGGCTTCGGCTCGAACAACGTCGACCATTGCACGCGCCTCTGCCACGCCTCCTCGGTGGCGGCCCTGATGGAGGGCCTGAACTCGGGCGCCGTGACGGCCCCGTTCTCGGCGGCGCTCGACGCCGAGGTGATCGTCGTCATCGGCGCCAACCCGACCGTGAACCACCCGGTCGCCGCGACCTTCATCAAGAACGCCGTCAAGGAGCGCGGCGCCAAGCTGATCATCATGGATCCGCGCCGGCAGGTCCTGTCGCGCCACGCCTACAAGCACCTCGCCTTCAAGCCGGGCTCGGACGTGGCGATGCTGAACGCGATGCTGAACGTCATCGTGGAGGAGGGCCTCTACGACGAGCAGTACATCGCCGGCTACACGGAGAACTTCGATGCGCTGCGGGAGCGCATCCACGAGTTCACGCCCGAGAAGATGGCGGCGGTCTGCGGCATCGACGCCGAGACCCTGCGGGACGTCGCCCGGCTCTACGCCCGGTCGCGGGCCTCGCTGATCTTCTGGGGCATGGGCGTCAGCCAGCACGTCCACGGCACCGACAACGCCCGCTGCCTCATCGCGCTGGCGCTGACCACGGGCCAGATCGGGCGCCCCGGCACCGGCCTGCATCCGCTGCGCGGCCAGAACAACGTGCAGGGCGCCTCCGATGCCGGCCTGATCCCGATGGTCTACCCGGATTACCAATCCGTCGAGAAGGCGGCGGTGCGGGAGCTGTTCGAGAACTTCTGGGGCCAGTCGCTCGACCCCAAGGCGGGGCTCACGGTGGTCGAGATCATGCGGGCGATCCATGCCGGCTCGATCCGCGGCATGTTCGTCGAGGGCGAGAACCCGGCCATGTCGGACCCCGACCTCAACCACGCCCGCCACGCGCTGGCGATGCTCGACCACCTCGTGGTGCAGGACCTCTTCCTCACCGAGACGGCCTTCCACGCCGACGTGGTGCTGCCCGCCTCGGCCTTCGCCGAGAAGGCGGGAAGCTTCACCAACACGGACCGGCGCGTGCAGATCGCCCGGCCGGTCGTGTCGCCGCCCGGCGACGCGCGCCAGGATTGGTGGATCATCCAGGAGCTCGCCAACCGGATGGGCCTGTCCTGGACCTACAACGGCCCGGCCGACATCTTCAACGAGATGGCGCAGGTGATGCCGTCCCTGAACAACATCACCTGGGAGCGCCTTGAGCGCGAGGGCGCCGTGACCTACCCGGTCGACGCGCCCGACAAGCCCGGCAACGAGATCATCTTCTTCGCCGGCTTCCCGACCGAGAGCGGACGCGCCAAGATCGTGCCCGCCAACATCGTGCCCCCCGACGAGGTGCCCGACACCGAGTACCCGATGGTGCTCTCGACGGGCCGCGTGCTCGAGCATTGGCACACCGGCTCGATGACCCGGCGCGCCGGCGTCCTCGACGCGCTGGAACCGGAGGCCGTGGCCTTCATGGCTCCGCGCGAGCTGCACCGGCTCGGCCTCGAGCCCGGCGACACGATGCGCCTCGAGACCCGCCGCGGGGCGGTGAACGTCAAGGTCCGCTCCGACCGCGACGTGCCGGTCGGCATGATCTTCATGCCGTTCTGCTACGCGGAGGCCGCCGCCAATCTGCTGACGAACCCGGCGCTCGACCCGATGGGCAAGATCCCGGAGTTCAAGTTCTGCGCCGCCCGCGTCTCCACGGCGATGCCGGCCCAGATCGCCGCGGAATAAAGTTGGATATGTCGCGAACTCATCCAGAGCACGAGGCGCCCACTTCATTGTGGGAAGCCTTGCCACAGCAACATCTGCGAAGCCGCCAGATCATCGGTCAAGTGCTCCACTCATGCAGCGGCAGACACTTGCTGCCACGGGTCGGATCGGAGCAGGCGCATCGGGAGGTGGGGGAGAAAGCCGGCAAAAGTTGCGCATTCGGTGACAGTCAATCGAAGGGGAATTCCTGAATGCGCATCGCTGTGCTGTCGGAGGCGGATCCCGCGGAGCCGCGGGTCGCGGCGGTGCCGGAGACGGTGAAGAAGTTCAAGGCCCTCGGGGCGGACGTGGTGGTTCAGGCGGGCGCGGGCCTCAAGGCCGGCGTTCCGGACGCCGAGTACGAGGCCGCCGGCGCCAGCATCGTGCCGAGCGCCGAGGCGGCCGCGGGTGATGCCGACCTCGTCCTGAAGGTTCGCCGCCCGGGCGCTGAGGAGCTGGGGAATTTCAAGAAGGGCGCCGCGGTCGTGGCGATCATGGACCCCTACGGCCGCGAGGCCGAGCTCAAGGCCATGGCGGAGGCCGGCATCAACACCTTCGCGATGGAGCTGATGCCCCGCATCACCCGTGCCCAGGTGATGGACGTGCTCTCCTCCCAGGCGAACCTCGCGGGCTACCGCGCGGTGGTCGACGGCGCCGCCGAGTACGGCCGCGCCATGCCGATGATGATGACGGCCGCCGGCACCGTCCCGGCCGCGCGCGTCTTCGTGATGGGCGTCGGCGTCGCCGGCCTCCAGGCCATCGCCACCGCCCGCCGCATGGGCGCGGTGGTGACCGCGACGGACGTTCGCCCCGCCACCAAGGAGCAGGTCGAATCCCTCGGCGCCAAGTTCGTGGCCGTGGAGGACGATGAGTTCAAGCAGGCCGAGACGGCGGGCGGCTACGCCAAGGAAATGTCGGCCGAGTACCAGAAGAAGCAGGCCGAGCTGGTGGCGACCCACATCGCCAAGCAGGACATCGTGATCACGACGGCGCTGATTCCCGGCCGTCCCGCCCCGAAGCTCGTCTCGGAGGACATGGTCTCGACGATGAAGCCGGGCTCCGTCCTGATCGACCTCGCGGTGGAGCGCGGCGGCAACGTCGCCGGCGCCAAGCCGGGCGAGATCGTGACCACCGACAAGGGCGTCAAGATCGTCGGGCACCTGAACGTGCCGGGGCGGCTGGCCGCCACCGCGTCGAGCCTCTACGCGCGCAACCTCTTCGCCTTCGTCGAGACCCTGATCGACAAGGAGACGAAGGCGCTCGCGATCAAGTGGGACGACGAACTCGTCAAGGCCACGAACCTCACCCGAGACGGTGACGTCGTGCACGCCTCCTTCCAGCCCAAAGCAGCCTGATCGCGCCGGAGACTCCGATGGCAACCCTCCCTCCCGATCAGGCGGTCGACCAGACCCGCGTGCTCGCCGACACCGCCCGCGCCGCAGCCGAGGCGGCCCGCCGCGCCGCCGACCAGGCGGCCTCCATTGCCGACGGCCTCGGCCACGGCGTCGGCGCCGTGACCCACGGCGCCGTCGACCCCACCGTGTTCCAGCTCGGGATCTTCGTGCTGGCGATCCTCGTCGGCTACTACGTGGTCTGGTCGGTGACCCCGGCGCTGCACACGCCGCTGATGTCGGTCACCAACGCGATCTCGTCCGTGATCATCGTCGGCGCCATCCTGGCCGCCGGGGTGCCCTATCTCGAGCACGGCACCGGCTGGGCCCGCTTCTTCGGCTTCGTCGGCATCATCCTCGCCAGCGTGAACATCTTCGGCGGGTTCCTCGTGACGCAGCGCATGCTCGGCATGTACAAGAAGAAGGCCTGAGACGATGTCCCAGAACGTCTCCGCCCTCCTCTACATCGTCTCCGGCGTCCTGTTCATCATGGCGCTGCGGGGGCTCTCGCACCCGACCACGTCGCGGCAGGGCAACCTCTACGGCATGATCGGCATGGCGCTCGCCGTGCTGACCACCCTCGTGGGCCATCCGCCGGCGGGCGTCGGGGCCTGGGCGCTGATCATCCTCGGCCTCGCCATCGGCGGCGGCGCGGGCGCGGTCATCGCCAAGCGGGTGCCGATGACGGCGATGCCGCAGCTCGTCGCGGCCTTCCACTCCCTCGTCGGCCTCGCGGCGGTCGCGGGCGCGGCGGCCACCCTCTACGCCCCCCAGGCGGTGGGCATCCTCGAGAACGGCCACATCCACAAGGAATCGCTGTTCGAGATGGCGCTCGGCGTCGCCATCGGCGCCATCACCTTCACGGGCTCGGTGATCGCCTTCGCGAAGCTCGACGGCCGCATGTCGGGCAAGCCGATCATGCTGCCCCAGCGGCACGCCATCAACATCGCGCTCGGCATCGCCCTCGTGGTCCTGATCGCGATCTTCATCGGCACCGAGAGCAAGGCCATCTTCTGGCTGATCGTGCTCCTGTCCTTCGCGCTCGGCGGGCTCCTCATCATCCCGATCGGCGGCGCCGACATGCCCGTCGTCGTCTCGATGCTGAACTCCTACTCGGGCTGGGCCGCGGCCGGCATCGGCTTCACCCTGGGCAACCTCGCGCTGATCATCACCGGCGCGCTGGTCGGCTCCTCGGGTGCGATCCTGTCCTACATCATGTGCAAGGCGATGAACCGGTCGTTCATCTCGGTCATCCTCGGGGGCTTCGGCGGCGACGCCGCCGCGGGACCGGCCGGGGCCGTGGAGACGCGCCCGGTCAAGCAGGGCTCGGCCGACGACGCGGCCTACATCATGAAGAACGCCGAGCGCGTGATCATCGTGCCGGGCTACGGCATGGCGGTGGCGCAGGCCCAGCACTCGCTCCGCGAGATGGTGGACATGCTGAAGAAGGAGGGCGTCGACGTGAAGTACGCCATCCACCCCGTCGCGGGCCGCATGCCGGGCCACATGAACGTGCTCCTGGCCGAGGCCAACGTGCCCTACGACGAGGTCTTCGAGCTCGAGGACATCAACGGCGAGTTCCCGCAGGCGGACGTGGCCTTCGTGATCGGCGCCAACGACGTCACCAACCCGGCCGCCAAAACCGACAAGGCCTCGCCTATCTACGGCATGCCGATCCTCGACGTCGAGAAGGCCAAGACCGTGCTGTTCATCAAGCGCGGCATGGGCTCGGGCTATGCCGGCGTCGAGAACGAGGTGTTCTTCCGCGACAACACCATGATGCTGTTCGGCGACGCCAAGAAGGTCGTCGACTCGATCCTCAAGAACCTCTGATCC
>DASWRX010000219.1:0-38722 GCA_036402955.1 Thermoanaerobaculia bacterium
GAAGGTTCCAGAGCCTCGACGGACGCTTCCACTGGACCGCTGCAGTCGTGGCGGCCGGAGCGGTCCGGGAGCCGGGTAGCTCACTTCGGGTAAGGCCCCGCACCGGTACTTGTAGATGATGTAATACGGGCCCCAGGGGCCCAAAGGGGAACCGATCCATGAAAAAGAGCCTGAAGAAGCTCAACCTGTCCCGCGAGACCCTCCATCTGCTGGACAACCTGACGGGAGTCTTGGGCGGTGTCCTATCGGACGCCTGCACGACGACTGACAGCGTCTGCCCCACCGAGACTTGCCGACCCCACGGCTGCCTCACAAACTCCTGCACCTGCTGAACTGGACGTTGTCGGGGGCGCCCGCTCCTGCCGAGCGGGCGTCTGGCTCCCTCGTAGCACCCCTTCGCCGCACTGCGTCACAAATCCCTTGACATCCTTTGCCGCACTGCGGTAAATTGCCCTTGACGCGGACGCCCGGGAGTGCCGCGACCGAACCGTAAGGAGGACTCATGATCCGGCTCATCAAGCGCTATGAAAGCCGCAAGCTCTACGACACCGAGGAGAGCCGGTACGTCTCGCTGGACGAGATCGCCACCTGGGTCCGCAACGGCCAGGAGGTGCGGGTGGTCGACAACGCCACCAATAACGACGTCACATCTCAGACCCTGACGCAGATCATCCTGGACGAGGGGCGCAAGGGGACGTCGTTCATCCCGAGCGAGCTGCTGCACGACCTGGTCCGCCTGGGCGAGCGCGCGGTGAGCACGGGGATGGAGCAGGTGCAGCACGGCGTTGACCGGCTGATCGACCGTCTGGGTCCGGTACGGCGGGCGCGCGAGGAGATGTCGAGCCTGCGGGCGCGCCTGGAAGAGCTCGAGGTCTCGTTGGCCGATCTCGAGAGGAACGATAGCGGCGTGACCCCCGCGGCCACGATGGAGCCGCAGAACGGCCGTCCCACGGAGCGCAAGACCGTGGTGCGGATCGAAACCGAGGGAGACATCATCAAATGAACCCGATTCCGACAGGTATCAATATCGGTGGCGCCCTGGACAAGGTGCTCGCCACCGGACGCAACCTCTGGCTGGCCGGCGTCGGCGCCGTGGCCGAGGTGACCGAAGGGGGCCTGGAAGTGTTCGACCACCTAGTCGAGCGCGGCCGCCCGGTCGAGGAAAAGCAGAAGCAGCTCGTGGAGGCGGTCACCGGCCGCGCCACCCGGACGGTGCGCGAGGCGCAGCAACTGGTCGAGGACACGGTGGAGTTCGAGAGCCGGGGGGTGCTCAAGCGCCTCAACGTGATGACGCGGGAGGACGTGAAGATCCTCTCCGCCCGGATCGAGACGCTGTCGAAGAAGGTCGACGAGACCTTGGCCCGGCGTCATGCCGCTACTGTCGAGCCGGTCGAGATCCTCACCCCTCAGGGTGAGCCGGCGGCGATCGTCATTCCTGTAACCACGACCGCGGCGAAGGCGAAGACCGCCAAGCCGCGCGCCACCAAGAAAGCGACGAGGTAAGAACGATGGAACCGAACACCACTGGCACCACCGAGAAGAACGCCCAGGAGGAGCTCAAGGAGTCCGTCCACCGCATCTGGCTCGCCGGTCTCGGCGCGCTGGCCGCGGCGGAGGAGGAGGGGGGCAAGATCTTCAGCCGCCTGGTCGACCGGGGCCGCGACGTCGAGTCGCGCGGCAAGGTCGAGGTCGACAAGGTGAAGGCCGAGGCCGACCGCTTCAAGGCCAAGGCCGAGAGCACCTTCGAGAACCTGGGCGACAAGATCGACGAGAAGCTCACGTCGACCCTGCGCCGCCTGGGTGTGCCGACCCGCGACGAGATCCGCAACCTGACGCAGAAGGTCGAGGAGCTCAACGCCAAGATCGAGCAGCTCAAGCCGCGGGTGACCCCGGCCGCCACCGCTCCGGTCACTCCGACGCACGACCTGGTGACGCCGGAGACGGCCACCACGCCGACGGACCCGAACAAGATCATCGTCTGACACGAGGAACGACAGGGTGGAGCGCAACGGGAACGGCTCAGGCGATCGTTCAGGTAATAGCGGAAAAGGCTCCCCCAGGATCGGACTGGCGCTCGCGGGAGGAGGCCCGGAGGGGGCGATCTACGAGATCGGCGCTCTCCGGGCTCTCGACGAGGCCGTGGACGGTCTCGACCTCAACAACCTCCACGTCTACGTGGGGGTCAGCGCCGGCGCCTTCATCGGCGCCAACCTCGCCAACAATCTCTCCACGGCCCAGATGTGCCGGGCGATCGTCTCCCACGAGCCGGGCGAGCACCCGTTCGTGCCGGAGACCTTCTTCACCCCGGCCGTCCGCGAGGTGATCCGCAGCGGCCAGGCGGTCCCCCGGCTGCTCCTGGAATCGCTCTGGGAATGGATCACCCACCGCCGCGACCTCACCCTGCTGGAGTCGCTGACCCGCCTCTCGGAAGCCCTGCCGGTGGGGATCTTCGACAACCAGCCGATCCGCGCCTATCTCGAGAAGATCTACAACCTGAAGGGGCGGACGGACGACTTCCGCCAGCTCGGCAAGCGCCTCGTGGTGGTGGCCGCGGACCTCGACTCCGGCCAGGCCGTGCGCTTCGGCGATCCTGGGATGGACCACGTCCCGATCTCGCTCGCCGTGGCCGCCAGCTCGGCTCTCCCCGGCCTCTACTCGCCGGTCGAGATCGAGGGCCGGCACTACGTGGACGGCGTCCTGCTCAAGACCCTGCACGCCTCGGTGGCTCTGGAGAAGGGGGCCGACCTGGTGATCTGCGTCAATCCGATCGTGCCGGTCGATACGGTGGGCACGGTCGAGGCCGGCCTGATGCGCCGCGGCAAGCTGCTCGACCATGGCCTGCCGTCGGTGCTCTCGCAGACCTTCCGGACGCTCATCCACTCGCGCTTGGAAGGCGGCATGGCCACCTACGAGACCAAGTTCAAGGGCGCCGACGTGGTGCTGTTCGAGCCGCACCCCGACGACTACCTGATGTTCTTCACCAATATCTTCAGCTTCTCGCAGCGCCGCGCCGTCTGCGAGCACGCCTACAAGGCGGTCCGTCGCGACCTGCTGGCGCGCTTCGACGAGCTCGCCCCCAAATTCGCCCGCCACGGGCTCACCCTGCGCCGGGACGTCCTCGAAGCGGAACGGAGCCTCTGGGACGGCGTCTACGCCGACCGGCCGCGCCGGATCCCCGTCTCCGGTCACGGCCTCGCCCGCCGGCTCGACGACGCCCTCTCCCGCCTCGACCGGCTGCTGGACGCCGCCGCCGGCGCGGGAGGATAGGGGCAGGGCGTAGGTTGCAGGGCGCAGCATGCTGCGCCCCTACGGAAGGTCGCTCGGTAACGTTGAGGTCGTGCGAAGGACGTTGTAGGGGCGGGCACGCCGCCGCGGGCGGCTCGCCGCCCTCCTTCATCCGGGCGACCGCCGCGGAACTCCGCTCTGAAGGGGCGGAAATTTGAATAGCCTGGCGATTCATCGCCAGGTAAGCAGTCCTCACGTCCCCCCATCCGCCCCGAGGGGGCGGTGCTTTTCAGCACGGTCTCGAAACAAGGATTTATCGAAAACCGGTTCCGGCCCTTCAGGGCGGGTTGGGATGGGGCCCGCCAACCTGGCGATGAATCGCCAGGCTATTCAAATTTCGCCCCTTCAGGGCGGAGCCTTCGTCTGCATTCCTACAGGCCGCCCGCACCCCCCGCCCTTCATCCGCCCTGGCCCTTCCGGTATTCCGCCCCCGCCTGGAGATCCCGGATCGCGGAGCGGAGCCAGTCGTTGATCACGCATTCGATGACGGAGCGCACCTCCGTCGCGACATCCTTCTCCTCCTCGTCGTCCTTCTGGAGATCCTCCGCGGGGGGCGCGGGCAGGCTCGCGTGGACCCCCCAGAGCCGGGTCTCGATGGCTTCCAGCTCGGCGGCGATTCTCTTGAGCTTCTCCTGCGCGGCGATCTCGGCCTCGGTTCTCTCCGTCTCCATGCGTTTCCTCCCTTGGCCCGAGGCTACGGAAGGATCCTCGCCCGGCCCAGCGCGGGTGGGTTTCCGAGGGCGGGGCTGGCGCGCGTATCGCGAAACGGTGTAATTTCTCACCAGCGCATGGTTTGTCGCCGGTTCCTGTTACGCCCGACGCGCGGCGGGCACTGTCTGTTTTCAGAAGACGCGACTAAGATAGGAGGACCATGAAGCCGTCCACACCGCCCCCGATGAATCTCACGCTCTCGTTCCTGCGTCTGACCAAAGGCTGGACCCAGGCGCGGTTGGGAGAGGCCGCCGGCGTCTCGCCGAATCTCCTGTCCGACTACGAGCGCGGCCGCAAGAAGCTCTCCCGCCAGCGGTTGGAACGGATCGTCGCCGTCATGGGGTTCCCGGCGGACACGATCGAAAGAACCCTCGGCTGGATCAGCGAGATCCGCTTCCTCTCCGCGGGACCCGGCCGCCCCGCGGACGAGGAGCGCCGGAAGATCGCGGCCATCGCCGCCGAGCTGGGCGCCGGCATAGAGAAATTCGCGCGCGAGACGATGACCCACTTCATCGCGGCCGGCCGCGCCGAGATGGAGCGCGAGCAGGCCGAAGCGCTCTGGGAGTCTCTCCGGAAGCGCAAGCCTGCCGAACGCCTCAAGCTGGTGGAGGAGAAGCTCGAGATCCGGAGTTGGGCGCTGTGCGAGCTGATCTGCCGGGAGAGCGCCGAGGCCGCTCGCGACAGCGCGGACCGGGCGGTCGAGCTGGCCGAGCTGGCCCTGCGCATCGCCGAGCTGGCTCCGGGAGAGGGGATCTGGCGCTCGCGTCTCCAGGGATATGCCTGGGCTCACGTCGGCAACGCCCGGAGAGTCCGCAGTGACCTGCCCGGGGCCGAGGAGGCGTTCCGCCGGGCGGCCGAGCTCTGGCAGGCCGGTGCGTCGTTCCGCCCCGATGTCCTGTCGGAGGCGCGGATGATGGATCTGGAGGCCTCCTTACGACGGGACCAAGGCCAATTTGCGGAAGCGTTGGACCTCTTGGATCGAGCGCTGGCCGCTGATCGGGGCGAGCTGACAAAGCACCTGCTGCTGAAGAAATCAACCGTTCTCCTGGCCCGTGGTGATTTTGAGGAAGCCGTCGCTACGTTACGCCGAACAGCCCAGCTTGTTGACGTAGGGGATGAGCCCCGACTCCTCCTGGCTCTTAAGTTCAACCTGGCAGTAAACCTCTGGTTCCTGGGTCGCTATGCCGAAGTGGAGGAACAGTTGGCAGGATTGCGGGAACTGGCGGCCGCGGTGGGCAACGAGCTGGACCTGGTTCGGCTGCGGTGGCTGGAGGGACGTGTCGCGGCAGGCCGAGGACGATGGGGCGAGGCTCTTGCCGCCCTCTCCCGAGTCCGGGAGGAGTTCGTGTCCCGGGAGATGGCCTACGACGTCGCCCTGGTCTCCATGGAACTGGCGAATGTTCATCTGGAAGAAGGACGGACGGCGGAGGTCCGGAATCTCGCCCGGCAGATGATGTGGATCTTCCGCGCCCAGGGAGTCCCGAGGGAAGCGCTGGCCGCGCTCAAGCTCTTCTGCGAGGCCGCCGAGCGCGATGCCGTGACGCTCGACATGGCCCGGCGGCTCGCCGAGTACCTCTTCCGCGCCCAGAACGATCCCGGTCTCCGCTTCGAGGGTGCCCCATGACGCGGAGATCTTTTCGTACCGGACAGCGTGGGGGACTCGAGGACAGGTCAGCTCCCCGGCTTGCACCGGCCATCAGGGTCGATCATGCAGCCCGCGTCAGCCGTCACCGGCGGTCTGGTGACGCAACGGCCATTGGGATCGATGCGGCAGCCCTCGTCCTGGCTGGCCGGCGTGGAGCCGGTCATGCAATGTCCCCACGGGTCGATCATGCACCCCGCCTTCAGCCACGTACCCGCCATGAAACCCCACAGGGAGCCGAGCGACGAGTCCGCGGCCGAGATCCCAGGGACGCCGAGAAGGGCGGTGAGGGTGAGCGCCACGATGAGCGGGCGAATCCATCGAGACATGATTCCTCTCCTTTGGGGAGAGGCGGCCCGGGAGCGGCCTCCATGGCCGGACGGACGTCCCTCCCGGGAGTATGGTGCCTTGCGCCGAGGTGGAAAAACACACCGGGAGAGTGGATCTTCCATTCTGGAGGGAGGAGACGATGGAGCGAGATGATGATCCCGAGCTGCTGCGGTTCGCCGTCGCCTTGCTGCGGATCACGCGCCGCCTGACGAAGAAGCAGATGGCGGAGGCCGCCGGCATATCGCGCAGCTCGCTGGCGGACTACTAGAGCGGCCGCAGGCAGCTCCCGTGGGAGATAATGGAGCGGATCGCCGTCGCGGCCGGCCTCAGCCCCACCGCCCTGGACCTCCTCCTCGCCTCGCTGCGGAGGGTGGGCAAGTTCAAACGCTACGGCCCGCCGCCGCCCTTGGCCGATCCTGAGCTGGAGGACCTCGTCAAGGAGATCAGTAGCAGGGTGGAGATCGCCCTGTGGGAGATCGCGGAGGTGCTCTGGGAGGGGGAGCGGAAATCACCTACCAAAGAGTGGAGCAACTAGTACCTCGTCAATGCAGAAATGATGGGCTGTGTAGGGTGCGCTGTGCGCACCAGGGGCGGCGGTGGTGCGCACAGCGCACCCTACGGATCTACGCAATCACGCGTTGACAGACCACCAGGAAGCGGCGTCCCCCAGTGGCTTCGCGGAGTGTTTGTGCCAAATTGGCGCCAAACATTGTTTTTCTGTTTTTTCATTGTTTTTTCGGACCAAACATTGTTTAGTGGCTTCAAACATTGTTTTTTCCGACCAAACAATGTTTTGGAGCCAAAAAACAATGTTTGGTGGTCCCAAACAATGTTTGGTGCCAAAAACAATGTCCAAAGGCTTTGAAGGGGAGGACGGCGCGTGGCCGCCCTCTCCTCAGGGCAGCGGCACGTGGAACGCCGTGACCAGGAACACCGCCATCTCGGCGCGGGTGATGGGCTGGTCGGGGCAGAAGTTGCCGCCGCCGCAGCCGCTGGTGATGCCGTCGGCGGCGAGCTGCTCGATCCAGCGGGCCGCCCAGTAGCCGGCGGGCACGTCGGCGAAGCGGGTGCCGGTGGCGGGCGGTGGCGTCTCGTGGCGGGCGCCCACCAGGAGGATGGCCATCTCCGCCCGGGTCAGAGTGTTGCCCGGGCAGTAGAGCGGCGGACTGACCGAGCAGCCGCCGACGATACCCTCGGCGGCCAGCTCCTCGATCCAGGGGCCGGCCCAGTAGCCGGGAGGCACGTCGTCGAAGCGGGTGCCGGTGGCCGGCGGCGGCGGCGCGCCGTCGCGGGCGGCGAGCAGGAAGATGGCCATCTGCGCCCGGTTGATCAGTGCGCCCGGGCAGAACTGGCCACCACCGCAGCCGCCGGTGACGCCGGCGGCTGCGAGCGCCTCGATGAAGCCCGAAGCCCAGTAGCTCGGGGGAACGTCGGCGAAGGTGCCGAGCACCGCGTCCTTCGGCACGGCCCAGAGCTCGAAGCCGGTCGTGTGGTCGCTGGCGGCGAAGTAGACGTTGGGGCCCGCGGCGGTGAACCCGCTGGGACTGGAGGAGAGGGGGCCCGGAGCGATGTCCTGGATCATCCGAGTCCCGGTGGCCGTGCCGCCCGTGCGCCAGGCTTCCACCCCGTGGACGCCGTCGATGGCGGAGAAGAGGAGCGTGGTGCCCACGGCGGTCAGGGAGTCCGGGTACGACGAGTCCGGGCCGGGCAGGAGGTCCGCCACCATGTGGGTGCCGGCCTCGGTGCCGTCGGTGACCCAGGGCTCGTCGCCGTGGACGCCGTCGTCCGCCACGAAGTAGAGCCGGTCGCCGGCGGGGGTCAAGCGGTGGGGGTTGGAACCCTGGGAGCCGGGGAGGATGTCCGCGACCCGCACGGTGCCGGCGGCGGTGCCGTCGCTCTTCCACAGCTCGCCTCCCGCCTCGGCGTCGCGCAGCACGAAGAACAGCGGGCCTCCGGGCAGCGCGGCGGCCTCCCCGTAGGCGGCGTCGTAGGGGTCGCTGGGGAACCCGGAGGCCCGGACCAGCGTGGTGCCGGGCGCGGTGCCGTCGCTCTTCCAGAGCTGCCAGCCGTAGCCGTACTCGTAGGCGCTGAAGAAGAGGGTCCCATTGAAGTCGACCAGGCGGCCGAGCTGGGAGAAGCCCCCGCCATGGGCCAGGCCGGAGATGTGGACGGTGCCGGGCGCGGTGCCGTCGCTGGCCCACAGGGAGAAGCCGCCTCCGTTCTCGAATCCAGCGACGAAGATCTTGCCGCCGGAAGGCGTCAGGTTCCCGCCGTCGTTGAAGGTGGAGAGGGCGGCCACCGGGTGCGTCCCGGCCGGCGTGCCGTCCGTCTTCCAGAGCCACTGCTGCGGCGCGGCGCTGTTCACGGGATCGGAGGAGAGATAGAAGGACGTGCCGCCGAGGGAGGGAAGGTTCCCCCAGCCGGGGCCGAGCGAGTGGGTGCCGCTCGCGGTGCCGTCGCTCGACCAGATCCCGAGGTTGGTCTGGAAGACCATGCCGTCGCCCCCGGGGCGGCACTCGTAGATGGTCTCGCCGTAAGGGAGGCTGGCGATGCGCGAGGTCCCGCCGGGGGTGCCGTCGGTCTTCCAGGGCTCGATGAAGGGGGGGCCGTCCGTGGCTCCGAAGAAGAGGAGGTTGCCCGCCGGCGCAAAGGCGCCCGGGAAGGTCTTGCCGTTGAAGAGCTGGATGGAAGACGTGGCGGTGGTGACGTCCACGATCGGGTTGGTCCCCCCCGGCGTGCCGTCGCTCGACCAGAGCTGGGTGTTCGAGAAGCCGGAGATGAAGTAGAAGCGCCCGCCCAGGACCGCGGTGTCCTTCCGGATGGCGGGAATGTAGTCCGGCACCCCTCCCGTGGTGAGCCTCGTGGTGGTGGTGAAGCCGTCCGTCCACCAGAGCTGGAGGTATTGGTTGGCGTCGTAGGCGAAGAAGATCAGGTCGCTGCCGAAGGGGGAGAGCTGATAGTGATCGGGAAGCCCCGGGGTGACGGGAAAGGCGTCGCCGGTTCCGGGATTGAGGTCCGCCACCCGGGCCGTGCCGGCGACGGTGCCGTTGCTCCTCCACAGCTCCGCGCCGGTGGCGCCGTCCGTGGCGCGGAAGAAGAGCTGGCTGCCCACCACGGTGAGCTCCCGTGGATTCGAGCCCTCGGTTCCCGGCCGGATGTCCTTGACCTGCACCGTGCCGGGGGCCGTGCCGTCGCTCCTCCAGAGCTCGACGCCGCCGCCGGCGTCCGCGGCGGCGAAATAGACGGCCCCCAGGAAGACGGTCATCTCGTGCGGGGAGGCGGCTCCCGGGAGGCGGACCGTGGTGCCGCCGGGAATTCCGTCGGTGTACCAGAGCGCCGTCCCCGTGCCGTCGTCGGCGGCGAACAGGAAGCCTCCCTGGGGAGCCGGGGCCGCGTCCGGCCCGGAGACGAGAGGATCGTAGCCGGGCGAGACGGCATCCGCGCCCGGCCGGATGTCCGCCACCATCCCGGTCCCCGCCTCGGTGCCGTCGCTCACCCAGGGTGCCATCGGCTGGATTCCGTAAGCGGCCGCGAACAGCAGCTTGTGGCCGGAGGTGGCCAGGAAGCGGCCGTTGATCCAGCCCGATCCCGGGGCGATGTCCTTGACCAGGTGGGTGCCGGCCGGGGTGCCGTCCGACGTCCACAGCTCGTACCCGTGCACGCCGTCCTCGGCGAAGAAGTAGAGCACGCCGCTGGCGTCGATGAGGTCGCTGATCCAGACCGAGTGCCCGGGCAGGATCTCCGCCACCATCGACGTGCCCTCGGGGGTGCCGTCCGACTTCCACAGCTCCCGTCCATGAATCCCGTCGTCCGCGGTGAAGAACAGGAGCCCGTTCGAGACCGTGAGCGAGGCGGGCGACGACGAGCAGGAGCCGGGGCAGATGTCCTTGAGCGGCCGGGTGCCGGCGCGGGTGCCATCGCTCCGCCAGAGCTCGATGCCATACTCTCCGCCGTCGTCGGCCACGAAGACGAGCGCGTTGCCGAGCACCACGATCCGCCGGCCGGTCTCGAGCGACAGCGACCACGACTGCGGGTTCGCGGGGTTGAGGTCGGCGACGCGGAAGGCCGGCTGGGCGAGAGCCGGCAGGCCGGCGAGCAGACCGGGCAGGACGAGGAGAGCGAGAAAGCCGGACAGCGCTGGGTGCCGACGGCTAGGCATGCGAGAGTCCTCCTGAAATCACCCCCGCTGGAAGCGAAGGCGCATCATCTTGCTGGATGATGCGATTTTCGCAGAAACGCTTCGTCAAGGCAAAGAAAGATTGAACGCCGTGACCAGGAACACCGCCATCTCGGCGCGGGTGATGGGTTGGTCGGGGCAGAAGTTGCCGCCGCCGCAGCCGCTGGTGATGCCGTCGGCGGCGAGCTGCTCGATCCAGCGGGCGGCCCAGTAGCCGGCGGGCACGTCGGCGAAGCGGGTGCCGGTCGCGGGCGGTGGCGTCTCGTGGCGGGCGCCGACCAGCAGGACAGCCATCTCGGCCCGGGTCAGAGTGCTCTCCGGGCAGTAGAGCGGCGGGCTCGCCGAGCAGCCGCCGACGATGCCCTCGGCCGCCAGTTGCTCGATCCAGGGACCGGCCCAGTAGCCGGCGGGCACGTCCTGGAAGCGCGTGCCGGTGGCCGGCGGCGGCGGGGCGTCACCGCGGGCGCCGAGCAGGAGCACGGCCATCTGCGCCCGACTGACCAGCGCGCCGGGACAGAACTGGCCGGCGGCGCAGCCGCTGGTGACCCCCTGGAGGGTGAGCGCCTCGATGAACCGCCAGGCCCAGAAGTCGACCGGCACGTCTTGGAAGGTGGTGAGCAGCGCGCCCTTCGATATCACCCAGGGCTCGAAGCCCGTGACGTTGTCGTTGGCGGTGAAGAAGACGCTGGTCCCCACCGCGGTGAACCCCGTGGGGCTGGAGGCCGCGGTACCGGGAGCGAGGTCCTGCTCCAGGAAAGTACCGGCGGTGGTGCCGTTGCTGCGCCAGAGCTCGCGGCCATGGACGCCGTCGTCGGCGGAGAAGACGACGACGTGGCCGACCGCGGTGACGTTCCGGATCACCGGCGAGCCGGCGCCGGCGACGATGTCGGCCACCATCCGGGTGCCGGCGGCGGTGCCGTCGCTCACCCAGAGCTCGCGGCCGTGGACGCCGTCGTCGGCCACGAAGAAGAGGCGGCCGGCGGCGACCGTCATCTGATCGAGGTCCGCGGAGCGCGCGCCGGGAAAGATGTCCTTGACCAGGACGGTGCCGGCGGCGGTGCCGTCGGTCTTCCAGAGCTCGCGGCCGTGCGCGCCGTCGTCGGCGGCGAAGAAGAAGGTGCCGCCGGCCAGGGCCTGGTCGTCGCCGGAGAGCCAGGTGGGGGACGGCTCGACGCCGGAGCCGGCTCCCGGCTTGATGTCCTTCAGCGGGGCGGTGCCGGCGGCGGTGCCGGCGCTCGCCCACAGCTCCTGGCCCGTGGCATCGTCGAAGGCGGAGAACACGACGACGGAGCCGAGGCGGACGGGGCGCACCGGGTCGGAGGAGGCGGCGCCGGGCCGCAGGTCCTTGAGGAGGTGGGTCCCGCCGCCGGAGCCGTCGGTGACGCACAGCTCCTGGCCGGCTCCCGACACGTCGGCGGCGAAGAGCGCGGTGGAGCCCAGCGGGACGATCCACCGGATGTCGGTGATCGAGCTGGTGGTCAGGGCGAGGGTGCCGGCGGCGGTGCCGTCCGTCCGCCAGAGCTTCGGATAGCCGGGGCCTCCGTCGTAGGCCGCGAAGAGGACCGCGGAGCCCAGGGGCGTCAGCAGCGAGGGATACGAGCTGGCGGCTCCGGGAGCGATGTCGCGGATCCGCGAGGTGCCGGCGGTGGTGCCGTCCGTCTTCCACAGCTCGTCGCCCGCCGCCGCGTCCGCCGCCGCGAACAGGACCGTTCCCAGGGCGGAGACGAAGCCGCCCGCGCCCTGGATGACCCCGGGGAGGATCTGCGAGGTGCCGGCCGATGTGCCGTCGGTGGTCCAGAGGCCGAAGTCCGAGCCGAGCAGGCTGATGCCGCCCAGCGGGAAGCTGGAGACGGGGTTGCTGCTGTTGAGGCCGGGGTTCAGATCGGCGAGCCGGAACGTCCCGGCGGCCGTGCCGTCGCTCAGCCAGGGCTCGACGCCGGAGACGCCGTCGTCGGCCTGGAACAGGAACTTTCCGGCGAGGACGTCGGAGACGGAATAGCCGTTGAAGACGGGCATGGACGAGGTGACGGTGGCGACGTCCTTCACCTCGAGGGTGCCGGCCTCGGTGCCGTCGGTCTTCCACGGCTCGATGCCGTGCGCCAGGGTGGAGCCCTGGAAGAAGGCCGTCCCTCCCACGACCGTCAGGCCGGAGAAGCCGAAGCCGAAGCTGCTGGGCGATCCCGGCTGGATGTCCTTGACCAGGACGGTGCCGGCCGCCGTGCCGTCGCTCCGCCACAGCTCCGAGCCGTGGACGCCGTCGTCGGCGAAGAACAGCAGGCCGCCGTTGAACACCTTCAACTGGGGACGGCCGATGATGCTGAAGGCGAAGCCCGTACCGGGGTAGATGTCCTTGACCTGGACGGTGCCGGCGGCGGTGCCGTCGGTCGACCAGAGCTCCAGCCCGGTCGCGCCGTCGTACCCCATGAAGAACACCCGGTTGCCCAGCGCCGTGAGCTGGTGCTCGTAACCGCTGCCCTGGCCGGGGTTAAGATCCTTGACCTGCGCCGTGCCGCCCGGCGTGCCGTCGGTCGACCAGAGCTCGTAGCCGGTCGTCCCGTCGTCGGCCACGAAGAGGATCTGGCTGCCCAGGCGGGTGAAGCCATAGGGGAACGAGCCGTTGAACCCCACGGTGGCTCCCGGGTTGACGTCCGCGAGGAGCGTCGTGCCGGCCCCGGTGCCGTCGCTCACCCAGGGCTCGAAGCCGTGGACGCCGTCGTCCGCCGCGAACAGGAAGGCGCCGTTGCCGAGCGCCAGGGCGTCGTTCTCGAAGCGGTTCAGGGGGGAGCCGTACCCGGAGTCGCCGGTGGGATTGACGTCCTTGAGGAGGACGGTGCCGGCGGTGGTGCCGTCGGAGAGCCAGGGCTCGCGGCCGTGGACGCCGTCGTCGGCGTTGAGCAGCAGCTTGCCGCCGCCGAGGTCGAGCCAGAGCCGCGGGCTCGAGCCCGCCGGCCCGGGGTTGAGGTCCGCCACGAGCTGGGTGCCGGCGGCGGTGCCGTCGGTCTTCCACAGCTCGCGGCCGTGGACGCCGTCGTCGGCGGCGAGGAACAGGGTGCCGGCGACGTCCATCAGCGCGGGAGAGGAGTCCGGCAGCCCGGGGTTGAGGTCGGTCACCATCGCCGTGCCGGCCTCGGTGCCGTCGCTCCGCCACAGCTCCTGGCCGTGGACGCCGTCGTCGGCGCCGAAGTAGAGGACGCCGTTGGAGACGGTCAGGCCGGTCGGCCATCCCCAGCAGGATCCCGGACAGATGTCCTTGAGCAGGACGGTGCCGGCGGCGGTGCCGTCGGTCTTCCACAGCTCGATGCCGTGGATCCCGTCGTCCTGGAGGAAGAACACGGTCGTTCCCAGGACGGCGAAGTCCTGGCCCGTGAACAGCGGGTCGGCGATGAACTCCGCCGTGGTGTTGACGTCCACCACCTGGTGGGCCGGCTGGGCCATCGCAGCGGTGGCCGCGGCGGCAAGGGCCAGGACGAGCGGCGGCACGAAGGCGAATCGGCGCATGGCATTCCTCATCTGGATTCCCCCTTCCTCTCTTCAATTACCGCGATCCCCTTCTCCAGCACCTCGTCCCTCCCGGCGGCGATGCCCTGGATCGTGCGGGAGGCGGGGACGGTCGGCCGGATGCCGATCCCGTGATGCTGCGAGCCGTCGTGCTTGAGCACCTTCATGCCGGTCCAGATGAGCCGGTAGCCGCCGGGCAGCACGAAGGGATTGATGTTGCCGTTGGTGCCCGCCGTGGGGCCGCCGACGATCTCGGCGAGGTGGTAGTTCTCGATGATTCCCATGTAGGTCTCGGCGAAGCTGATCGCCCGGCCGTCGGTGAGGAAGGCGGTCCTGGCGCGGAAGCGTGGAGCCTGCGGCTGGATCGACCAGCTCGAGACGTCCCACTGCCACCCCTGGCGGTCGGGCCGGGTGACGACCGGCACGTGCCATTGCGCCGTGCTGACCGGCTGGTCGGTCAGATGCGCGATGACCCTCAGCGATCCGCTGGTGGGGTAGCCCCGCAGGTCGAACACGATCCCCCGGGCGCCGGCCAGGCGGTCGGCCGCCGTCTGGACGTCCGCGGCGTCGACCCGGCTGACGTCGACGTAGAAGATGCCCGGCTTCAGCTCGGCGATCTTGGCGGGCCGGGTCTCCTCCAGGCTGCCGGGACCGAAGATGGGGAGCGACCGGGTGAGACTGGCGGTGAAAGTCGTCCCATCGGGATGCCGCGCCTCCAGACGGACCGGCTCGTCCCGCTGGCCCCAGCCCAGCCGGCGGACGGCGTTCCAGCGCCGCCACTGCACGGTGGCGCCGGAGATCAGCGACTCGGCGTCCGCCAGCGCCTGGCGGGCGGGGCGGCCGTCGATCGCGAGCACGGCGTCGCCCGGTTTCAAGCCTCCAGCGGCGCCGGCGGCGGCCACCTGGGTCACCACGAGCTGGTCCTCCACCCACTCCCAGATCAGGGGGAGCTGGCCGGCCGGGCTCTGCGAGTCGAAGTAGACGCCGCCGTGGCCGTCGTGGAGCGCGGCGACCATCCGCCGAAGGGTGGCCAGGAAGGCCCGGGCGTCGGCGTCGGTGGCGGCGGCGGCGAGGGCGCGCCGGAGCTCGCCCGGCCAGTCCGCCTCCACCACGTCGAAGTAGGGGTAGAAGTGCTGGAAGACCGGCCACGCCAGAGCCACGTCGGCCAGGCGGGTGGCGCGGTCGTTGCCGGAGGGGGAGAATCCTTCCGGCTTGCCGGTCGTGGCAGCCGGCGGTTGAGGGGCGTGCGGGAGCGCGCCCTGGGCGTCCCTGTAGAGCGCCAGGGGGATCAGCGCCGAGACGCCGCCACCGAGGTCGGCCGCCAGCGGCTCCTCCGGCCGGGGGAACGAGGACGGATCGGGTTTCGTGTAGGAGACGAGAAGGCTTCTCCGGCCGCTCTTCGGATGGTCCTCCGAGAGAGTCGCGCTGTAGCCGGCACGCCGGGCCTCCCAGGGCAGGTCCCAGCCGGCCGGCCCGTTGGCGCCGGCGCCTCCCGCCGTCTCGAAATCCGGGTTTTCGAGCCGTGACGCCGCGGTCCCCGGTCCCCCGGCCACTTCCAGGGAGACGTCGTCCCACCAGACGCGCCCTTCGCCGGCGAGGCCGAGATCGATCTCCAGGCCCGTGGCGTCCTTGGGCACGTCGGCGGCGACCTCGTAGGGGCGCCATCCGCCGGTGGCGACATTGCCGGAGGGAGTGGCGCTCTCGGCGAGGGGGAACGCCGCCTCTTTCCGGTCATAGCCCCGCAGCCTCAGGATCGCGGCGCTCCCGCCCGGAGCCTCGAGGCGCGCCATGCCCCGCACCACCACCCGCCGGCCGCCGAACGGGTTCTCGCCTCCGCCGAGGCTCTGCTGCACCTGCCCGCGGGCGGGACCGGCACCGGAGATGCGCTCGCTTTTGTAGATGCCGGGCTCGCCGATCTTCACCCCCTGGTGCTCCCAGTAGACGACCTCCGGGTGGGCCGCGCCGGCCGGCGGCCGCGGCTCGGGCGGCAGCGCCGGACGTCCGGCCGTGGTGGGGAAGACGCGGACCGCCGGCGCCACGGGACGGAAGAGGTCTTCGAGCGCGCGGGCCAGCTCCGCGGGATTCCGGGGCTTCTCGGCGGCCTGCACGCCGGCCAGCGCCAGCTTCTCCCAATCCGCGGCGGCGGCCTGATCGCTGGGATGGAAGAAGCGGACGTAGCCGAGCAGACGGGTGAAGGCGACCAGATTGTCCAACCCGCGGGCGTCGAGCGGCCGGGCGGGCTCGTTGCCGGCGGCCCCGAAGGGAAACAGGAAAGCGAGAAGGACGATCCGGACAACGTTCTTCAAGACAAGGTCCCCCGTGACTGAAGGATGCTGAGATTCAACTGTGCTATTAGAGTAGTACACCTGAGGGGGGGCGTCAAGGCCCCGCGTGGGGAAGGGCGGGCGCGCCCCGCGTCACCGCCGGCTGCGGTGGAGCGCCGCGATGATGCCGACGGCGAAGAGGACGGACCATACCGGCCAGGGGCCTCTGGCGCCGGCGAGGATGGCTCCGGCCACCATGCAGAAGCCGCCGAAGAGGGTGCCGCGCAGGCCGGCGAGGGGGTTCTCCGGCCGGTGGGTCACCTGCTCGAGGAGGCGCAGGCCCTCGGTGATCAGGCTGGGCGACTTGGCGAGCGCCTCGAGGATGTCGGGCCCGGCCCGCAGCACCTGCTGCATCAGGTTCTGCGGGCTGAACTGGTCGCGGAAGATGGCGTTGGCGTGCGCGCGCGAGACGGCGGCCACGTCGAGGCCGGGCTTGAGGATCTGGCCCACCCCCTCGAAGGTGACCAGGGCCTTGACCATCAGCACCATCTCGACCGGGAAGTAGAGGCGATGCTGGGCGCCGAGGTTGACCGAGCGCATGATGAGCTGCGCCAGCGAGAAGTCGCGGAAGCTGCCGCCGCGGTTGAAGCGCAGCAGGATCTCGGTGACCTCGCGGCGGAACCCCTTGGGGTCGGCCCCCGGGCCCGGCTGGGCGATCGCGCCGAGGTAGCGGGCGGCCCCCTCGGCGTCCCCCATCACCAGCGTGTAGTAGTAGTAGAGGAAGGTGCGCCGCAGGTCGTTGTCGAAGCGGCCCACCATGCCGAGATCGATGAAGCCGAGGCGCGGGCCGGGGAGCACCAGGAGGTTCCCCGGGTGGAGGTCGGCGTGGAAGAAGCCGTCCTTGAACAGCATGCGGATGATGCTCGCCGCCCCGAGGTCGACGAGCGCGTCGCGCTCCGCGTCGGTGAGCGACTGCGTTTCGGGAGCCCCGGGCTTGAAGCCGGCGAGGAACTCCATGCAGAGGACGCCGCGGCTGCTGTACTGCCGGTAGATGCGGGGGAAGACCACGCCCGGCAGGTCGTGGAAGTTGGCCATGAACGACTCGGCGTTGTCCGCCTCGCGCCGCAGGTCCACCTCGCGCCGCGTGTACTCGACGAACTCGCGGATGAGCTGCGACGGCCGGTAGCGGGGGAGGAAGAACTGCAGGATGGCGCCGAGGAGGCGCAGCAGGATGGCATCGCGGGTCAGCGTCTCGCGGATCCCCGGCTTGACCACCTTGATGATCACCGAATCCCCCTCCCGCGTCGTCGCCCGGTGGATCTGGGCGATCGAGGCCGAGCCGGTGGGGATCGGATCGACCCAGGAGTACATCTCGCCGATCGGCCGCTGGACGTCCGCCTCGATGAGCCGCAGGTAGCGGTCGAAGGGGACCACCGGCAGCCGGTCGAGCAGGTTCTTGAGCTCGTCGGTGATCGAGACGGGCAGGATGTCCTGGCGCAGGGCGAGCACCTGGCCCAGCTTGATGTAGGTGGGGCCGAGGATCTCCAGCCGCCGCCGGAGCTGGACGGGGAACGGCCGGTCGGTGATCGCCCGGTCGAGGAACGGCCGCACCAGGGCGGCGAGCAGGCGCTCCAGCCAGAAGAGCAGCCGGAACCGCCGGCCGGTGCCGAAGGCCTGCCCCGCGCGGGCGTGGGCCACCAGGGCGCCGAAGGCCAGCGCGATCAGGTGGCGCTGGGTGGTGATGAAGCGCCGCACGAGCCCCTGGGGAGGCACGTCCGGCAGCATCTCGAACCCGGGGATGGCGCCGGAGCCGGCGGAGGGAGCCGGAGCCGCGACCGGAAGCTCGTCAGCGGCGGCTGGGAGAGGTTCGATCATGTCTCGCCGCGTCGAAGCCCTACCGGTTGCGCCCGTACTGCTCGTGACTCGACACCCAGTCGAGCGAGGAGATGGCCGAGGCGAGCGAGATCTCGCCCGCGAGCACCACGCCGGCGATGATCTCGGCCAGTTTCTTGACCTTCCCCCGGCCGACACAGCCGAGGATCTCCAGGCACTCGCGCTGCGTCGCGAGGCCGGTGCCGCCGCCGTGGGTCGCCACGATCAGCGATGGGATGGTGATCGAGATGTAGAGGTCGTTCTCCGGCGTCACCTCCGTATAGACCACCCCGGCCGACGACTCCGCGACATTGGCCACGTCCTGGCCGGTGGCGATGAACATCGCCGTGATGCCGTTCGGCGAGTGGCAGCCGTTGTTGTTGGCCCCGGAGAGGAAGGCGCCGACGTTGGCGATGCCGGCGTGATAGTGCAGCGTCTCGGGGTCCACCCGCATGTTCTGGATCAGCACGTCGCGCGGGATCGTGGCCTCGGCGGTCACCCGCTTGCCGCGGGTGCGCATGACGTTGATCTGCGACGACTTCTTGTCGGTGGCGAAGTTCGACTCCAGGTAGAAGTGGCGGATGCGGTCGTGGTTCTCCAGGATCCACGAGCAGGCGGCGAAGGTCGCCCGGCCCACCATGTTCTGCCCGGCGGCGTCGCCGGTGGTGTAGTTGAAGCGCAGGAAGACCAGCTTGTTGGCGAGGTAGCGGTCGATGTAGGTGAGCTTGGCGACGCTCGAGGTGGCCTCGGCCTCCTCGCGGATCTTGCCGAGGTTGGCGTCCACCCAGACCACGAAATCGCGGGCGTCGCGGGCGTTGTCGAAGACGAACACGGGCGCCCGCTGCATGCTGTCGCCCACCACCGTGCACATCACTCCGCCCGCGAGGTTCAGCACCTTGATGCCGCGGTTGTAGGAGGCGACGAGCGTGCCCTCGGTGGTGGCGAGGGGGACCAGGAACTCGCCCTGGGCATGCTCGCCGTTGACCCGGATCGGCCCGGCGAAGCCGATCGGGACCTGGGCCACGCCGGTGAAGTTCTCGACGTTGCCCCGGGTCGCCGCGGGATCGAAGGAAAACTTGTCGATGTGCTGGAGCTTGACCCCCGTGTACTCCTCGACGAACGTCTGCCGCGCGCGGACCATCTCGGGCGTCTGGTCGTCGTCCTTGTCGTGGGGAACGGCCGTGCGCTTGACCCGCTCGGCGATCGAGTCCTTGACCTTGAAGGCGAGGGTGCCGAAGGGGGTGGTCTCGAAGCCGAGCGCGATCTCGTGCTGCCCCTTCTGGAGCTGATCGCCGCGGGCGTGGATGCTGACCACCTTCGCCAGCGGGAAGGCGATGGCCGAGGTGGGGCTCACCGCCGACGCGGCCACCCGGTCGCCGTTCATCTCCAGGGTGAGCCGGTCGAGCGGCACCGCCTTGCCGTCGATCCTCACCTCGTTGAGGCGGGTCACGGTGGCGTTCGACAGGCGGTTCTTGAGGCTGAATCGGACGCCGTCCGCGACGTTCTCTAGACTGCCCAGGGTATACATCTGCTTCAGGACGAGACCGGGTATCAGCATGCGGGTCACCTCGCGAGGGATCTTTCTTGGAATAGGGAGTTTATCCCACCGTCCCCTCCACCGCCTCCCCGGGCACTGTTGACAGTGTAGACCGTCTCCACCGGGCGGCCCGGTGGCCCATCAACCCTCTCGAGGAGGTCCCACATGCGCAAGAAACTCTTCATGCTGACCCTGGCCATGGCATCCGTCCTCGGCGCCCTGTCGGCGTCCGTCTCCGCGCCGCCGGCCGCGGCCGCGGGGACCTGCGCGTTCAAGGTCTGCTGTCCCGGCGTGCCGACCTGCTACTGCTGCTCGCATCCCTGTTCGATCCAGTGCCCGTAGACCCTGTCCTGCTCAAGAGGAGAAACGGTATGCGCAAGAAGCTGACCCTGCTGGCCTTCGCCCTCGCCGCCACCGCCGCGGCCAGCCTTTCGGTCCCCAGGGCCGAGGCGGCCTGCCCGGTCTACTGCTGCCCCGGCACCACGCTCTGCAGCCCCTGCTGCAGTCCGCGGTTCTGCGAGCGGAACTGCCCGTAGCCTTCAGGTCCGCCGGGGCGGGGGAGCGCCCTTGCTCCGGCGGACGTTCCCCGAGCCTTCGAGCAGGCAGCCAGGAGCGCTCACCGCGGAGACGTGAACCCGAGATTCTGGACCGCCACGTTGAGGGCGTCGATGACCCGGGAGTCGTGGGGATTGATCTTGACCAGCCGGGCGAAGTAGACGGCCGCCTGGCGGTAGTTCCGGTTTTCGTAGTAGGTCCAGGCCAGGCCCTCCGGGGCGCCGTACTTGCCGCCGGGGTAGAGCTGGGACAGCCGCTGCCAGACGGCGATCGCCTCGTCGACCCGCCCCTCGTTCTTCAGGCAGTAGGCCAGGCCGTCGAGCGAGAGCACGTGGTCGCCGTCGAGGCCCAGGGCGCGCTCGAAGTAGGGCCTGGCCTCCGCGGTCCGGTTCTGGGCGAGGAGGGACCGGCCCATGCCGCTCAGGGCGTTGACGTCGTCGGGGATCTCGGCGAGGGATTTCGCGAAGGCGGCGGCGGCTGCGCCGTACTGCTTCTGTTTGGAGAGGCGCCATCCCAGCTCCGCCCAGGGCGTCCTGCCGATGGGCTCGGGCTCGAGCAGGGAGCGGAGGGCGGGATCCAGGATCCCGAGCCTGGCGGCCTCCTCCATGCGGTAGATCAGCTCGTCGTCCGGCGACTCGGCGCGCAGGGGCACCAGGCGGACCTCCGCCTGGCGGAACTTCCCCTGGAGGAGATACAGGCGGGCGAGCTGCTGGTCCAAACCGCCCTGCGCAAAGGCCGCCTCGGCTTTGCGCTCCTCCCCCCGGCGAAGGTAGAGGTTCCCCAGTCCATGGAGCGCCTTCCGGTTGCCCGGCTCCAGGGTGAGAGCCCGGTGGTAGGCGCGCTCGGCCAGCTCCGATTGATAGTTGCTCGACTGGCCGGTGCCGAGATCGGCCCAGGCGTCCGCGAGGTCGGGAGCGCGCCGGACCGCCAGGCTGAAGTCGGCCAGAGCCTCGTCATCGCGGCCCTCCTCGAGGAGCTTCCGCCCCTTGTCGAGCAGGAGCAGGCCTTTCTCCTGGTCCGAGGCCACCTTGCCGGTGAGCCCCGCCGGGGAGTGGGAAGGGCCGAGCCGCCAGAGGAAGGGTACCGAGGCCGCGAGCCCCAGGACCAGGGCGAGGCCCCAGGTCGCCTTCCGGCGCCGGCGGTCCTGGTCTTCCTTGCGGAGGGAGGCGATCAGCAGGGGATCGGGATCGAGGAGGAAACGGTCGAGCTTCTCGGCTTCAAGAGGGTCCTGAGACCCATCGCCGCGAACGAGATGAAAAGGCCGCTTGGCCGGTGCCGGCTTGCTGCGATTCATGGTCACCATCCTGAAGTCGATCCGGTCCTCGCAGAGACTGGAGCTATTGCGTCCTGTCTACGCAAGAGTGGGACCATAGGTTTGTGGAAACTTCAGGAAGGGATGAAACGGCGGGGAGGGCCTGGGCGACAGGCCCTCCGGGGTGGATGGGAACGGCCCCGCGGCCGGCCCGATCAGATGGCCTTGATCAGGCGCGCCGCGGCTTCGGTTCTCTCCCGCTCGTTGAAGACCTCGTCGGACTCGGCGCTGGTCTCCAGGATGACCTGGCGCAGCGCGTCGATGATCTTGTCGAGCCGCGAGCGGACGGTCGGGTAGGACACGCCCGCCTGCTCGGCAATCGCTTTCAGATTGCCGCTGGCGAGAACGAACATCTCGATGAACCGCTGGTGCTCCACGGGCAGCCGGGCGAGGCGCGGGGCCGGAAAATCAGCCTCGACGGAGACCTCGCACGACGGGCAGGTCATGCGTGTAACTTGCATGGCCTGCTGGCAGTAGGGGCAATGATTGGTAATCGGTTCGGGGGTCATGTTTTTAGGTCTTTGAGTTTTTGGAAGGGTACCGCTGTCCTCGGGCGGAGTCAATCGTGTCCTCTCGCGAGGCCGGCACGGCTTCGCCTCCCGGGCAGGGCCGGCGCCCATCCTCCGTCGTCTCCAAACGTGTCCGGTCTCCACCGGATTCCCGCGCGAGGCGATGATGTTGAGGCGATGATGTTGAGGCGAGCGGTTTGCAGGGAAACCGCTGGAGGGAGGAAGGGGAGGAACGCCATGAAGGTTCGCGTGTTCGGGCCTGCGGGACGGGAGGTCTCCGAGATCGGCCAGGGGACCTGGAACATGGAGCGGGACGACCGCCGCGCCGCCATCGAGGCGCTGCGCTGTGGACTGGATCTGGGGATGAACCACGTCGACACCGCCGAGATGTACGGCGAGGGGCGCGTGGAGGAGATCGTGGGGGAGGCCATCGCGGGCCGGCGCGGCGAGGTCTTCCTGGTGAGCAAGGTCCTGCCGTCGAACGCCTCGCGGCGGGGCACGATCCAGGCCTGCGAGCGTTCGCTCCGGCGGCTCGGCACGGATCATCTGGACGCCTACCTCCTGCACTGGCCGGGCCGGCACCCGCTGGCGGACACCATCGCCGCCTTCGAGGAGCTGCGCCAGGCCGGCAAGATCCGCTCCTGGGGGTTGAGCAACTTCGACGAGGAGGAGCTCGCCGAGGGAATCCGCCTCGCCGGCGAGGGGGCCATCGCCTGCGACCAGGTGCTCTATCACCTCGAGGAGCGGGCCATCGAGCACGCGGTGATCCCCTTCTGCGACGAGCACGGCATCGCCGTGGTGGCCTACAGCCCGTTCGGTTCCGGAAGCTTCCCGGCGCCGCGGACTCCGGGTGGACGGGTGCTCGCCGAGATCGCCGCGGCCCACCGCGCCACTCCGCACCAGATCGCCCTCGCCTTCCTGCTCCGGTTCCCCTCGCTCTTCGCCATCCCCAAAGCCTCCCGCGCCGAGCATGCCAGAGAGAACGCCGGAGCGGCCGAGATCGAGCTGACCGCCGGCGAGCTCTCCCGGATCGACGACGCGTTCCCACGCGGGCGGCGGCAGCGCGGCGTTCCGATGATCTAGCGGCGTTCCGGTGACCTGAATATTACCCGCTCCTCGCGTCAACTTTTCTTGACGTACGCGTCGCCTGCGAGGGACGTTTCCGCGAGGTTTTCGCCGGTTTTCCCCCGTTGCGCGGCTGGCGCATCTTTTGCCCTTCCCGATCGTAGAAAGGACGTGAGGGTTTCAAGGCTCCGGAGCGTTGTAACGAAAGACGGAGACGCAACGCCTGAACGGCTGGACCGGAAAGGAAAACGTCATGTCGCGAGAATTCATGAAGATGGTCGCCCTGTCCCTGACGTCGCTCCTGCTGCTCGTCGCGGCGGCGTTCGTGAGCTCAAGCGGGCTGTGATCGCCGGCGGCCGATCCGTCGGACTCTCCGCCGCCTCGCGTAAGCTAGGCGCGTGGAGTTGAGCGATACACCCCGGACGCGAGGCCGCCGCCCCTCCGTCCCGGTCCTCCTCCTGGCGGTCCTCCTGACGCACGCCGCGCCGGCGCTCTGCGCCGGCCGGCCCTCTTCCTCCCCCCAGACCCTGCGCAACGTGAGCCTGGAGCTGCCCGGCGCGCCGGCCGCCGTGGTCTCCGCCGACGTGGACGGCGACGGCCGCCGCGATCTCGTGGTGGTGGTGGCCTTCAACCAGTGGGACGAGGTCGCCATCACCGAGAGCAGCACCATGGACGACGTCCAGGGCCTGGTGGACGTGATGACCATCGTGCCGGCGGTGATCGACCGCCGGGAGGTGCGCGTCTACCGCGCCCGTCCGGACGGCTCCTACGAGCCGCCGCTCTCCCTGGCGCTGCCGCTCTCGGTGCTGTCGCTGGAGGCCGGCCCGCCGGGCACCCCCGTGGTGGCCCTGACCGACCAGGGCGCCAGCGTGCTGCGGCTCGATCCGCCCGGCGCGCTGCGGCTGGAGCCGTGGATCGACGATCCGCCGGTGATGGCCGGCACCGGCAACTTTCTCGGCGATCTCGGCCTGATGAAGGACGTCAACGGCGACGGCCTTCCCGACCTGCTGCTGCCCGCCCGCGACGGCATCGCCGTCTATCTCGGGCGGGAAGGGAAGGGACTGGCCCGCAACGCCGCCTCGCGGCTGCCGGTGCCGGGCGAGGCCTTCCGCTCGGCGCGCGACCTCGAGCGGCGCTATCCGCTGCCACAGGTGCAGGACGTGACCGGCGACGGCCGGCCGGACCTGGTCTTCCGCGATCCGGTCAAACGCTGGCGCTCGGTCTGGGTGTCGCGCAACGCCGGCCAGGGGAGATTCCTGCCGGCGGTCGAGGTGGTGCTGGGCACGGGCGATCCGCGCGCCCCCAATCCCGTCTGGATGGGGGACCTGGAGGGGGACGGCCGGGCCACGGTGGTGTTCCGCCAGAGCCTGGACGATCCCAAGCGCGGCTCCATGCGCAAGGAGATGGCCAAGGCCCGCGAGCCGCACGGCCGGCTCACCTTCCGCCGGCTTTCCAGGGATCTCGTGCCGGAGAAGACCCCCTACCGCACCTTCGACATCACCGGCTGGGGGCTGGAGGGGATCGAGGCCGAGAGCACCGAGATCGAGCTGCCCGGCGGCTTCCAGGACCTCAACGGCGACGGCCGGCCCGACCTGGTGACCGTCACCATGGATCTCGGGCTGCCGCAGCTCCTCGGCAGCCTGGCCACCAAGCGCCTCAACGTGGGGCTCGACTTCCACGTCTGGTGCCAGGAGAAGGACGGCGGCTTCCGGCCGGTCAAGGGGCTCGACCTCTCCGGCACCTTCCGCTTCGATCTCAACGATCTGCGGGTCAGCCAGCTCTCCCTCTTCTCGGGGGATTTCGACGGCGACGGCCGCGCCGACTTCGTGCAGATCGGCCGCGGCAAGCGGGTGACCATCCATCGCGGCCGCGCGGACTGCTCGTTCCCGGCGAAACCCGACATGGCCTTCGACCTGCGCGAGGAGCCGCGCGACCTCTCGCTGGTGCGCATCCGCGACCTCGACGGCGACGGCCGCTCGGACCTGATGATCATCACCCCCCGGCGGGCGGCGGAGGAGGGGTTCGTGGCGCCGGTGCGGCTGGATCTCTACCTGAGCGGAGGGGCGAGGTGAGGAGGGCGAGCCGCGTGGGGTGCGCTGTGCGCACCTTCAAGGTTCTTGGTGCGCACAGCGCACCCTACGTCCTCTTGCTGATCTTCGCCGCCGTCGTCCAGGCGCAATCCAACGTGCGCACCGTGCGCGCCGGCGCCTTCGCGGCCGCCACCGTCTCGCTGCCGGGCTTCCTGGTGCAGGCCGCCGGCGTGACGGGTCCCGGCGGGCGGCCGGGCGTGGCGCTCCTGCTCTCCGGCCAGAAGGACCGCAAGGGTCCCAAGAGTCTCTGGCTCTTCGATCCGGAGCGGCGGAGCCTGGACCGCCTGGCGGCCGGGCTGCACGAGGAGGTGAACGCGGTCTCCGGCTTCGATCTCGCGGGCAACGGCGCTCTCGCGCCGGTCGTGGGCATGCCGGGCCTGCTGTTCGCCGTGGCTGAGGGGAGAGCCCGCAGGGTGGCGGAATCGACGGCGATCGATCTGCGGTCCGTGACCGGCGGCGCGGCGGGCCGGCCGTGGATCCCCGTCGCCCATGCGGGCCTCCTCGAGCTGCTGGCTCCGGCGGGCGGCGGGGGTGGGCTCGCAAGGCGGAGCTCGTTTCCCCTTCCCGTCAAGGCCGAGCGGCAGCGCTGGGGGCTGCGCCTCGCCAGCCCGCCGGTGACCCTGCTGCCGGGCGATCCGCCTCTCTTCGCCGTCGGTCCCGAGGCGGAGGGGCGCCGCCGGTTGAAGACGGTCCTGCTGCCGGCGGACGGCTCGGCCCCGGTCGAGGCCTGGTCGCTGCTGCCGGCGGAGGAGCGGCTGATGTTCGATCGGCGCTATCTGCGGGTGGACGGCGCGCCGGCCCTGGCGGCGACCACGTTCGAGAAGATCGGCGTCTTCGCCAAGAAGCGCTTCCGCCTCTTCCTGCTGGGCAAGGACCGCTCGCGCAAGGGCAGCCCGCCGGCCCTCGCCGTCGAGACCGACTGCCCCCTCTGGTATCCCCTGGACGCCGTGGCCGTCGACGCGGACGGCGACGGCCGTCAGGACCTCGTGCTGGTCCATCCGGGAGGATTGCGGGGGAAGGAGCTGCTGGTCTCCGCCTACAAGGGCCTGGGCGGCGGCCGGTTCGCTCCGGACCCGCGGCGCTGGAAGCTGAGCGACGAGGCGACCGACTGGCTCTACGGCTCCGGCCTCTCGGGCGATGGCCCGCCGGACCTCCTGGTCTACGCCGGCGGCCATCTCCTGCTCTATCCCGGAGATCCCAAGGGATCGCGACCGCTGGCGGGCCGGCCCCTCTGGTCGTTCCCGGTGCCGGGAGCTCCGAAGAAGGACCGCAAGGGAGGGGACGACGACGGGGCCGGCGGCGGCGAGGCCCCGAGATCCGAGCGCGAGCGCGTCCTGGAGGTCCTGGACCTGCCCGGCGGCCGGCGGATCGCCCTGGCCCTGGGGGCTCAGGGGGACGGCCGGACCGTGGTCACTTTCGTGGAGCGGCGGTAGATCCCTTCCGGCGCAGGAAACAGGTCAGGACGTGGTCGTTCACCATGCCGGTGGCCTGCATGAAGGCGTAGCAGACGGTGGGGCCCACGAAGCCGAAGCCGCGGCGCTTGAGCTCCTTGCTCATCGCCTTGGATTCCGGCGTCTCCGGGGGGATCTCCTTCAGGACCTTCCAGTGGTTCACCCTGGGCTCGCCGCCCACGAACCGCCAGAGGAACGGGGCGAGGCCGCCGGTCTCCTCGGTCAATTCCAGGCAGGCCCGGGCGTTCCGGATCGTGGCCTCGATCTTGGCGCGGTTGCGGATGATCCCGGCGTCCGCCATCAGCCGCGCCACGTCCTTCTCGCCATAGCGCGCGATCCGCTCCACGTCGAACCCCGCGAAGGCCCGGCGGTAGCCCTCGCGCCGCCTCAGGATCGTGATCCACGAGAGCCCGGCCTGCGCCCCCTCCAGGATCAGCATCTCGAACAGATGGCGGTCGTCGTGCACCGGCCGGCCCCACTCCTCGTCGTGATAGGCGATGTAGAGAGGATCGGAGGTGGCCCAGCCGCAGCGGGGGAGGTCGGGGGGAAGCGCTTGTGACACGTTGGCGTCTCTACTTCTTCTGCGCTTCCACGTACTTCCGAAGCACTGCGTTGATCCGGGTCTGGTATCCCCTGCCCTGACCCTTGAACCACTCCAGGATGTCGGGATCGAGACGGATGGTGATGCTCGGCTTTGCCTGAGGCATCCGGATCTCGGCATTCGCGAAGAACGTCTCATCCAGGGGTGGGATATCCGACGTGTCGATGTCCTCGTCGGACATCGCGTCCACGCGTTCCCAATCAGTGCGCGATGGCTTTTTGATAGGCTTCCCGCTCATGCTTCATGGCCTTCCTCAGCGAGATGATCCGGGTGATGTCTCCGTCGGCGCGTTCTGTAAAGACCACCACGACAACCCGACCGTAGAGGGTTCCAATGCCGATCCACCGGTCCTCGCCATAATCTTCCCGCTCGTCTAGCCGAACGAACATGGGAGAGTCGAAGACGTCAGGAGCATCCGCGAAGTCGAAGCCGTGTTTGCGGATATTGTCTTCATTCTTCTTCTCATCCCACTCGAACCGCACCCCATCAGTGTATGTACGGGGCGTAAATACGTCAAGGGTTGCCCGCCGGATACCGGACCACGCAATCGACCGGCACCGCGACGCATCTCCCGCCCCGCACCAACGTCCAGGTCCCCTCGGAGGCCAGGAGGCGGACCGGGCCGCGTTCCGGTCCGTCAAATTCCTCCAGGCGGAAGGCCCAGGGGCCGGACCTCAGGCGGAGGCGGCCGCCGACCCGGAAGACCGCCGGACCGATCTGTAGACGATCGCCCCGCTGGAGGTCTTCCGGGATCAGGGAGCGCCGCGGCAGGCGGATGCGCGACTGGCTCCGGAGGCGGAGGAGCCGCCTCCAGAGCGGTCTCACGGAGCCTCTCCATTCGTCTTCGTCATCCGCGCCAGCCGCTCCTCCACGGCGTCGGCCACCGCGTCGGCCTCGAAGCGCCGCCGCAGGTCCTCGCCGGTCAGCTCGTCGTCGATCCGCTGGTAGTTGCGCTCGGTGGCGGCCTCCTCCTCGATCCGGGCGCTGAGCCGGTCGAACTCGCCGTGGAGGTTGAGCGCGGAGGAGCCCGCCAGGACGTCGCCGATGGCGCGGCGGGCCGCGAGCTGGCGCATCTGCGCCTGCACGAGCTGGAGACGGCTCCGGGCCTGCTCGACCCGCTCCTGCATGCGGGCCACGGACTGGCGGACCTCCGCGGTCTCGGCGGACTGCTTCTCGAGCTGCCCGGCGAGCTTGTCGCGCTGGCGCTCGGCCTTCTCGACCCGGCGCAGGGCCTCGCGGGCGCCGGCCTCGTCCCCCTTGCCGAGGGTCCGCTCGGCGGCCCGCTGCCACTCGGCGGCATCCTGGGCGTGGAAGGCGATCGTCGACCGCAGCCGGTCCTCGTTGGCCATCGCCCGGGCCACCGCCCGCTTGGCGGCCTCCAGCTCTTCCTCCATGTCCTGGACGAGCTGGAGCAGGCTGCGCTCGGGGTCCTCCAGGGCGTCGAGCACGGCGTTGATGCGCCCTTTCACCAGCAGGTTGAAGCGGTGCAGGATGTTCATGTGCGATGTCCTTTCTCAAGATGGAGGTCAGCTCCAGGCGCTGAGCTCGCGGCCGAAGAGGCGGATCTGCTGGAGCAGGCCTTCCCGCTGGTATTCGAGCCACGCCGCCACGGCCATCAGGGCAAGGCCGAAGCCGAGGCCGAGCACCCAGAGGACCGTCGGCGCCGTGGTGCCGATGCGGAAGACGAAGAAGCCGAGGTCGGTCAGCATGGCCGCGGTGGAGACGGTCAGCAGGGAGCGGCTGCGCAGGGCGAACGAGGCGGCGCCGAACGCCACCGTGAGCACCAGCAGGGCGGCGAGCCAGCCCCAGGAGATGGCGCCGGAGAGGGCGACGATGGGCGTGGCATAGACGCAGGAGGCCCCGGCGGCGGTCAGGTGACGGCTCCAGGCCGGTCCCAGCTCGGCCCGCAGCAGCCAGGCGAGGGCCAGCAAGGCGAGACCCGGCGCCAGGAAGTAGAACTCCAGCCCGAGCTGGGTGGTGGCGATCACCTTCAGCAGCCCCAGGCCCAGGAAGGCGGCCGAGGCGACGGAGGGGAAGATCCGCCGCGGCTCGCGCGTGGCCATGAGCGTGTAGAAGAGGCTGACCAGGAACGCCGCGAGCGCCGGGAACCAGACCGAGCCCGCCGGCGTCCGGACGAGGGAGAGCACGCCGGCCGCGAGCGGCAGCGCCAAGCCCAGCCGGCGGCAGGAGGAGGAGAACGCCTCGCCGAGGCCCTCGCGGTCGAGCCAGGCTCCCAGGACGTACTCGGCGGCGCCCGCCCCGAGCAGGACGTAGGGGGCGAGGCCGCTACCCAGGTGGAGCCAGCCGGCGGTGAAGCCGTGGAGCACGGCGAGACCCACCCAGATCTGCGCCGTCCATCCATACTCCGGGAAGGGCTCGCGCAGGCCGTCGCGCACGGCGAGAGTCATCCAGCCGGACGCCGCGACGATCAGCGCCCCGTTGGCCCAGGGGGAGAGCGGGGTGTGGAGGACGAAGGCAGCGAGGTAGCCCACGCCGGTGACGAGCTGGAGGCCGAGCGTCCAGGGACCCAGCGAGCGCCGGCGTCCGAGAGGCTCGAGCAGGCAGCTCCAGACGAGCCCGAGCCCCGCGATCCAGGGCAGCAGCTCGATGCCGAGAGAGAGGACCGCCAGCGGCAGGTCCCGCTGGAGCCCGTCGCCCGCCCCCAGGGCGGCGAGCTGGAGCACCGGCAGCAGGCTCAGACGCGCGGGCACGGCGATGCGGCGCGCCCAGCCTTCCAGCTCCGTGCGGGTCAGGAACAGGACGGCGATCACGATCAGGGACAGGAGCAGCGCGTCCAGACCCGCGAACAGCAGGCAGGCCGCCGTGGCCAGCGCCAGCCAGCCGCGGATCAGGTTGCGCAGCGAGAGGGTGACGGTGATCTCGAGGGCTTTGGGCTCCGATCCGCAGCACCGCGCCAGCCAGCGGCCGGGAGCGCGCCGCGCCGCCAGGGCCAGCCCGCCCAGCTCGACGCCGGTGAAGGCCAGGGTGGCGATCAGCGAGGACACCGGATCCAGGCCGAAGAGAGCCTTGATCCCCACGAAACCGAGGGCCGCCAGGGTGAAGGGGGCCACCATCGCCGGCTCGATCCGGCGGCAAGCCGGCAGCCCCAGGAGGACCAGGCCCAGCACGCCGGCCAGCAGCACCACCGTGGACAGGGTGGCCTCACCGAGCGAGAGAGCGGTGATGGCCAGCACCTGAACGGCGATCAGGATGCCGTGGAGCCGGCGGAGCCGTTCCGGAGCCTGGCGCCGCGCCAGCGCCACGCCGAGGACGGTGAGGAGGGCGAGGAAGCCGAGATCCCCCCAGCCCACCAGCGCCGGGCTGCCGTCGCCGAGGCCGAGGAAGAAGGTGAGCGCCTCCTTCGCCGTGCGGGCGAGCTCGGGGAACAGCGCGGGCGACGAGTGATAGGCGATGAACGCCGCCGCCACGCCCGCGACGTGGGCGGCCGGATGGTCGTAGCGCAGGCTCCAGCGCAGGAAGACGAAGGCGGCGCAGGCGGCCACGAGAGGCAGGCAGCGGAGCGCCGGGTCGAGCAGCGCCAGCGGCAGGGCGATGGTCACGCAGGAGAAGCCCGTGGCGAGCAGTGCCACGGACCTCCCGGGCCAGCGCTCGGGAGCGTGGCCGAGAGAGGCGGCGAGCGCGCGGTAATACTCCTCACCGGTGCCGGCGAGGACGATGCCCAGCACGGCGAGAGGCAGCGCCATGAAGGTCGAGCGGAGGTCGAGGAGAGCCAGGGCGCCGAGGTAGAGGACGCCGAGGAGCAGGAACGGCACGAGGTGGACGGGGCGGTCCATGCCGTCCCGCCGGTCGCGGTGGAAGAAGAAGCGGTTGACGTGCCGGCTGCCGGCCCAGAGGAGCGCGCCCAGGCCCAGCGCGGCCAGCGCGTAGACCGCCGCCTCAAAGCCGGGCAGGCGCTCGCCGAGCCACGGCAGCACGGCTTGCGCCGCCAGCAGGCCGCCGAGAACGGCGGGGTAGAGCCTCTCGGGATAGCGGAGCTCCGCGCGCAGCACGTTCACCGCGGCGCCCAGAAGAGCGGCGGCGCCGGCGCTGAAGGCCAGCCAGCCGCCGGGAGTGTCGAGCAGCCGCAGGTAGACCGCGCCCCAGGCCATCACCGGCACCAGGCCGGCGAAGAGGGCGAGCAGCGCCGAGCCGGCGGTGGGCAGGCGCAGCCGCCGGCGGGTGATCGTGCCGAGGGCGAAGATCGCCAGCGCCCCGGCGATCAGGACCAGGAACTGCAGCGGCACCGGGATCGCCGCCCAGCGCGCCTGCACCAGCCGGTAGACCGAGACGCCGGTGACCATGGAGCCCGCCAGCAGCAGCCAGCGGATGCCGGGAGCGGAGCGCAGGCCCCGGTCCGCCGGGCCGCCGGTTTCCAGATCGATCGGGGATGACGTCGTTTCGTTCATCGGATGTCCCTCCTTGGGTTCGGGCTCCCTGGAAGGGCAAGCGCTGTGCCGGCCGGGCTGGACATCGCAAGTCATTGAAAGCACGAAAGGCGACGGGAGAGCCGGGGCGGAGGCGCAGCCCGGGGACTGCGGGGAACGAGGGTGGACCGCAGTAGGGAGACTGCACCGCGGCGGGGTAGACTGGAAGACAGCCCGTGCGACAGGACCTCCTTCTCTTCGCCCACCTGCTGCTCTTCGTGACCGGCACGCTGCTCTACGGCTTCCTGGCCCGCGAGCTGTTCCGGCATCCGCGGGTGCTGCCCGGGCTGCCGATGCGGCTGACGGTCGTCTGCCTCACGATCTGGTACGGCGGCTGCCTGGTCGACCAGGTGGGGAGCATGCTGGTGCGCTCGCCGGACGCCTTCGGCCGGCTGGCCACGGCGCTCGACCTGCTGCGCGGCGTCGCCTGGCTCGCCAGCTTCCCGCTCCTCACCCACGCCCTCTGGCGCCTGCTGGAGCTCCAGGGGGAGGGCCGCCGGCCGAGCCGGCTCTGGCTGGTGCCGGGCTACGCGACCCTGCCGCTCTTCGCGCCGGCGGCGGCGCTGTCGTGGCGGGAGAGCTCGTACCTGCTGGCCGAGGTCGGCAAGTCGGTCTATCCGCTCGTCGTGCTCCACGTGGCGGTGGCCTCGGCCGCCAGCGCCTGGATGGTGCTGCGCTGGCTGCGGCTGGCCCGCGAGCCCCGCCTCGCCCAGTTCCTGCGCTGGCTGCTCGCCGGGCTCGGCGTCACCGTGCTGCTGCTGGCGGCCGGCGGTCTGCTGCGGCCGGCCGGTCCCGGCGCCGGCCGGGGAGAGGCGGGATGGGGCGAGGCGCTGTGGCGTCTGGCGGTGGAGTCCTCGGGCCTGGTGCTCGGCCTGACCTTCCTCTACTTCGTCCAGCGCTACAACCTGCTCCGGCTCTCGATGTCCTACCGCAGCCTGCGCCGCTTCCTCGGGCTCCTGGCCCTGGTGGCGCTGGTGATGTTCGTCGGCGCGGCCATGGGCGCGGGAGGCACGGCGGAGTTCCGGCGCATCGTCGCCTGGGGCGTGCTCGCCGCGCTCCTCGCCGCCGCCGTCTACACGCCGCTCCAGCAGGCCGCCATCCGCCGCTTCGCCTGGCTCCGCCGCCTGCTGGGCGTGAACATCACGGCGGAGGAGCTGGAGGGGCTCACCCGCCAGCTCCAGTCCTTCGATCTCCCCGAGGAGCGGATGCGCGAGCTGACCGCCCGCGAGATCGGCCAGTGGCTCGCCACCCGGGCGCGCTTCCTCTCGGCCGGCGAGCTGCCCCTGCTCTGGGAGCACTTCGCCGATGCGGAGACCCGCGCCTTCAACCGTCTCGACGCTCCCACCGGCCAGCTCGCCGCGCTGCTCCAGCGCGCCGATCTCCAGGCCGCTTTCCCGTTGCGGGTAGGGGGAGAGCCGGCGGGGGTGCTGGTGGTGGAGATCAGCCCCGCCGCCGGCGGCTACCAGGAGGGGGACATGGAGACCGTGCAGATCGTGCTGCGCCAGCTCGCCGGCTCGCTGGAGGTGCGCCGGCTCCTGGAGGCCCGCCTCGCCGCCGAGCGCCGGCTGGCCGAGCGCGAGCGCTTGGGCCTCCTCGGCCTGGTGGCCGCCTCCCTGGCCCACGAGCTCAAGAACCCGCTCTCGGGGATGAAGGCGCTGGCCCAGACGGTCGCCGAGGAGCTGGCGGCATCTCAGGCCGGCAGCGAGCAGGCGCGGGACCTCGAGATGATCGTGGAGCAGATCGATCGCCTGCACGGCGTCGCCGGCGAGATCCTGGACTTCGCCCGCGCGCCGGAAGCGCCGGGGGGCAGCGGCGTCGACGTCACGGCGATGCTGCGCGGCGCGCTCTACGTGCTGGGCCATCAGGCGCGGCGGCGCGGCGTCGAGCTGGACGCCTCCGGCGTCGAGGAGGTGGGCCGCGTCGCGGGCACCGGCGCCACCTGGCAGACGGTGTTGTTCAACCTCGTGCTCAACGCCTCGCAGCACGCTCCCGCCGGCTCCACGGTCCGCGTCCGCCTGCGGCGGAGCGGCGCCGGCCTCCTCTTCGCCACCGAGAACGCCGGCCCCGCCATCCCGCCGGAGATCGCCGGGCGCCTGTTCGAGCCGTTCGTGAGCGCCGGCGAGGGGGGCACCGGCCTCGGGCTGGCGCTGGTGGCGCAGCGGGTGCGCGAGCTGGGCGGTACCATCGAGGTCACCAACGAGCCCGGAAGGATCGTCTTCCAGGTCGCTCTCCAGGCTCAGCCGGAGGAGGCCGCACCGTGAAGAAGCCGCGCATCCTGGTCTGCGACGACGAGCCGGTGGCCCGGCGGGGGGCCGCGCGCGCCCTGGGGAACGAGGCCTACGAGTTCCTGGAGTGCATCGATGGGAAGGAGTGCCTGGCGGCGCTCGGCCGGCCCCGGCACGGGATCGACCTCATCCTCCTCGACCTTCGCATGCCGGGGATGGACGGCATGACCACGCTCGCCCACCTCACGGCCCTGCCGTCGCCGCCGCCGGTGGTGGTGGTGACCGCCGACTCCACCCTGCGGACGGCGATCGACGCCGTGAAGGCGGGCGCCGCGGACTACCTCTCCAAACCCTACGAGATCGACGAGCTGCGCTTCGTGGTGGCGAAGACCCTGGAGACCGCCCGGTTGCAGGCCGAGAACCGGCGGCTGGCCGAGGAGGTGCGGCGGCTGGCCGGCTCCCGGCGGCTGCTGGGGGAATCCCCGGCCATGCGGGCCGTAATGGACGCCCTCGATCGCGTGGGGCCGGCCTCGGCCGGCGTGCTGATCCGCGGTGAGTCGGGCACCGGCAAGGAACTGGTGGCGCGCCGCGTCCACGATCTGAGCGAGCGGGCCCGCGGACCGTTCGTGGCCGTGAACTGCGCGGCCATCCCCGACACCCTGGTGGAGAGCGAGCTCTTCGGCCACCGCCGCGGCGCCTTCACCGGCGCCGACCGCGACCGTCCCGGCAAGTTCCGCCAGGCGGACGGCGGCACCCTGTTCCTCGACGAGGTGGGGGACATGTCGCCGGCGGCCCAGGCCAAGCTGCTGCGGGTCCTCCAGGAGGGGATCGTCGAGCCCCTGGGCGGTGGCGATCCCGTGCCGGTCGACGTGCGGGTGCTGGCCGCCACCCACCGCGATCTCAAGGCCCTGGCCGCCGAGGGGAGGTTCCGGGAGGACCTGCTGTTCCGCCTGCGCGTGGTGGAGATCGAGCTGCCGCCCCTGCGCGACCGCCACGGCGACGTCCTCCTGCTGGCCCGCCATTTCCTCGCCGCGTCGTCCCGCGCCGGCCTCCGTTTCGCGCCCGACGCCGAGCGGGCGCTCCTGGCCTACGCCTGGCCGGGCAACGTCCGCGAGCTGGCCAACGCCGTCGAGCGGGCGACCATCTTCTGCCGCGGCGACGTGGTGGCCCCCGAGGACCTCCCCCAGGAGGTGCGGAGCGCCGCGGCCGTGGAGGGCGGGAACGCCGGCGATCTCTTGGCCTGGAGCCCGGAAGACGACCTCCAGACCGCCAAAAGAAAACTGATCGATCGCTTCGAGAGGGCGATCGTCACCGAGGCCCTCCGCGAGCACGGCGGCAACATCTCCCAGGCCGCCCGCAGGCTCGGCCTGCACCGCCAGAGCCTCCAGCAGAAGCTGCACGAGCTGGGGATCGCGGCGGAGGGTTTCCGGAAGGAGTGATCGGTCCGGACGGTATGAAGAGTACCGTAGCTCGGCCATGGCTGACCACCCGACAGTGATAGCATATGCCTCGCATAGGTCGCTTCCGATGGCGGCCGGGAGGACATCGTGCAGGCCGAACGAATCGTGCGACTGTTCCGGAACGGGAGCAACCAGGCAATTCGCATTCCGCGGGATCTCGAGCTCCCTGGTGACCAAGCCATTCTCCGCAAGGAGGGAAACCGGCTGATCGTCGAGCCGATGCCCCGGCGGGCGCTTCTGGATCTCTTGGCGACCTGGGAGCCCCTCGACGAGGAGTTTCCGGAGATCGATGACCTGGAGCCCATCGAGGACGTGGATCTCTGAGATGGCCGAGTTTCGATACCTCCTCGACACCAACATCCTGTCGGACCTTCTACGGAACCCTGATGGCCGCGCGGTCCAGGGAGTAGCGCGCGTGGGAGAGGCCACGATCTGCACGAGCATCGTCGTCGCCTGCGAGCTTCGGTACGGTGCCGCCAAGACGGGCTCTGCCCGGCTTTCCGAGCGTGTCGAGAGCCTCCTGGAAAGCCTGGAGGTCCTCCCCCTGGACAAGGAGTCCGATCGCCGGTATGCCGAGGTCCGGGTTCATCTCGATCAGAGAGGAAGGCCGATCGGACCCAACGATCTTCTGATCGCCGCTCATGCGCTGGCGCTCAATTTGACGCTGGTGACCGCCAACGTAGAGGAATTCGCTCGCGTGCCCGACCTTCGGGTCGAAAGCTGGTTGATCCCCTGAGCACATCCTGAGAACCCGGCCGGGGGACGTTTCGGGCCGGGATTGGAACGTTCGCCTCGCGGTCTGAGAGTCTCGCCTCGAGATCTGAGAGTCTCGCCTCGCGGGGCGGTAGTGGCCTGCTTCAGAGTTGGTGGAATTCGACTCCGCAAAACCGCAGGTAACTTCCTGAATCTAACCGCTTGAGAGAGTAAAAGTCACACGCCACAACAGACAACCGTACTCTCTGTGTACTCTCACCGAGTACACTAACTTCGGTTGTATCAGTCACTTAGACCTCTTGACATACTTCCCGGCAGGACTCATTCTTAAAAAAGTGAAGCTCTACTAGTTGTCAGACTAGTAGAGCTTCTAAGAACTCGTTTCGGAGGGGACAAGCCCAGCCGAATAGAGCCACAAACACCTCTATTCTAAGGGCTTAAGCCCCTCCATGTCAAGGATTTGGAGGAGGTTTTATGCCCTGCTTCGTCGGACCCCGTCCGCTCTATCGCTTCTTTAAGGGAATGCTACTCTTGAGCCTTCCCCGTCGCCTGATACCGGGCAGTCTACCCTAATTCAGCTTTCGCGGCTTTATTGAGTCGGTCCCTGATCCAGTTAGACAGGGGCCGGTCATCTGCTTCCGCCGCTCTCGTATAGAGCGCTCTCTCTTCCTCTGTTAGGCGCAAGTCCAAGCGGGAGGTCTTCGGATCTTTGTTTGCCATGACATACATCGTACGGAAAATATCCGTGACTTTCAATCCCGGGACACTTGACGTCGGCATGCTTTGTCAGTACAATGCATGTCAGTCGAGAACAAAGCCCCTATGGACGCCACCTCTACCCCAACCGTTCCGCCTTGCCGCACCTGCGGCGGGCCGACCATTGGATGGGGAAGGGATCGCTACGGTAACCCCCGGCGGCACTGCAAGGCATGCAAGGTGACGTTCGCGATCATCCCGCCGCGTCCGTTGGGGACAATGCGCCTGGACCTGGACCGGGCCGTCCTCTGTCTCTCTCTGCTGACGGAGGGCTCCTCGATCCGCTCGACGGAGCGCATCACTGGCACCCATCGCGATACCATCATGCGTCTCCTGCGCGTCGCGGGCGCGAAGTGCGAAGCACTCCTCTCGCGACTGGTGTGTGATATCAAGGTAGAAGACGTGCAGTGCGACGAACTGTGGAACTTCGTTGGAATGAAGGAGAAGACAAAGAAACTGAAGAAGAACACGGACCCGGAGATGGGAGACGTTTACACTTTCACTGGTATTGAGCGGAATAGCAAGCTGCTGCTCGGCTTCCACATGGGACGGCGCACCTCGGAGGATGCCTCGATCTTCATGGCGAAGATGGACGCCGCAACTTCGGGCCGGTTCCAAATCTCGACGGATGGATTCCTGGGATATCCCGCTGCGGTAGAACAGCACTTCGGAAGCCGCGTGGACTTCGGCCAGCTCATCAAGACTTACAGCTCGGAGACGATGGATGCAGAGCGCCGGTACTCTCCGGCGCACATAATATCTGCTGAAAAGGTCGCTGTCTCGGGAAGTCCAGATGAAGACCGGATTTGCACCTCGCACGTCGAGCGGTCGAATCTGCACATTCGCATGCAAATGCGGCGGTTTACTCGGCTGACGAATGCGTTTAGTCGCAAGCGAGAGAACCTACGGTCTGCACTGGCCCTACACTTCGCTACTTATAACTTCACTTGGATGCACAAAGGTATTAGGATGACTCCTGCGATGGCGGCAGGGATTGTGCGAAAGCCGTGGAGTGTGCGAGACTTGCTGGTAGCCTAAGTTAGAGCCTAACTTAGCCGCGCACTTGAAAAAGGACAAACAAAAATGAACAGAACAGAAAGAGTTAGCCGCGATCGAGGTAATATGGCAGAGAAGGCGCTTCAGAAGGCCGGATACCTGACCGGGACAGAGAAGAAAGGAGAATTAGATAGTGACTTTCTCCGCGACGTGGCATCCGATTTTGTGGCGGATATTCTTCACCTTATACAGTTACACGGGGGCAAAATTGATGAAGAAGGCATCGTAGACAAAATCATATATGGTGCAAAAGCAGCTTACGCAAGCGACATTGGGTATAAGATATGAAAAAAAACTGAACTAGATCCCTTTGTTTTTGAGGTAAATTAGTATTCTTTCTAGGTGATCGTCGATATTGACAAGATGCTTCCGCGACTCGGCACCCGAAAGAATAGACCAGATTCTTTTTAGCGCTTTCATTTTAAGATTCTCCCATAGTTATCCGGGAGGATTGTAACATAAAAAAGGGGGCCGGAGCCCCCTCTGGAAAGGTTTTTTTAGGTGTCTTCCCGCTGGAACCGCTCCACAACCTTCGCAGGATCTTCTACCGGCTCGCTCCCTCCCCAGCGCACCCAAACGCGGGACAACTCGCTTGCCAGCTCCTTGCAGTGCCGCTCGGACGCCAAGGTGGCGACAATCCGCGCTCCCGGAAGGAAGACCAGGGAGTGCCGTCCGGCGCCCATTCCGAGCGGTCCCATGGCGTTGCCACGATAGATTCCGAAGGGTGGAGAGGTGCGGCCGGGGACCTCGATGCCCCGGCCGTCCATCAGGCGCACCGTGAACCGGCCGAACCGGTTCCAGGCGAGCGGTATGGGCCTGCCTGCTCGTTTCAAGGCGTCCAGGTAGCGGTCTACTGCTTCAGCGATCCATGTCCCCGTAGAGGCATGGCCGCGCGCTTCTGCGGCTTGCTTCCATCTGGCGCTCTGCCGGATATCGGCGTGGACGGTGAACGTGGCGACCTTCAATCCCCCGTCCATGGTTCCGTCGTCTCCAGGGCGTTGAGGGTTGCAATGGTGAAGGCGGCGGCGAACGAGAGGAATCCGCCAGCCGTGCCTTTGCGGTACTTCCGGGCCGCTTCCTGCCACGCGATCCGTTGGGCATAGGTCGCCTTGACCGTGATGGTGTGAACGGCTCCCGAGGGATAGACCGGTTTCGCGTTCCAGGACATCAGCGTGCCCCTTCCAGCTC
>DASWRX010000220.1:0-3303 GCA_036402955.1 Thermoanaerobaculia bacterium
GATACGTGCGCACGGCCTCACAGTCAACTGGTCGCGATCACCACCGGAGCAGCACCAGCTCCGAGCAGAACCCCGGCCCCATGGCGATCACCATCCCCCAGCTTCCCGGGGCCGGCCGGTGGTTCGCCAGGGTCTCCTCGAGGACGAGCAGCACCGAGGTCGAGGAGAGGTTCCCCACCTCGCGCAGGCTCCGCCAGGTGACGTCGAGCGCGCCCTCCGGGAGCTCGAGAGCCTCCTGCATCGCCTCCAGGACCTTGGGGCCGCCCGGGTGGCAGACCCAGGAGGAGATGTCGGCCGGGGTCAGGCCGTGCTCGGCCAGGAAGGCGTCCACGTCCGGCCGCAGCTTCTCGCGCGCCACCACCGGCACGTCCGCCGAGAGGACGATCTTGAAGCCGGTCTCCGAGATGTCCCAGCCCATCACCCGCTCCGAGTCCTTGTAGAAGACCGAACGGGTGGCGACGATGCGCGGACCGCCGGCGGGGCCGTCCGGACGGTCCTCGCCGCGCTCGTCCCCGACGACCACCACGGCGGCGGCGCCGTCCCCGAACAGCCCCGAGGCGATGAGATTGGGAATCGAGAGGTCCTCCGGCTGCAGGGTCAGCGAGCAGAGCTCGACGGAGAGGAGCACGGCCACGTGGTCCGGGAAGCCCCGCACGTAGTCGGCCGCCCGCGAGATCCCCGCCGCGCCCGCCACGCAGCCGAGGCCGAAGATGGGCATCCGCTTGACCCGCGCCGGCAGGCTCAGCCGGTTCATCAGCCGGGCGTCGATCGAGGGGGTGGCGACCCCGGTGACCGTGACGAAGATCAGGGCATCCACGTCGTCGACCGAGAGGCCCGCCCGTTCCAGGGCGTCCAGCACGGCCTCCCCGCCGACCTCCTGCGCCACCCGAATCCAGGCGTCGTTCGCCTTCCCCCAGGTGGTGAGCCCGGCATACTCCTCGATCGGCAGGGCCAGGTGACGGCCGCCGACCAGGACGTTCTGGTGGAGGCGCTCCAGACGCTCCGGATTGAAGTAGCGTTCCGCCCAGCGCTGCCGGAGCGCTCCCAGGAGCGTTTCCTGGTCATAGTAGTTGGGTGGGAGGGCCTTCCCGACGGCGGCGATCTTCAAGGCCGGAGAAGGCTAGCACAGACCCTGCCAGGGTCCCCCGGCCTGGGCTTTTTTGCAGCTCAGACCAAAAAACAATGTTTCCTGGCTTCAAACATTGTGTTTTCCCACCAAACATTGTTTGGAGCGCCCAAACATTGTTTGGTGGCTTGAAACATTGTTTGGCGGCTCAAAACAATGTTTGGAACCAAAAAACAATGTTTGGTGGGAAAACACAATGTTATAAATGAAAATCGTCCTTAATAGAGGACGATCCACCCCGCAAGCCGCCGGGAGCTTGCGTTATGATCGGCGCGCTTTGAGACGCTTCCTGATCTTCGCCCTGCCGCTCCTCGTCCTGACCATGGGCCTCTTCCGCTTCGCCCAGGAGGTGCTGAAGCTGACTCCGGACCCGGCGGCCCTGTCGCTCGCGAGCGCCGTGAGCCTGCCGGGATGGGTCACCTTGGCCACCTGGCTCCTGGAGGCGGTGGCGCTCGCGGCCCTGTACCTGCTGGTCCTGGGGCGCGGCGGCTCGCGGTGGGCGGCCGGGCTGGTGACGGGCTGGATCGCCTGGGTCTTCCGCGGGCCGCTGCTGGTGGTGACCGTGGTCGGGCTCGCCGGCCTGCCCCCCCGCCCCTGGTGGGGGCTGGCCTTCTCCTGGTGGATTCTCTACACACTCTGCGGCCTGGTGCTGGGCGCGGCCGCCGCCGCCTCGCGCCTGCAGCCCTGATGTAGACTCTTCCTTCCCGCCATCATCCGAAAATATGCGGGAGCCGTATACGGTTCTGGTGTCCGCATGAACGCTCCGCAAGTTGCTCTCCAGTCGCTCGACACCCTCTGGTTCCAGGTGGGGGGCACCGTCTGCAACCTGGCCTGCACCCATTGCTTCGTCTCCTGCTCGCCCACCAACCACACCCACGAGGTGATGACCCTCGCCGAGGTGGAGCGCACCCTGGACGAGGCCGCGCGGCTGGGGGTGCGCGAGTACTACTTCACCGGCGGCGAGCCGTTCCTCAATCCGGAGATGGAGGCGATCCTGGCGGCCACCCTGGCCGTGGGTCCGGCCACGGTGCTGACCAACGGCCTGCCGCTCGATCCGGACCGCTGCGCCCGTCTCAAGGCCCTCGCGGAGGCCACGGACTACTCGCTCGATTTCCGGGTCTCGCTCGACGGCTGGGACGCCGCGAGCAACGATCCGATCCGCGGCGCGGGGACCTTCGAGAAGATCCTGGCCGGCATCCGCAACCTCCATGACGCCGGCCTCAACCCGGTGATCACGGTGACCGAGGTCTGCGAGGGGGCGACCACCGACTCCGGCAAGGAGCGGTTCTTCGCGCTGCTGCGGTCGATGGGCGTCGAGCGGCCCCGCCTCAAGATCCTGCCGGTCTTCCGCATCGGCGCCGAGGCCGAGCGCGGCGGCGCCTATGAGAGCTGGCAGCGCCTGCGCGAGGGGGACGCGCCCGAGGCGGGCTGGGACCACCTCCAGTGCAGCTCCTGCCGCATGGTGACCGATCAGGGCGTCTGGGTCTGCCCCATCCTGGTCAACGAGCCGGCGGCGAAGATGGGCGAGACCCTCGCCGATACCCTGAGCGCCTTCCCGCTCGATCACTCGGCCTGCTGGACCTGCCACGTCTACGGCGTGAGCTGCCGGACCTGAGGGACGGCGGATGTCGTTTCGCCCGCCCAGGGACCTCGACGAGCAGGCACGCCAGGCGCGGGCCAAGCTCACCGCCCACCGCGGCATGGCGACCTGGGGCGAGAAGCTCGTCCCCATCGGCGCCTTCCGCCAGGCCGCCGCCGAAACGGGCCTGGCGCTTCCTCCCGAGGAGCGGGAGGCCGCCGTGCGCTCCTACGCGGCGGCCCTCGACGATCCCACGCCCGTCGAGGGGCCGTACTCGCGGATCGCCGTGTTCGGCGGCGTGTACAACAACCATCTCGCGCTGACGGAGCTGCTGGCGGACGCGGCCCGCCGGGGCGCCGAGGCGATCTACTGTCTGGGCGACCTGGGCGGCTTCGGCCCCAGCCCGGAGAAGGTGCGGCCGCTGCTCGACCAGGGCGGCGTGCGGGCCCTCCAGGGGAACTACGAGGAGTCGCTCGCCGCCGGCCGCGAGGACTGCAACTGCGGCTACACCGACCCGCGCGACAACCACTTCGCCGAGATCTCCTACGGCTACACCGAGCGGCGCTGCTCTCCGGACTTCAAGGCCTGGATGGGGACC
>DASWRX010000221.1:0-2600 GCA_036402955.1 Thermoanaerobaculia bacterium
CGCCACCTTCACGGGCCTCCTGCGCCGGCACACCGGCCGGGGCGACTTCCCTGTGGCGATCATCAGCGCCGGCCGGACCCGCGCCGAGCTCGAGCCGCTGGTCGGCTACTTCACCAACACCCTGGTCATCCGCGCCGCGGCGGAGGGCGACCCCAGCTTCGGTGAGCTCCTCGCACGGACACGCGGGGCGACCCTCGCCGCCTACGACCACCAGGACCTGCCGTTCTCCTTCCTCGTCGAGGCGTTGCGCGCGGAGGGGTCTGGGGGACCGCCCCGCTTCGAGGTCCTCTTCCTCTTGCAACCGCAGGGGTCGGAGGTCGCGGCCCCCGACGCCGAGGTCGCGGCGTTCCCGGTCGTGGGGACCCAGGCCCAGGACTTCGCCCTCGTCCTCGACCTGGTCGAAGCCGGCGGCGGCCTGATCGGGACCTTTTCCTACAACCAGGCGTTCTTCGACGCCACGACGGCCCTGCGCTGGCGGGGCCATCTCGAGGCGCTCCTCGCGGGCGTGGCGGCGGACCCGGCGCGGCCGCTCACCGAGCTGCCGCTGCTCTCGGAAGGCGAGCGCCATCAGGTGACGTTCGAGTGGGGGGAGGCTGTGCACGTCGACGGCGGCCCGGCGCCGATCGGGATCTGGGGCGAATCGGCGGGCGCGCCGGCCGGCCGGCGCGCCCGCCGCCTCGCCGACGGCACCCTGGAGGTGAGCGCGCCGGCGCCCGCCGGTCTTGCCGAGCCCGCCGAGACGAAGGCCGCGCCCGCCTTCGCGTCCCCCGCGCCGATCGCGTCGAGGGGGCCCGGCGAGCCGGCCCGGAACCTCGATTCCCTCTCGGCCGCCAAACGGAAGCTCCTCGCGAAGCGCATCCGCGGCGAGAGGTGAGTTCCCCGAGCCGGTCAAAGCGGACTGCGCACTTGTTTCTTCTCCCACTCCTGGCGATGCCGGTTGGCCTCTGCCAGCGAGCGGAATTTGCGGACGCCGGGCTCGTTCCACCAGGGGTGGAGCGCGAAGCTCAGCTCGGTCAGCTCACACGCGATGCGGAGGTTGTCCGGATCGAGCGGCCGAAGCGGCCGGACTCCGGACATCTCGGTCACCGAGCGGAACTTGCGGATCGGCATCATTCATCTCCCAGACCGAAGGCTTCACGAATCCGGGCGGCATCGGCACGGTCTTGTGGCCGAACGGTGTCTTTCTTCATACGGTAAAGCATCTTTGGATTGGCGACCTGGACGAGCAGGTCTCCCAGCTCGATCTCGTCGTAATTGGCGGCGAGATCCTGCCACGTGAAGGCATCTCCGAGCCGGGTGAGGATGTCCATCGAGTAGTGGCCGTGCGGAGGGGTATATTCCACGGCCGGGTAGTCTCCGGCCAGCTCCCCGGGATCGATCTGATCGATGCTCGGGTCGTTGAACAGGCCGCGGAGCGCCCGCTTGAGGGCCTCCAGATTCTCGATCTTCGGCGAGACGAACAGGTCGAGGTCGTGGGTCGCGCGGGGGAGACCTTGGGCTGCCATCGCCATCGAGCCGATGACCACGAACTCAACGTGCTCACGGACGAGCGCCGCGAGAATCGCTTTGGCCTCCTCCAGAGTCATACTTGGACTCTATCACCGCTCCCATGCGCCTGGGAGCCATGATCGGCTGCCGCCTTCCTGGCCGCGCCGAGAACGGTGCCAGGCACTTACTCGGCCGCCAAGCGGAAGCTCCTCGCGAAGCGCATCCGCGGCGAGAGGTGAAAGCTCCGGCCGGAGCGACGATCGGCCAAACCGCCCCGAGGAGGCAGTCACCACCGGTTCCTCGCCGGGCCGGCCCTCGCCGTCCACCGGAAACGTCAACAGCCGGTCGCCGCGCGGGGGTGGCCAAGTCGGGGACGCCGACGCTATGATGGTCGTCATGAGCGAGCCCGCACAGCCCATTACGCTGACCATCCCTCCCCACGTGGCGGCCGAGCTGCCGCGGCTCTCGGCGGAGCTGAACGAGCGCATGCACGAGCTGCTGGAGCGCAACACGGACGGGGCCTTGAGCACGATCGAGCGCCGTGAGCTCGACACGCTGGTTCGGATGGCCGGGTTCGGGCAGATCCTCGAGCTTATGGCCACCCGGCAATCGGCCGCATGAGCCGATCGTCCATCCCAAGAGCCCTGCGCCGCGAGGTGCAGCGTCGTGACGCCGATCGGTGCCTCGGGGAGAGCTGAGATCGTGGCTGTGGCGATTTGTTGGCCGACGGGGAACGTTCTATCGTTTCACCGCGCAGGCGGCGAAGCCGACCGTCCGGTGGAAGCGAGGGTTAGGCCTCTTGCTTGGAAGCGGATTTGATGGTGCGCAAATCAAGGGTTAGCCTCTCTCCGGATGGTGTTGCTGTCCAAAACAGCCCCATTCCGCCAGCAGTTGTCTTCGAATATGTAATGTTCACGAGGCCGAGTGCTCGGAGCTGAACTGAGACAGTCTGAAAGGCTTGGTCGTCGAGGCTAGGAGCCTGTCGGCTTACCCGAGCTGCGTAGGAAAATTTCCTGGGGGGGGTGACCCTGACATCTCTCGGGCCTTTCATCTTTAGCGAGAATCGCAGAGGCTAGGAGGCCTGCGAGTGCCTGAGCGTCTCCTCCCGGGGC
>DASWRX010000222.1:0-36441 GCA_036402955.1 Thermoanaerobaculia bacterium
GCGTGGAGCGAGCATGACCGTAACGTCCCCAGAAGCACCCCCGGCCGCGGCGCCGCCCCCTCCCGACCTGGAGGCCTTCGCGCACCACTGGCAGGACGAGGCGGAGGCCGCCTATCTCTACCGCCTGCTGGCGGCGGCCGAGCCCGACGCGCGCAAGCGCGACCTCTATACCCGTCTGGCCCACGTCGAGGAGCGCCACACCAAGATCTGGGGGGACCTGCTGGCGGCGAGCGGCCGCCCGCCGGGGCCGTTCCGCCCGGGTCTGCGGGCGCACGCCCTGGCCCTCATCGGCCGCAGCTTCGGGCCGCGCGCGCTGCTGCCCCTGCTGCTCGCCGAGGAGGGACGCGAGGTCCGCGCCTATCTCCAGATGCACCGCTCCACGCCGGCGGGAGCGGCCGGGCAGAGCGAGGCGCTGCTGCTGGCGCGCGAGTCCGCCGAGCACGCCACCACGCTGGGAGAGATCGGCGGCGGCGGCATCGAGCCCTGGCACCGCATCTCGGCGGGCGGCTTCCTGCGCAACGTGGTCTACGGTTTCAACGACGGCCTGACCGCCAACTTCGGCCTGGTGGCCGGGGTCATCGGCGCCTCGGCCTCGACGCAGTACCGGGCGGTGGTGGTCGCCGGCGTCGCCGGCCTGATCGCCGACGCGCTCTCGATGGGCGCCAGCGGCTTCCTCGCCGCCAAGAGCGAGCAGGAGGTCTACGCCCACGAGATCGCCATGGAGCGCGCCGAGATCGAGCTGATGCCCGAGGTCGAGCGCGACGAGCTGGCGCTGATCTACGAGGTCAAGGGCATGGACAAGCAGTCCGCCCACGACCTCGCCACCGAGGTGATGCGCGACCCGCCGCGCATGCTGGAGGAGCAGGTCCGCGAGGAGCTCAAGATCGGCGACCAGGACGCCTCCCCGCTGCGCGAGGGGTGGACCACCGGCCTCGCCACCGCCTTCGGCGCCCTCATCCCGGTGCTGCCGTTCTTCTTCGCGCACGGCACGATGGCGATCGCGCTCTCCTTCGCCGCCGCCATGCTCTCCCACTTCCTGGTCGGAGCGGCGCGCTCGGTCTTCACCGGCCGCGGCGTCTTCCGCTCGGGGCTGGACATGTTCGTCGTCGGCGTCGGCGTCGCCGTCGTGGGCTACTTCGTCGGCCAGTGGGTGGGACGCCTGCTCTGACCCACGTTCTGACCCCAGGAGAAAAGAGAGAGGACCATGAAGATCCGCCAATCCCTTGTTTTGATTTCGCTTGCCGCAGTATTGAGCGCAATATTGACTCTATCCCTGGCCGCGCAGCCCCATCCGCCCTCCCCCCTGGTGGGGCGGCTCGGCGACCGCGGGTTCCTGCAGGTCGAGTCGCCCAGTTTCTCAAAGCTGCCCTTGCAGCAGAAGTTGCTCGCCTACCATCTGGCCCAGGCGGCGATCCAGCTCGATCCCATCTTCTACGACCAGATGGCCGCGTACGGCCTGACGGCGAAACGCCTGCTCGGCGCTCTGGCCGAGCGGCCCGAGCGCCTGCCGGCGGCGGCGCGGAAGGCGATCGTCGACTACGCGACGCAGTTCCTGGGCAGCGGCGGCAACCACAACGAGACCACGGGCGCGAAGTTCCTGCCCGGGCTCTCCTTCGAGGCGTTCTCCCAGGCCGCCGAGCAGGCGCGGTCTCAAGGGGCCCGGCTGGGCACCAGGGAGCAGCTCGCCCGCACGCTGAAGGAGCTGCAGGCGCCGCTGTTCGATCCCAGGTTCCAGCCCAAGATCACCGAGAAGAACCCGCCGCCCGGCCAGGACATCCTCACCGCGTCGAGCAACAACTACTACCAGGGGGTCACGCTCAAGGATCTGGCCGGCTTCGTCGAGCGGCATCCGCTGAACTCCCGCCTGGTGAAACGGAACGGCAAGCTGGTCGAGGAGGTCTACCGGGCCGGCACGCCGGACGGCAAGATCCTGCCCGGGCTCTACGCCCGCGAGCTGGCCGCGGTCGACCGCGAGTTGGAGGCGGCCGCCGGCGTGGCCGATCCCCGGCAGGCCCGGGTGCTGCGCGCCCTGGTCCATTTCTACCAGACCGGCGATCTCAAGGACTGGCACGACTTCAACGTGCTGTGGATCCAGAACGACGCGACGGTCGATTTCGCCTCCGGCTTCATCGAGGTCTACCGCGACGCCCGCGGCGCCAAGGGCTCGGCCCAGATGCTGGTCGCCGTGGTGGACCAGAAGCTCCAGCCGCTGATGCGGAACCTGGCGGCGAACGCCATCTACTTCGAGCGCAAGGCCCCCTGGGACGACCGCTACAAGAAGCTCGACGTCAAGCCGCCGGTGGGCAAGGCGATCGAGACGGTGGTGGCGAGCGGCGACTTCCACGTCACCACGATCGGCGACAACCTGCCGAACGAGCAGGACGTCCGCGAGCGCTACGGCACCAAGAGCCTGTTCCTGACCTCCTCGATCAACGCCATCGGCGCGACCCGCGGCGCCAAGGTGGCGATCGAGTTCCTGCCCAACCCGGACGAGGGGACGCTCTACGCCAAGTACGGCACCTGGGCGGACAACCTCCACACGGCCCTGCACGAGGTGATCGGCCATGGCTCGGGCAAGGCGGCGGTGCCCAACGATCCGGCGACCTACCTGCGCGAGACCTACAACACGCTGGAAGAGGCGCGGGCGGACCTGGTGGCCTACTGGAACATCTACGACCCGAAGCTCGCCGAGCTCGGGGTGACGGACGTCCGCGAGGTCGGCCGCGAGCTCTACCGGCAGGTGGCGCGGGCGGGGCTGGTGGCGCTGAAGAACTATCCGACGGGGAGCTCGGCCGAGGAGGACCACGACCGCGCCCGGCTGCTGGTCGCCAACTACCTGATCGAGGCCGGAGGCTTCGAGCGCATCCGGCAGAACGGCCGCTGGTACATCACGGTCAAGGACTACGACAAGGCGCACGCGGCGGTGGGCAGGCTGCTGGCCGAGATCATGCGCGTCAAGGCTCAGGGGGACTATGCGGGGGGCAAGGCGCTGGTCGACAAGTACGGCATCCACTTCGACCCCGCCGTGCGCGACCAGGTGATCGCCCGCTACAAGGCGCTCGGGCTGCCGACCTACTTCTCGGGCGTCTACGCGGACCTCGCCCCGGTCAAGGACAAGACCGGCAAGGTGACCGACGTCGCCATCTCCTACCGCCGAGACTTCCTCGCCCAGCAGCTCGCCTGGGCGCGGGTGAACGGCACGCTGGGGTTCTAGCCAGTCGCCGGGAAGGGGCTCCGTCTACGAGCGCCGGATTCCGCCGCGGCCCCGGCCGCGCCCGCGCCAATGCCCGTGCCGCCGGTAGGATTTCCATCCCTCCGCCGGCCGCAGCCGCATGGCCTCCATCGCCCGCTCCCGGTTGCCGTAGAGGGTGAATCCCTGGACCTGGGAGAGCACGTCGAAATCGTCCGGCATCGCGGGGAGCGCGACCGGAGGTGACGCCGGCATCCTCACCGGTGTCCTCACCAGCAGCGGCATGTCCGGGCTGACGCCGGCGGGCGGGCCGTCCCCGGGCCCCTCGACCACCCGGTAGCCGTCCATCACCTCCAGGATGAAACGCTCGGAGTGGCGCAGACGGGAGGTGGCGTGGATCTCGGGGCCGATCTCCCAGCGGCGGTCCGCGAGAGACATGAGGAAGCGCTGAGACTCGGGCAGGCGATCGCTGACCAGCACCCGCTGGAGCACCCTCGCCTCGCAGAGGGCGAGCGGCAGGACGAGCAGGACGAAGAAGGCCGCCGTGCGCCGCTCCGGCGTCGCGCGCCGCAGCAGCGCGAGGAGCCCCCAGGCGGTCACGGCGGCGAGCGCCGGATAGATCGGGTCCATGTACCAATGGTGATGGGTCCGGGCGGCCGAGAAGAGGGTCAGCGGGACCAGGGTCCAGAGCGCCAGGAGCGGCGCCACCCGGCGTCCCTTGCGCCCCCACGCCGCCCACACCCGCCGCCAGCCGCTGGCGCGCGCGGTGAGGAACGCCGCCGCGCCCAGCAGCAGGGGCCAGGGGGCGAAGCGGTCGAACAGCGATTCCAGATAGCTCCAGGGGTCCGAGGAGCCCTTGTCGATCTCGCGCATCGAGCGGGCGAGGAGATCCTCCCCCACCATCCGCTGCAGGAAGTAGGGGGAGCCGTCGGCATGCCAGCGGGCCGCGGCCCACGCGCCGGCCACGGCCACGAAGAGGGCGGCGCCAGCCAGCCAGGCACCCCATCGCAGCCGGCGCCAGGAGCCCGTCCAGGCCAGGTGGAGAACGGCGATCAGGAGCACCGGCAGGATGGCGAAGCTCTTGAGGAGGAACGCCGCGGCGAGGGCCGCCCAGAAGGCGATCACCCGCCCGGACGAGACGGCGAGGCGCGGCACCTGGCAGACCGCCAGCACCAGGAAGAACGTCAGCATGGAGTCGAGATCGCCGCTCCGCGCGCCGTGATGGCTGAGGAACCCGAACGTGGTGGCGAGGATCAGCCCGGCGATCAGCGCCGCCCGGCGGTTCAGGTGGAGGCCGCAGAAAGCCATCACCAGCGCCACCGTCCCCAGGGCGAAGAGGGCCGAGGGGAGGCGCAGGCTGAACGGCGAGGGGCCGAAGAGGTCGAAGGAGAGCGCCATCAGCCAGTAGCCGAGCGGCGGCTTCAGGTTCCAGTACTCGGGCTCCCCGGCATAGGTGTTGACGATGAAGGAACGGCTCTGCGCCATCTCGTAGGCGGAGACCCCGTAGCGCGCCTCGTCGGAGTCGTCGATCCGGCTCTCCCCCAGGCCCACGAAGACGTTGAAGGCGGCGACCAGCATCACGAGCAGGGCGCAGAGGGCGTACTGCCGGACGGCGAGGCGCCCCAGGCGCTCGGCGAGCGACGGCGACTGCGGCGGGCACGGCATAGGGCTCTGGGGCACGGAGATCCACCCTGTCGGAAAAGGTACGTGTCAACGTCCTTACAGTTTCCTTACATTATACCCCAACCGTCCGGACGCGCCCCACCCCGGCGGGCGGTATAATTGAGGAAAGCTCCCAAGACAGGAGGCCTGGAACCATGGCCAGCAATTCGCTGCAGAACCTTCGCCGCGCCCTCGACTTCGTGACCGGAACGCCGCTGGCGAAATCCCTGGCGCCCCAGCTCGAGGGCATCGCGCCCATGGAGCGGCCCAGCTCCTGGGCGTCGTCGCCGAACATCCAGGGGTTCGGCATCGCCGAGCGCGTCACCCAGGGGCAGAAGGTCAAGGAGCTGGCGCTCAAGGTCTACGTCGAGCGCAAGCTGCCGGCCGCCCAGGTGGACGCTCTGGTTCCCGCCCAGGTGAAGATGCCGGGGCTGAAGGAGCCGGTCTACACGGACGTCCAGGAGATCGGCAAGGTGCAGCTCGAGGCCAACACCGCGCGCTACCGCCCGGCCATGCCCGGCTGCGGCCTCGGGCACTACGAGGTGGAGGCGGGCACCTTCGGCTGCCTGGTGCGCAAGAAGGGGAAACCCGAGCTCTACGTGCTCAGCAACTCCCACGTGCTCGCCAACGAGGGATTCTGCAAGGCGGGGGACGACGTCCTCCAGTTCGCCAAGCACGACGGCGGCACGCAGCCGGGCGACGTGCTCTGCCAGCTTGCCGAATGGGTGCCGTTCACCTTCAGCGACGACGGCTTCGACAACCTGGTCGACGCCGCCATCGCCAGGGTCCTGAAGCCCGAGGAGGTCACCTCGGCGGTCCGGATGCTCGGCGTGCCCAAGGGGATCAGCACGGTCGTGCGGCGCGGCATGCAGGTGCGCAAGTGCGGCCGCACCAGCGACGTGACGATCGGCGAGATCACCGACATCGATTACCGGCTGCCGATGACCTATAAAACCGCGGACGGCGCCGGCACCGGCCGGGTGGGCCTGCGCGACCAGGTGCTGTGCACCCGCTACACCGCGCCGGGCGACAGCGGCTCGGCCGTCTTCAACATGGACGGCAACATCGTGGGCCTGCACTTCGCGGGCTCGCCCGCGAGCAGCATCTTCAACCGGATCGGCAACGTCCTCGACGCGCTCGGTCTGGAAGTCGTGACCGACGCCATCTGACGTCAGCGAGGAGTCCGGACATGGCCAACGCGGAGCACGTCAAGCGGGCGCTCGACCTCTTCGGCGACGAGCTCGCGCGCAAGAAGAACGTGGTCGGGCTGGGCCGGGTCCCGTCCGCGACCGGCCCCGGCGACTGGGACCTCGCCGTCTACGTCGCGGAGAAAATCCCGGAGGACAAGATCGAGCAGGCGGACCTGGTGCCCAAGACCCTGGAGGTCCCGGGCCGCGGCGCCAGCCACCCGGTGAACACGCAGGTCATCGAGCAGGGGCCGGTGAGCCTGGAGGCGCCGGGGATGGAGAAGCTGTAGCTCACTCCCTCACGATCCGCACCCGCTTCAAGCGCGGCACCGCCTTCGGCGCCGTCCCCACCTGCGGTCTCCCCGGCGGCGGCAGGAGCCCGGTGCGCACGAAGGTCAGCGTCAGCCTGCCGCTCCAGCTCCCCTCGGCCGCCAGCGCGCGCACGAGATTCGTGAGGTCGAGGCTGACCCCGGTGCTCCCTCCCCCCTTCGGACCGAACGAGGAGAGCGTCCCCAGATAGTGGGGGCCCGCGGGACGGAGCTCCGCGCCCGGCGGCAGGTTGGCGTAGACCTCGTAGTAGACCCCGGCGCGGCCGAGATCCACTCCGTCGAGAGACAGGCCGAGCCGCTTGCCCCGCGCCTCCGGCAGGCCCCCCGGGACGTCGACAGCGACGGTGGCGCGCTCCCTGTCGAGCGGGAGGTCGAGGTCGCGGCTGGCCAGGATCTCGGTCGCGGCGCGGGGGTTTTTCTGAGCGGGCGGAGAGGGCATGGCGGCCGTGCCCGGCCGGCAGGCGGGCAGGAGGAACATGGTCAGGAGCGCGGCTCCCGGGAAACGCGAAGCCTTCACCTTCAAGGGGACACCTCGGATCGTCCGGCCGGCGTCGCATGCCGGACGATCCGAGAATAGCGCACTCCCGCAATCCTTCTACTGGCGGACCAGCTTCACCCGCGAGAAGCGGACCTCGCGCACCGGCGCCAGCGACTCCTTCTGCGGCCGGTTCTTCGGCGGCACCAGCCCCTTGGGCACGAAGTCGAGCTTGAGGTCCCCCTTGTAGCCCGGCTGGCCGCGCAGCCGGTCGATCAGGCGCTGCACGTCGTAGGAGAGGGTGGCGCCCGTGGCGAGCGACTTCTCGCCGGGCTTGCCCACATCGCCGTGGGCGTGCGCCGGCGTGCCGTCCGCCAACTGGCCGAAGACCGCCAGGTTGCCCACGTAGTTGGGGCTCTTCCGGTCGGGCGCGGCCCCGGCGGGCAGGTTGGCGTAGACCTCGTAATAGACCCCGGGCCGGCCGAACTGGATCCCCTCGATGCTCAGGGTGAGCCGGTGCCCCTCGTTCCCCACGCTCTCCGGCTCGGCCGCCGGGATCGTCAGCGCCACCGAGGCGCGCTGGTCGCGCAGCCGGGCGGTCACCGGCTTGTCGACGATCACCTCCCCCTTCGGGTTGGTGAACGGCGCCGATGGCAGCGACTCGGGGAGCGCCTCGGTCGTCGGCTGGTCGCCGGTTCCCTCGGCGTACTTGTAGTTGAGCTGCGCCGCGGCGTCGACCACCTGCTGGCCGGTCATCTGGACGGCCTGCCCCTTCTCGTCGAAGAAGGTGAAGAGCTGCGTCGTCCACAGGGTGTCGGACGGGTCGGTCCGCCCGTCGCCGAGCGAGATCCAGTGGCTCCACAGCCGGTCGATGTTGGCGTGATGGAGCCAGAAGACGGGGTCGCGCGCCGCCATGTTGGGATCGCTCATCCAGCCGTCCTCGCCGCCGACCAGCACGTGGATGATGTTGTGGGGCTGGCTCTCGAGCTGGCCGAAGCCCCCCGCGAAGTGCGTCGGCCCGGAGACGAGCTGGCCGCCGAAGCTGAGCCCCGAGCCCGGGGGCGAGGTGAAGTTGGTGAACGCCATGGCCTGGTCGAAGGTGGTGCCCGATTCCGGCACCTCCGCCCCGTCGTTGATCCCGGGCGCGCGCTGCTCCACGTACAGGGGGTTCTGGGCTCCCGCGGGCTCGCGCAGGGGGAGGGGTATCGCCCGCTGCGCCGGATCGGTGTAGTCCCAGAACGGCAGGGCGAGGTTGGGATCGCCCGACGCCGCGCGCAGGATGCGCTCGAAGTAGTAGAGATACATGCGGTGCCAGGAGAGGAAGAGATAGTTGCCGTGCTGGCAGGTGTTCCACGCCTGCAGGGCCGGCGTGTCGTAGGTGCCGTGCATGTTGGCCTGGTAGAGCCAGCTCGTCGGGTCCGTGGCCGGCCGGCCCATCATCGCCTGCACCCCCTTGCGCAGCGCCGCGACCTCCGGACCGTTGGGGTCCAGCTTGCCGAAGTTCGGCCGGACGTAGACCTGCCGCTGGGGAGGCGACTGCGACGTGCTGGGGAGGCCCTCGGTCGTCGTCGTGGTGTCCGTCGTGCCGGCCGCGCCGCTGGGCTGCTCGCCCTTGGGACCGCCGCCACAGGCGGCCAGGAGCGGCAGCGCGGCGGCGAGGCTGAGGAGAGACCTGCGCAAGAGCAACATGAGCATCTCCTTTCTTGGATCCACGGAGGCCGCGGAGACGTGGCGATCCGGGATCGGCCCCTGTCTGGAGAGGGTGTAGATAAAAATCTACACTTTCAGTGTTGCCTTGTAAACTGCCGGCCGCCTTAGGCCAGCGCCGCCTGGTACTTCGCGTGCCGGTCGATGTAGACGCGGACGAACCAGCAGGAGGGGACGACCTTCCAGCCGCGGGCCAGGACGTCGTCCAGCGCGTGGCGGACGAGGTCGTCGGCGATCCCCCGGCCGCGCAGCTCGGGCGGCACGTAGGTGTGGAAGAAGTTGAGGACGCCGTCGCCCGCCGGGCCGTACTCGCAGACCGCCTCCCGGCCGTCGACCACGGCGTAGTACTTGCCGGCCTTATCGTCGTGCTTCACGTCGAGATCCATCGGATCGTCCCTCCGCCCCGGTCGCCTTCAATCGATGTGCCAGGCCCGGTTTCAACTGTGGGCCTGGATCTCCTGAAGGCCGCTCCCGGACTCCTGGGGACGCCGCCGCTCCGGCGCCGTCGCCGCCAGCAGCCGCGCCAGACGCGCCAGCCCCTCGGCCAGTTGCGGCGTCGGGCCGCCGAAGCCCAGGCGGGCGAACTCCGGCTGCCCGAAGCAGGACCCCGGCACCAGCAGCACCCGCTCCTCGGCGGCCAGGCGATGGCAGAGAGCATCGACGTCGCAGCCGGGCAGGCGGACGAACGCCGTCACGCCGCCCGCCGGCGGCACCCACTCGACGAGCTCGGCGTGGCGCGCCACCCAGTCCCTCAGGATCTCCAGGTTCTCGCGCGCCTGCCGCCGGCGCGGCGAGACCAGCCGGTCCGCGTGCTCCATCGCCTTCTCGGCGATGAGCTCGACCAGCGGCGACAGGTGGAGAGTCGTGTAGTCGCGGATGCGGACCAGGCGGTCGAGCAGCTCCGGGGCGGCGATGCACCAGCCCACCCGCAGGCCCGGCAGGCCGTAGGCCTTCGACAGCGTCCCCATCGCCAGGGTCCGCTCGTAGCCGAGGGGCTCGGGGACGGGCGGCCGGTCGAGCGTCAGCTCGGTGAAGGCGCCGTCCCAGACCAGGTAGGCGCCGGTCCGCGCCACCGCGGCGACCAGCCGCTCCTGCTCGAGCAGGCTCAGCACGCTGCCGGTGGGGTTGTGCGGGAAGTTGACGATCACCATCTTCGTGGCGGGACCGAGGAGCCGGTCGAGATCCCGGAAGTCGGGCCGCCACCCGCGCTCGAAGCGGAGGGGCCAGCGCCGCAGCGCGCACCCCTGGGCCTCGGCGATGCCGTAGAGCTGCTGGTAGCAGGGGTCGAGGATCACCACCTCGTCGCCGGGCGAGAGCAGGGCGCTCATGATCATGAAGTTGGCGTCGGTCGAGCCGTGGGTCACCATCACGTGATCGGTGCGGCCGCCGGCCAGACGCGCCGCGATGGCCCGGCGCAGCCCCGGTCCGCCCAGGGTCTGGCTGTCCTGGAACAGGACGCCGTCGAGCTCCTCGTGGGTGAAGCCGAGGAGGTCGCGGAGCTGGCGCAGGGAGAAATTCTCCACCCCGCTGCTGCCGATGTCGATCTCAGTGGCGAAATAGTAGGACTGCATCCAGGATTCGAGGAGAGCGGGTGCCAGTCTCATGAAAACCCCTTTCGGGACGTTGTCGGTCAGCGAAGGCGCAGGTCGGAAGGGCCGGGCGCGCCGCCACGCGGCGGCTGGAGCCGTGGGAGCGTCTCGGCCTCGGGCGCGGCCGCTTCCCGCTCCGCGACGACCAGGCTCATGTAGAAGCCGTTCTCCTCGAACAGCAGTCCTCGCTGCTGGAGCGCGAGGACCTGCCGCTCGACCTCGGCCTCGGCGAGGTCCGGGAGCTTCTCGGCCAGTTGCGGGATCCGGTGCTGCCGCTCGAGCGCCGCCAGCACGCGCAGGCCCTCCGGGCCGACCCGGTGCTCGACCGCGCTCCCCGAGCGGGAGTCGTGGATGACCCGCTCGCCGCGGCCCTCGCGGAAGACCAGCTCCGGCTTCAGCCGGCCGTCCCGCTGCTCCCAGCGGGCGTGCCAGTGGTCGATCCGCTCGCGCAGCCTGCCGAGCCACTTCGCGGTGTTCCGCACGTAGTCGGCGTCGAAGTGCTCGTCGACGAAGAAGTAGGCGAGATCGTTCAGCTCCCCCGGAGCGAAGGGGTAGACCATCGCGTAGAAATCGCTGGGGCGGAGCTTCAGGCCGTACTGCTTGGCCAGCGTGAAGTAGGGGCTGAAACGGTCGAAGCGGACCGGGAAGGAGCCGCTCGGCGGTTGCAGGTGCAGGAGCAGGGGGAGGTCGCGGACGTACTTCTCGTAGACCGCCTCCGGCTCCTCAGGGAACCCCACCAGCAGGTTCCAGAAGGCCTCGACCCCGTGGAGCAGGCAGTGTTTCAGGAACCTGAGGTTCTGGAACGCGGTGGTGCCCTTGCGCATCAGCTTGAGAGTCGAGGTCGCCATCGCCTCGATGCCCGGCTGGATCTTGGTCACCCGCGCCGCGGCCAGGACCGCCATCTCGCGCTCCTTGAGGTCGGCCTTCACCTCGTAGAACAGGGAGACGTGCTCGGGCGCCGCGAGATAGGGCAGGACCTCGGTCAGGTACTCGCGCGGCAGGATGTTGTCGACCGAGCGGAACTCCGAGGCGCGGTCGGCGTAGCGGTCAAAGAGGTCGTGCAGCGCCGCGAGAGCGCCCTCAGGGCCCATGGCGCGGTAGCTCATGGTGTTGCCGTTGAGGCCGCAGAACGTGCAGTGGGAGCGCTCCCCCCACCAGCAGCCGCGGGAGGTCTCGAAGGGAATCTTCGGCTCGACCGGCAGTCCGGGGAGCTTGTCGTCGAGCTCGGCCAGATAGCCGTCGTAGTCCAGCCGGACGGGGACGTCGATGTCCAGCTCCTCGCCAATTTCCGGACCACTCCCCGCCACCGCCTGGGCGAGCTTCCGCCGCGAGAGGACGCCGCGGATGCCGTGGCACGCCTCGGGCCCGTCCGCCAGCAGGCGCTCCACGAAGTCGGGGAAGGTCTTGAGCGCCGGGCCGGAGAAGACGAAGTCGATCCAGTCCACGTTGCGGGCGATCACCGCCCCCATCGACGACTCGCAGTTGGCGCCGCCCATCACGGTGACGATCCCCGGGTTGCGCTCCTTGAGCCTGCGGGCCATGGCGAAGACGGCCACGTTCTGCGAGAACATCGAGGTGAAGCCCACCAGCGGCACCTGGTCCAGTCCGTAGAGATCGATCAGCTCATCGAGGAAGCCGCCGACCTCCTCCCGCCGGGGGGCGAGCTCGTCGCGGAACAGCTCGAAGTGGCCGCGCGGCCCGGAGAAGTGGCGCAGCAGGTACTCCTCGGGATCGTCCGCCATGTCGGGGAAGGCGGCACGCTTGAAGAACCAGTCGCCGAGCCCCGAGGTGTTGGCCTGCACGGTGTTGGCCACGATCGAGCAGAGGTCGAGCCCGAGATAGGGGACGAAGTCCAGGTTCAGGTGGTGCACCCGGCTGTCGACCCGGCCCGGGAACCTGGCCTTGAGCACCGCGTCGAGCTGGGCCAGGGCGATCGACGGGATGTCGACGGCGCCGAAGGGCATGTTGATCAGGGCGATCCGTTCCATGGTGGCTGCCTCCTGTCGCGCTTCGGTGCAGAGGGTCGGGCCCGGCAATCCATCGCGCTTGCGCTATATGCTAAGCAAAGTATAATCGCATTGCAATGGATGGGTGGCTACGCATGAATCTGCCAATCGACCTCAGAACCGGCCCGAAGACCGACACCGCCGCCAACGCCGCCGAGGGCCTGCACCGGTTGTTCGAGGCACAGGCGGCGCGCACGCCCGAGGCCGAGGCGCTGGTCGCCGGCGCCGAGCGCCTGACCTACCGCGAGCTCGACGCCCGGGCCGGGCGCCTCGCCCGCCGCCTCGCCGGGATCGGCGTGGGCCCGGAGATCCGGGTGGGAATCTTCCTCGGCCGGTCGGCGGAGCTGGCGGTGGCTCTGCTGGCCGTGCTCAAGGCGGGCGGCGCCTACGTGCCGCTCGATCCCGCCTACCCCGAGGAGCGGCTGGCCTGGATGCTCGCGGACTCGGGGGCCGCCGTGGTGCTGACCGAGGCGGGGCTGCGCGGCCGGCTGCCTGCACACAGCGCCAGGATCCTCTGCGTCGACGCCCTGGACGGGACGGCCGCCGAGGCGGCGCCGGTCCCCGCCCTGGACGGCAATCTCGCCTACCTCATCTATACCTCGGGCTCCACCGGCCGGCCCAAGGCGATCGCCATCGAGCACCGCAGCGCGGTCGCCATGGCGCGCTGGGCGGGCACGGTGTGGGGCCCGGAGGAGCTGCGGGGCGTCCTGTTCTCGACCTCGATCTGCTTCGACATGTCGGTCTTCGAGCTGTTCGCCACGCTCGCCTGGGGCGGCCGGGTGATCCTGGCCGAGAACGCCCTCGCCCTGCCCGGGCTCGCCGCCCGCGACGAGGTGACCCTGATCGACACCGTGCCCTCGGCGATGGCCGAGCTGGTGCGCCAGGGGGCCGTGCCGGCCTCGGTGCGCACGGTCAACCTCGGCGGTGAGGCCGTGCGGCGCTCGCTGGTGGCCGGGATCTACGGGGCGGCCCGCGTCGAGCGGGTGTGGAACCTCTACGGCCCCTCGGAGGACACGACCTTCTCCACCTTCGCCCGGCTGGACGCGGCGAGCGGGGAGACGCCGGCGATCGGCCGGCCGGTGGAGGGGACTGAAGGGTACGTCCTCGACGGCGACCTGCGGCCGGTATCATCTGGGGAGGCGGGCGAGCCGGGCGAGCTCTACCTGGCCGGCGCGGGCCTCGCCCGCGGCTATCTCGACCGTCCGGACCTGACCGCCGAGCGCTTCGTGCCCGACCCCTTCTCCACGGCCGGCGAGAGGATGTACCGGACCGGCGACCGGGTGCGCCGGCGGGCCTCCGGCGAGCTGGAGTTCCTCGGCCGCGCCGACCACCAGGTGAAGGTGCGCGGCTTCCGGGTCGAGCTGGAGGAGATCGCAGCCATCCTCGACACCCACCCCGCCGTCGGGCAGAGTGTCGTCGTCTTGCGCGAGGATGTTGAGGGCGACCCCAGGCTGGTGGCCTATATCTCTCCAAGCGGCGCGGGAGACTTGGACGGCGCCGATCTCCGCGGCTTCGTGCAGCGGCAGCTCCCGGCCTACGCCGTGCCGGCCGCCTTCGTGCCGCTGGCTCGCCTGCCGCTCTCCGCCAACGGCAAGGTCGACCGCCAGGCCCTCCCCGCGCCGGATTGGGACGCCCTGGAGCGGGAGTCCGCCTACACCGCCCCGCGCACTCCCGTCGAGGCGGCGCTGGCCAGGATCTGGGCCGACCTGCTGGGACTGCGGCAAGTGGGGATCGCCGACGATTTCCTGCGGCTCGGCGGCCACTCGCTGCTGATGGCCCAGGCGCTGACCCGCGTCCGCGAGGCTCTCGGGGTGGAGGTCCCGTTGAGCGAGCTGTTCCGCAACCCGACGGTGGCGGAGCTCGCGGCTGTGGTCGAACGGGCCCGGCGGGGGGATGCCCAATCGGAGCTGCCGGAGCTGCCACCCGTCCGCCCCGTGCCGCGCGACGGCCGGCCGCTGCCGCTGTCCTTCGCGCAGGAGCGGGTCTGGTTCCTCGACCAGCTCACGCCCGGGGGAAACCTGGCCTACAACGTCCAGCTCGCGATCCGGCTCCGCGGTCCCTGGCGGGTGGACCTCCTCGAGCGGAGCTTGAGCGAGATCGTGCGCCGCCACGAGGTGCTGCGCACCGCCTTCCCGGCCGTCGACGGCCGGCCCGTCCAGGTGATCCGGCCGCCGGTGCCCGTCCGCCTGCCGGAGATCGATCTCCGCGCGCTGCCGGAGCCGCGGCGCGGCGAGCGAGCGGGGCGGCTGATCGCCGAGACGATCGGCGTGCCCTTCGATCTCGCCACCGCCCCCCTGGTCCGCTGGCGGCTGCTGCGGCTCGACGAAGAGACCCGCGTGCTGGTTCAGGTGGAGCACCACTTCGTGCACGACGGCTGGTCGCTCGCCATCCTGCTCGGCGAGCTCCAGGCCCTCTACGCCGCCTTCTCGCGCGGCGAGCGCTCCCCCCTGCCGGAGCTCCCCGTGCAGTACGCCGACTACGCGGTCTGGCAGCGGCGGTGGATGCAGGGGGAGACGCTGGACCGTCTGCTCGCCTGGTGGAAGGAGCGGCTCACCGGGCTGCCGGCGGCGCTGGAGATCGCCACCGACCGGCCGCGCCCGGCCGAGAGCTCCTTCCGCGGCGACGTCCTGGCGCTGCCCCTGGAGCCCGACCTCTACGACGCCCTGCGCCGCTTCGGCCGCGCCCGCGGCCTCACCCTCTACACCACCATGCTCGCCGGGTTCCTCGCCCTGCTCCACCGCTATACGGGCGAGGAAGACGTGGTGATCGGCACCAGCAACGCCAACCGGCGGGCGCGCGAGCTGGAAGGGGTGATCGGCATGATGGTCAACAGCCTGGCGCTGCGGGCCGACCTCTCGGGGAATCCGGGCTTCCAGGATCTCCTCGGGCGCGTCCGCGAGCTGGCGCTGGAGACCCACGCCCACCAGGACCTGCCGTTCGAGCGGCTGGTGCAGGAGCTGCGGGTGGAGCGGCGGGCGGGGCGCAACCCCGTCTTCCAATGGATGTTCAACTTCCACGACTCGCCGGTCCCCGAGGTCCGCTTCGGCGGCCTGGAGATGGCGCCCGAGATCCTCGCCAACGGCACGGCCAAGATGGACGTGAACGTCATCGTCATACCGCGCGGCGAGCAGCGGGCCGGGCGCGGCGAGAGCGCGGAGGACCGCTGGGCGAGCCTCCGCTGGGAGTACAACACGGACCTCTTCGACGCCGCCACCGTCCGCCGCCTGGACGCGCACTACCGGACCCTGCTGGCCGGCGCCCTGGCGGACCCGCGGCTCGCGCTGTCCGAGCTGCCGCTCCTCTCGGCGCCCGAGCGCGCCGAGTTGCTCCACGGCTGGAACGACACCGCCGCCCTCTACCCCGAGGCCGCCATCCCCGACCTCTTCGGGCGCCAGGCCGCGGCCACGCCGGAGGCGGTGGCGGTGGTCTTCGGCGCCGCGAGCCTGACCTACGGCGAGCTCGACGCCCGGGCCAACCGCCTGGCGCACCATCTGCGCGCGCTGGGCGCCGGGCCGGGAGAGCTGGTGGCCCTCGCCGTCCCCCGCTCGCTCGACCTCGCGCCCGCCATCCTGGGCATCCTGAAGAGCGGCGCCGCCTACGTGCCGCTCGACCTCGGCTATCCCGCCGAGCGCGTCGCCTTCATGCTCGCGGACACCGGCGCGCTCCTGGTCGTCGATGGGGATTTCCTCTGCAACAGCGATGAGGCGATCGCGCGGGTGCCCGCCACTCCGCCGCCGGGTCTCGCCGGACCGGACGACCTCGCCTACGTGATGTACACCTCGGGCTCGACCGGACGGCCCAAGGGGGTGGCGGTGACCCACCGCAACGTCGTGCGGCTGGTGCACGGCAGCGGCTTCGCCCGCTTCGGCCCGGACGAGGTCTTCCTCCAACTCGCGCCGGTCTCCTTCGACGCCTCCACCCTGGAGCTCTGGGGCCCGCTCCTGCACGGCGGCCGCCTGGCGATCTTCCCGCCCGAAACCCCGACGCCGGCCTCTCTCGCCGAGGCCGTGGAGCGCCACGGGGTGACGACCCTGTGGCTCACCGCCGGGCTGTTCCACCAGGTGGCCGAGGGGGACCTCTCCGGCTTCCGCTCCCTGCGCCAGCTCCTCGCGGGAGGCGACGTGCTGTCGCCGGCGCACGTGGCGCGGACGCTCGCCCGGCTCCCCGGCCTGACGCTGATCGACGGCTACGGCCCCACGGAGGGGACGACCTTCACCTGCTGCCACCCGATCCACCAGATCGATCCGGCGGCGGGCCCGGTGCCCATCGGCCGCCCGATCGGCAACGCCCGCGTCCACGTCGTGGACTCCGGGGGGGCGCCGGCGCCGGTCGGCGTTCCCGGCGAGCTGCTGATCGGCGGCGACGGCCTGGCGGCCGGTTATCTCCACCGCCCGGCGCTGACCGCCGAGCGGTTCATCCCCGATTTTTTCGGACCGCCCGGAGGACGGCTCTACCGGACGGGGGATCTCGCGCGCTGGCGCCCCGGCGGCACGCTGGAGTTCCTGGGCCGCATCGACCAGCAGGTCAAGATCCGCGGCTTCCGCGTCGAGCCCGGAGAGGTGGAGGCCGCGCTGGCGGAGCACCCGGCGGTCGCCGCCGCGGCCGTGGTGGTGGAGCGACGCGGCGGCGAGGCCCGCCTCCTCGCCTACGTCGTGCCGGCTCCCGGACGGGCCGGTCTGCGGGAAGAGCTGCGGGACGATCTGCGGCGCCGGCTCCCCGAGTTCATGCTGCCGGCGGCCGTGATCGAGCTGGCGGCGCTGCCGCTCACTCCCAACGGCAAGGTCGACCGCCGGGCCCTGCCGGCCCCCGCCGATCCGGCGGCCGAGCTGGCGGACACGTATATTGCGCCGCGCGGTCCCGCCGAGGAGATCCTGGTCCAGATCTGGTCCGAGGTGCTCGGCGTCGAGCGGGTGGGGGTGGAGGACGACCTCTTCTCCCTCGGCGGCCATTCCCTGCTGGCGATCCGCATCCTGTCGCGGACCGCGGCGGTCTTCGGAATCGAGGTGCCGCTGCCGGTCCTGTTCGAGGCGCCGACCGTGGCCGGGGTGGCCGCTCACCTGGCTCAGGTGGCTCTCCAGACCGGCGGCAAGCGGCCCGACGCGCCGCCGCTCCGGACGGTCCGCCGGGACCGCCCGCTGCCCCTCTCCTTCGGCCAGCAGCGGCTCTGGTTCCTCCACCAGATGGAGCCGGAGAGCCCCGCCTACCACACCTCCCGCCGCTACCGGCTGGCCGGTCCGCTGCGGCCGGCGCGTCTGGAGGAGGCCCTGCGCGGCCTGGTGGAGCGGCACGAGATTCTGCGCACCCGATACCACAAGCTGGCCGGAGAGCCGGTGCAGTCGGTCTCCCGGGAGCTTCCCGCGCTGTCCCTCGTGGACCTCGGCGGCCTGCCGGAGGCGGCGCGCGAGCCCGAGGAGAGGCGCCTCGCCGGCGAGCTGTTCCGCCGCCCCTTCGACCTCGCGGCCGGCCTGCCCCTGCGCGCCTGCCTGCTGCGCCGGGGCGAGGACGACCACCTGTTCCTGCTCAGCCTCCATCACATCGCCCTCGACGGCTGGTCGATGGGCATCCTCCAGCGCGAGCTGGGCGCCCTCTACGAGGATGGCGACCCCCTTCCCGACCTCGCTTTCCAGTACGGCGACTTCGCCGCCTGGCAGCGCGGCTGGCTGAAGGGGCCGGTGCTCAAGCGGGAGGTGGACTTCTGGCGGGCGCGGCTCGCCGGCGCCCCGGCCCTGCTGGAGCTGCCCGCCGACCGGCCGCGGCCGCCGATGCAGCGCTACCGCGGCGGCCGGCTGCCGGCGCGCCTGCCGGCCGAAACCTCCGCGGCGCTGGCGGCGCTCGCCCGCCGCCAGGGCGCCACCCCGTTCATGCTGCTGCTGGCGGCCCTCGGCGCCCTGCTCCATCGCCTCGCGGGGCAGGACGACGTGGTGGTGGGCACGCCCGTCGCCAACCGCAACCGCCCCGAGATCGAGGGGCTGATCGGTTTCTTCGTCAACACGCTCGCCCTGCGCGCCGACCTCTCCGGCCGGCCGCGCTTCGCCGATCTCCTGGCGCGGGTGCGGCGGACGACCCTCGACGTCTTCGGCCACCAGGAGCTGCCGTTCGAGAAGCTGGTCGAGGCCCTGCAACCGGAGCGCAGCCTCGCCCACGCGCCCATCTTCCAGGTCCTCCTCGTCCTCCAGAGCGCCCCGCTGGAGCCCCTGCGGCTCGCCGGGCTGGACGTCGAGGAAGCGGGGTTCGACACCGGCACGGCGAAGTTCGACCTCACGCTCGACCTCGGCCCCACGGCCGCGGGGCTGGCCGGGACCTGGGAGTACGACCGTGACCTCTTCGACGGGCCCACGGTCGAGCGGCTGGCCGGCGCGTTCGAGCGCCTGCTCGCCGCCGCCGCGGCCGAGCCCGAAACGCCCGTCTCCGAGCTGCCGCTCCTCTCCCCCGCCGAGCGCCGGCAGCTCCTCGCGGCGGGGAGCGGCGAGCCGCTGGCGCCGGAGGAGACCTGCCTGCACCAGCTCTTCGCGGCGCAGGTGGCGAAGACCCCCGACGCCGAGGCCCTGATCGCCGGCCACGAACGCCTGACTTATCACCAGCTCGACGCGCGGGCCGGCCGCCTCGCCCGCCGCCTCCGCCGGCTCGGCGTGGGCCCCGAGGCGCGGGTGGGGATCTTCCTGACCCGCTCGGCGGAGATGGTGGTGGCCCTGCTCGCCGCGCTCAAGGCGGGCGGCGCCTACGTGCCGCTCGACCCGGCCCACCCCGAGGAGCGGCTGGCCTGGACGCTCGAAGACTCCGGGGTCTCGGTCGTGCTGACCGAGGCCGGTCTGCGCGGCCGGCTCCCGCCCCACGGGGCCGCGGTCCTCTGTCTGGAGGACCGCGAGGACGATCGGGAAGAGGCGGCGGATGCTCCCGTCCTGCCCGGTAACCTTGCATACCTCATCTACACCTCGGGCTCGACCGGGCGGCCCAAGGCGGTGGGCATCGAGCACCGGAGCGCCGTCGCCATGGTGCGCTGGGCGCGGGCGCCCTGGAGCGACGCCGAGCTGCGGGGCGTGCTGTTCGCGACCTCGATCGGCTTCGACCTCTCGGTCTTCGAGCTGTTCGTGCCGCTGTCGCGCGGCGGCCGGGTGATCCTGGCCGAGAACGCGCTCGCGCTCCCCGCTCTCCCCGCCCGCGGCGAGGTGACCCTGATCAACACCGTCCCCTCGGCCATGGCCGAGCTGGTGCGGCAGGGGGCCCTGCCGCCTTCGGTGCGGACCGTCAACCTGGCGGGCGAGGCCCTGAAGCGCCCGCTCGTCGACGGCGTCTACGCGGCCGGCGTCGAGCGGGTCTGGAACCTCTACGGCCCGTCGGAGGACACCACCTACTCCACCTTCGCCCTCATCGGCCGCGGGGGACGCGGCGCGCCGGCGATCGGCCGGCCGGTGGACGGCACGCGGGCCCACGTGCTCGACCGCGACGGCGAGCTGGCGCCGCCCGGCGTGCCCGGCGAGCTCCACCTGGCCGGAGCGGGACTCGCGCGCGGCTATCTCGGCCGGCCGGAGCTGACCGCCGAGCGCTTCGTGCCGGACCCCTTCGCCGCGGATCAACCCGGCGGGCGCATGTACCGGACGGGCGATCTCGCGCGCTGGCGCCCCGCTTCCGGAGGCAGGGAGCTGGCGCTGGAGCTGGAATACCTGGGGCGGACCGACCACCAGGTCAAGCTGCGCGGCTTCCGCATCGAGCTGGGGGAGATCGAGGCGGTGCTCGCCGCCCATCCGGACGTCGAGCAGAGCGTGGTGGTGATGCGCGAGGACCTCGCCGGCGACCCGCGGCTGGTGGCCTACGTCGTCGCCGCGCGGGAGCTGGAGATCGAGACCCTGCGCGGGTTCCTGCAACGGACGCTCCCCTCCTACGCCGTGCCGGCCGCCTTCGTGCCGCTGGCGGGCCTGCCGCTCTCGGCCAACGGCAAGGTGGACCGGCGGGCGCTGCCGGCGCCGGAGCGCGCGCGGCCGGCGGGTCCGGTCGAGCGGCCGCGCACCGACCTCGAGCGTCTGATCGCCCGGCACTGGGAGGAGCTCCTCGGCCGCGCCGAGGTGAGCCTCGAGGACAACTTCTTCGACCTCGGCGGCCATTCGCTCCTCATCCACCAGGTCCAGGGACGGCTCGAGAATGAGCTCGGCCGGCCGGTCTCGACCGTCGACCTGTTCCGCTTCCCCACCGTCCGCTCGCTGGCCGGCCATCTCCAGGGGAACGCCGCGGAGAGCGCCGTGCCGGCGCGGGTGGCCGGCGCCGGCCAGGAGGCGCGGGCCGGCTCGGCGGCGCGCCGCCGCGAGCTCCGCCGGCAGAGCCGGGGAGGCGCCAGGGAGCAGGGGTGAGCGAACCGATCCAGGACGCCGTCGCCATCCTCTCCATGGCCTGCCGCGTGCCGGGCGCGGCGAGCCCCGAGGAGCTCTGGGGCAACCTCGCGGCCGGCGTCGAATCGATCTCCGAGCTCTCCGACGCGGAGCTGCGGGAGGCCGGCGTTCCCCTCCGCCTCCTCCGCGATCCGGCCTACGTCAAGGCCTGGGGAGTGCTGCGCGGCGGGGATCTCTTCGACGCCGGCCTGTTCGGGTTCACCCCCCGGGAGGCGGAGCGGGCCGATCCGCAGCAGCGCCTCCTGCTCGAATGCGCCTGGGAGGCCCTGGAGGCCGCCGGCTACGGCCAGGAGGAGCAGGCCGGGCCGGTCGGGGTGTTCGTGGGCGCGGACGACAGCGACTACCTGGCCGGCGCGCCGGCGGACATGGAGGAGATGATCGGCTCCGGCACCTCCTTCGTGGCCACCCGCATCTCCTACAAGCTGAACCTCTCCGGCCCCAGCTTCACGCTGCAGACGGCCTGCTCGACCTCGCTCGTCGCCGTCCACCTGGCCTGCAGGAGCCTGCTCGACGGCGAGTGCGACATGGCGCTGGCCGGCGGGGTCTCGCTCCACCTGCCCGAGGCGCGGGGCTACCGCTACCAGGAGGGCGGCATCTACTCGCCCGACGGCCACTGCCGGGCCTTCGACGCGGACGCGCGGGGGACCGTCGGCGGCCATGGCGCGGGCGTCGTGCTGCTCAAGCGCCTGGAGGACGCCCTGGCCGACGGCGACGCCATCCGCGCCGTGGTGCGCGCCTCGGCGGTCAACAACGACGGCGCGGCCAAGGTCGGCTTCACCGCGCCCAGCGTCGACGGCCAGGCGCGGGTGATCGGGGAAGCCCTGGCGCTGGCGCGGATCGACGCCGGCAGCATCGGCTACGTCGAGGCCCACGGCACCGGCACGCCGATGGGCGATCCGATCGAGATCGCGGCGCTGACCCAGGTGTTCCGCGCCGCCACCGACCGGCGGGGCTTCTGCGCCCTCGGCGCGATCAAGACCAACCTCGGGCACCTCGGCTCGGCGGCCGGCGTCGCGGGGCTGATCAAGACGGTGCTCGCCCTGGAGCGCGAGGCGATCCCGCCCAGCCTGCACTTCCGCGCCCCCAACCCCCGCATCGACTTCGCGGCCAGCCCCTTCCACGTCAACGCCCGTCTCGCTCCCTGGCCCCGCAACGGCGCTCCCCGGCGGGCGGGGGTGAGCTCCTTCGGGATCGGCGGCACCAACGCCCACGTGATCCTGGAGGAGGCGCCCGTTCCGGACGCCGCGGTGACGGCAGGGGACTGGCACCTGCTCCTCCTTTCGGCGCGGACCGAGACGGCCCTGGACGCCGCCACGGAGCGGCTGGCGGGCCATCTCGCCGAGCATCCGGAGCAGGACCTGGCGGACGTGGCCTTCACCCTTCAGGCGGGCCGCCGCGCCTTCGAGCACCGGCGCTTCGCCGTCGGCGCCGATCTCTCCGCGGCCGCTGCGGCGCTCCGGCACGGGCCGGCGCGCAAGCGGCCCGCCGGCACGCCGGAGGTCGCGTTCCTGTTCCCCGGCCAGGGCGCTCAGCGGGCCGGCGTGGGCCGCGAGCTCTATGCGCGGGAAGCGGTCTTCCGCGCGGAGGTGGACCGCTGCTGCGAGATCCTCCGGCCTCCCCTCGGCTTCGACCTCCGGGAGGCGCTCTTCTCCGGGGACGACGAGCGGCTGCGCCCCACCGCCGTGGCCCAGCCGGCCCTCTTCGTCCTCGAACACGCGCTGGCGCGGCTCTGGATGTCCTGGGGGGTCCAGCCCTCGGCGCTCCTCGGCCACAGCGTGGGCGAGTACACGGCCGCCTGCCTCGCCGGGGTGTTCGACCTCCCGGCGGCCCTGGAGCTGGTGGCCGCCCGGGGCGCCATGATGCAGGCGCTCCCCGGCGGGGCCATGCTCGCCGTCCCCCTCGCCGAGGCGGAGCTGGCGGCCCTCCTTTTCCCCGGCCTCGCTATCGCGGCCGTCAACGCTCCCGGCCGCTGCGTGGCGTCGGGACCGGACGCCGCCATCGCCGAGCTGGAGGAGCGGCTGCGGGAGCGCGGCCTGCCGGGCCGGCGCCTCGCCACCTCGCACGCCTTCCACTCGGCCGCGGTCGAGCCGATCCTCCCCGCGTTCGCGGCGCGCGTCCGCCGCGTAGGCCTCCAGGAGCCGCGCATCCCCTTCCTCTCGAACGTCACCGGCGACTGGATCACGGCCGCGGAGGCCACCGACCCGGGCTACTGGGCGCGGCACCTGCGGGCCACCGTGCGCTTCGCCGACGGCGTGCGGCGGCTCGCCGAGGAGCCCCGCCGGCTGTTCCTGGAGGTCGGCCCGGGCGACGCGCTGAGCGCCCTGGCGCGGCAGACGCTGGGACCTCTGGCCGGGAGGGAGGCCGCGGTCCCCTCGCTCCCGCGCCATCGTGGCGGCGAGGGGAGACCCGAGATCGCCTCACTGCTCGACGCCGCGGGCCGCCTCTGGCTGGCCGGAACGCGGCTGGATTGGCCGGCGCTCCATGGCGGGCCCCGCCGCCGGGTCCCCCTGCCCACCTACCCCTTTGAGCGCCGCTCCTACCGGCTCCGCCGTCCATCCCAGGCGGTCGCCGAGCCCGTCCTGAGAGAAGAGGAGAGCGGTGGGATCGAGGAGATCCTGGCGCGCCAGCTCGCCCTGATCTCCCGCCAGCTCGACCTGCTGGCCGAGACCGAATAGGAGTAAGGAGACCGCGATGGCCGAACCGCTGTGGACCGAGGACGAGACCCCGCGCCGGCGGCAGCTCCGCGACCGTCTCCAGAGCCTCTTCGCGGAGCTCTTCGGGGTCCCCGCCGGGCAGGTGGCCCTCGACGCCACCTTCCTCGAGATGGGCGCCGACTCCCTCTTCCTGCTGCGCGCCAGCCAGCAGATCCAGGAACGGCTCGGCGCCAAGGTCCCCTTCCGCCGGCTGATGGAGGAGCTGTCGACGATCGACGCCCTGGCGGCGCACCTGGCTCCGGAGGACACCGAGCCCGTCGCCGTCCCCCATCTGGCGCCGCCGCCGCCGCCCCCTCTCCCCGACGACCTGCGATCGATCTTCGCCGAGCAATTGCGGGTGATGGAGCGCCAGATCGAGATGCTGGCCACGCGCGGCCGCGCGCCCGCTCCGCCCCTGCGGCTCGCTCCGCCGCCGCGGCCGGCCTTCGTCCCCTTCCAGCCGCTCGACCGCTCGGAGCGCTCCGGCAGCACAGAGCTGAGCCCCCGCCAGCGCGAGCACCTCGACGGGCTCATCGCGAGGCTCTCCGCCCGCACCCGCGGCTCCAAGGAGAAGGCCCAGGCCGACCGGCGGGCGCTCGCCAACAGCCGCGCCACCGCCGGTTTCCGCCTGCTCTGGAAGGAGCTGATCTATCCCCTGGTGGCCCACCGCGCCGCCGGCTCGCGGCTGTGGGACGTGGACGGCCACGAGTACGTGGACCTCACCATGGGCTTCGGGGCGCTGCTCTTCGGCCACTCCCCCGACTTCCTCCAGGCGGCGCTGCGGGAGCAGCTCGACCTCGGCGTCCAGATCGGCCCCGAGTCCGCGACCGCGGGCGAGGCCGCCGCCCTGATCTCCGAGCTGACCGGCGCCGAGCGGGTGACCTTCTGCAACTCGGGCACCGAGGCGGTGATGAACGCCCTGCGCATCGCCCGCGCGATCACCGGCCGGCCGCGGATCGCCCTCTTCGCCGGCTCCTACCACGGCACCTTCGACGGCATCCTGGCCCGCGGAGCCTTGGGATCGGACGGCCGCCTCCGCCCGGTGCCGGCCGCCCCCGGCGTGCCGGCGAGCCTGATCGCCGACGTGCTGGTGCTCGACTGGGAGGGCCTCGACTCGCTCTCCGTGGTCGAGGCCCACGCCGGCGAGCTGGCCGCCGTGCTCGTCGAGCCGCTGCAGAGCCGCCGGCCCGACCTCGAGAACGCCGAGCTGCTGCGCCGCCTGCGCGAGCTCACCCGCGACCACGGCATCACCCTGATCTTCGACGAGGTGGTGACCGGGTTCCGCATGCACCCCGGCGGCATCCAGGCCCTGTTCGGCGTCGAGGCCGACCTCGTCACCTACGGCAAGGCGGTGGCCAACGGCCTGCCGATCGGCGTCGTGGCCGGCAAGGCGGCCTGGATGGACGCCGTGGACGGCGGCGACTGGCGCTACGGCGACCGCTCGCTGCCGGAGGCGGACACCACCTTCTTCTCCGGCACCTTCTTCCGCCATCCGCTGGTGATGGCGGCGGCCGTCGCCGTCCTGCGCAAGCTCAAGGCGAGCCCCGGGCTCCAGGAGGAGCTGGGCCGGCGCGCGGCGCGGCTCGGCGGCGCGCTCGACGCCCTCTTCGCGGCGGCCGGCCTCGCCGCCCGCACGGTGCGCTTCGGCTCGCTGCTCGCCTTCCGCTTTCCCCGCGACTGGCCGTGGGCCGACCTCTTCTTCTTCCACCTGCTGGAGAAGGGGATCTACATCTGGGAGCGGCGGCTCTGCTACCTCTCGACCGCTCACACGGAAGAGGACCTCCAGCGGGTGGTGGAGGCGGTCCGGGAGACCCTGCGGGATCTCGCCCGCGGCGGCTTTCTGGCCGCCGCCAAGGAGCCCGACCGCCGGCCGCTGACCGAAGCGCAGCGCGAGATCTGGGCCCTGGCCCAGCTCGGCGAGGCGGCGTCGGTGGCCTACAACCTCTCGCTCTCGCTGCGCCTGCGGGGACCGCTGCGGCGCGATGCCCTCGCCCGGGCCGTGCAGGGGGTCGTCGACCGCCACGAGGCCCTGCGCGCCACCATCGATCCCCTGGGAGAGACCCAGACCTTCGCGCCCCATCTTGCGGTCGAGCTGGCATGGACGGACGCCGGAGTCGAGAACCTGGACGCCCTGCTCGAAACCGAGGCCCGCCGCCCCTTCGACCTCGCCCGCGGGCCGCTGGTCCGCGCCCGCCTGATCCGCCTGGAGGACGAGCTCCACGCGCTCGCGCTCACCGTCCATCACATCGTGGCCGACGCCCGCTCGCTGGGCGTGCTGCTGAACGAGATCGCCCGGCTGTATGGAGCTGAGATCTCCGCCGAGCCCGCCCGGCTGCCCGCGCCCACCTCCTACGGCCGCTGGGCCGCCGAGACCGCGGCGCGCCAGCAGGGGCCGGAGATGGAGCGCCTGGAAGCCTTCTGGCTGGCGCGGCTCGCGCCGCCGCTCCCCTCGCTCGAGCTGCCGGCCGACCACCCCCGGCCGCCGGTGCGGACCTACGCCGGCGACCGCCACTCCCGCCGCCTGGATCCCGCCCTCGCCGCCGATCTCAAGCGGCTGGCCGGCCGGTCGGGCGCCACCCTCTTCACGCTGCTGCTCGCCGGGTTCGAGGCGCTGCTCCACCGGCTCGCCGGGCAGGACGACCTGATCGTGGGCATCCCCACCGTCAGCCCGCCCGCGGGGGGTCCCCTGGTGGGCTACTGCATCAGCTTCCTCCCCCTGCGCGCCCGCCTCCAGGAAGACTCGACCTTCGCCGGGCTCGTGCAGGCCACCCGCACCGAGGTGCTCGACGCCTACGAGCACCAGGGCTATCCGTTCAGCCGCCTGGTCCGCAAGCTCGGGATCGCCGCCGATCCCGGCCGGCCGCCGCTGCTCTCCACCACCTTCAACCTCGACCGCTTCGCCGGGCTCGCTCTCCCGGGCCTCGCCGTCGAGCTGGCGGAGAATCCCACGCGCTCGGCGCCGTTCGACGTCGAATGGAACGCCGCCGAGGGACCGGACGGCCTGACCCTCGACTGCATCTACAGCACCGACCTGTTCGAGCCGGCGACGATCGGGCGCTGGCAGGAGCACCTCGCGAACCTCCTGGCGGGCGCGGCGGCGAGCCCCGATCTCGCTCTCGGCGATCTCCCCCTGCTCGGCGACGCCGAGCGCCGGCAGATCCTCCAGGGCTGGAACGCCACGGCCGCGCCGTTCCCGCGCGAGGCGCTGATCCACGAGCTGATCGCCGGGCGGGCGGCCCGCGCGCCCGCAGCCACGGCGGCGATTTTCCGCGACGAGGTCCTGACCTACGGCGAGCTCGACCGCCGGAGCAACCAGCTCGCCCATCACCTCCTCGCCCTGGGCCTGCGGCCGGAGACGCTGGTGGGGCTCTGCGCCGAGCGCTCGCTGGAGCTGGCGATCGCCCTGCTCGGCATCCTCAAGGCCGGCGGCGCCTACCTGCCGCTCGATCCCGCCTACCCCCGGGAGCGGCTGGCCACCCTGATCGCGGACGCCGGTATCGGGATGCTCGTCATCCAGGAGCGCCTGCTGGACCGGCTGCCCCCACACCAGGCGCCGACCGTTCTCCTGGACGCGGACGCCGAGGCGATCGGCCGCCGGCCGGACGGCGATCCCGGACGCCGGACGGCGGCGGAAGGCCTGGCCTACGCCATCTACACCTCGGGCTCGACGGGGCGGCCCAAGGGGGTGCTGGTGCCGCACCGGCCGCTGGTCAACTACAGCCTGGAGATGGTGCGCTGCTTCGAGCTGACCCCTGAGGACCGGGTGCTCCAGTTCGCCTCGATCTCCTTCGACGTGATGGTCGAGGAGGTCTTCCCCACCTGGCTCGCCGGCGCCGCCGTGGTGCTGCCGGAGGCGGACCTGCTGCTCTCCACCACGGACTTCCAGCGCGCGCTCGTCCGCCACGGCATCACCGTGGTCGAGCTGCCCACGGCCTTCTGGCGCGAGTGGGTGACCGACCTCGCCGCCACCGGCTCGGCCGCCCCGGAGTCCCTGCGCCTCCTGATCGTGGGCGGCGAGAAGCCGTCGCCGGACGCCGTGGCGGCCTGGGCCCGGCTCGGGGTGCCGCTGCTCAACATCTTCGGCCTCACCGAGACGACGGTCACCTCGTCGCTCCACCGCGTCCGTCTCGAAGGCACTGATGAGGACCTCGAGCCGCCGATCGGCCGCCCGATGGCCAACACCACCTACTACGTGCTCGACCGCCGGGGCCGGCCGACGCCCGTCGGGGTTCCCGGCGAGCTCTGGATCGGCGGCGAGGGCCTCGCCCGCGGCTACCACCGGCGGCCGGACCTGACCGCCGAACGCTTCCTCCCCGACCCCTTCGGCGGCGCGCCGGGCGCGCGGCTCTACCGCACCGGCGACCTGGCGCGCCACCGCCCGGACGGCGACGTCGATCACCTGGGCCGCGTCGACCACCAGGTCAAGGTACGGGGATTCCGCGTCGAGCTCCAAGAGATCGAAAGCCACCTGGCCGCGCTTTCGGAGGTGCGGGACGCCGCGGTCGTGGCCCAGCCCGGGCCGGGAGGAAACCGGCTGATCGCCTACGTCGTGCCCCGGGACGGCCAGGGGATCGACGCCGCCGGGCTGCGCCGGACCTTGGGCGATCGGCTGCCGGCGCACATGGTCCCCGCCCTCTTCGTCACCCTCGACGCGATGCCGTGGACCGCCAGCGGCAAGGTGGATCGCCGGGCGCTGCCCGAGCCCGAGCCCGCCGTCCTCGACGCCCACCGGCCCTTCGAGCCGCCGCGCACCCCTGCCGAAAGGACGCTGGCCGATCTCTGGCGGCAGATCCTGCGCGTCCAGCGGGTGGGCCTCGCCGACCGCTTCTTCGAGCTGGGCGGCGACTCGATCCTCGCCCTCCAGGTGCTGGCGCGGGCGCGGCGGGCCGGTCTGGCTTTGAGCCCGCGGCGGGTGCTCGAAGATCCCCCGCTGTCCGAGCTGGCGGAGGGTGCCGAGGCCCTCATCGTGGAGCCCGCCACCGCCTCTCCGGAAGCCGGCGAGATCCCCCTCACCCCCAGCCAGCGCTGGCTCCTGGAGCTGGCGGCGGTCGATCCCCATCACTGGAACATGTCGCTGCTGCGCCGGGCCACGCCGTTCGTCCCCGCCGCGCTCGCAGGCGCCGCGGCGATCTGCCTGGAGCGCCACGACTCCCTGCGGCTCCGCTTCGAACGCTCCGGCGACGTCTGGCGCCAGCATCATGCCCCGACCGGCGGTCCGGCGCCCTTCACGCTCGTCGATCTCTCCGGGTTGCCGGAAGCGGAACGATTGGCGGCGATCGAGCGCGCGGCGGAGGAGCTGCAAGGGAGCCTGGATCTCGCGCGGGGACCGCTGGCGCGCTTCGCCGCCTTCGATGCCGGCGACGATGGCCCCGGCGAGCCCGGCCGGCTGCTGGCGATCGCCCATCAACTGGTGGTGGATTTCGTCTCCTGGGGCATCCTCGCCGAGGACCTGGAAACCGCCTACGACGCCCTGCTCCAGGGCCGCGAGCCGCGGCTGCCGGCCCGCACCACCTCCTGGGCGGAGTGGGCACGCCGCCTGGACGAATATGCCCAGGGCGACGATCTCCACGAGGAGCTGAGGTACTGGCTCGACGACACCCGCCGGCGGCCCCTCCGCCTGCCGCTCGATCATCCCGCGGGGATCAACCTGGAATCCACGGCCCGCGAGGTCGCCCTCTCGCTGCCGCCGGACGAGACCCGCCGCCTGCTCGGCGGCACCCCAGCGGCCCAGGTGCGGGACCTCCTGCTCGCCGCCGCGGCGCTGGCCGTCTCCGGCTGGACGGGCGAGCCCCGGTTGCGGGTCGATCTCGAAGGCCACGGCCGCGAGCCGCTCTTCGACGGCGTGGACCTCTCGCGCACCGTGGGCTGGTTCGGCTCCCGGTACCCGCTGCTGCTCGACCTGTCCGGAGTCACCGATCCCGGGGAAGCCCGAGAGCGCGTCCGGCAACAGCTCCGGGAGGTGCCGCGCCGGGGGATCGGCTTCGGCCTGCTCCGCCACCTCAGCCGCCGCTCCGGTGTCGCCGCGGCCCTGGCGGCCCTGCCGGTGGCCGAGGTGGGCTTCAGCTACCAGGGACGGCTCGCGAGCCCGTCCGAGGGCCCGGCCCGGCTCACCCGCGCCGGCGATCCCCGGCGGGCCTCCCGCAGCGCCCGCGCCTTGCGGCACCACGTGCTGGAGATCGAGTCCTACGCGACCGGCGGCCGGCTCGAGGTCATCCTGCAATACAGCGAGGCCCTGCACCGCCGCTCCACGATCGAGGCCCTCGCCCGGCGCTTCGAGGAGGCCCTGCGGCGGCTCCCGTAGGGTGCGCTGTGCGCACCTTTGCGGTTCTGGTGCGCGCAGCGCACCCTACGCGCCGTTCTGGCCCGAGACTTGGGCGGCGGCGAACCGCTCGACGAGCCGGACGATCTCGGCGGGGTCGTCGGTGATCGCCAGCCACCGGCCGTACTCGACGCCGGCGGCGAGCTGGGCCAGCAGCGGATAGACCGGCTTGCGCCACTTCCAGTAACCCTCGCCGAAGAAGATCATCGGGCCGAACCTGCCGAACGTCTTGTAGTGGTTCTGGGAGGCGTCGTCGAAGATCTCCTGGATCGTGCCGGCGCTCCCCGGCGCGAAGACCACGCCGTGATCGGCGATCGACAGCAGGCCCTCCTCGCGCAGGGAGTTGGCGAAATACTTGGCGATCGAGGTGGCGAAGGCGTTGGGCGGCTCGGAGCCGTAGACCCAGGTGGGAATGCCGATGCTCCAGGGCTCGGCGACGGCGGCCAGGGGAAACCGCGCCCGCACCTCGAAGGCGGCGGCGAGCCAGTCCTCGACGGGCGAGAAGAGGGGGGCCCGCGCCAGGATCTCCAGACCCTGTGCGAGCTCGCCGTCGGGCCGCGGCGCGAACCAGGCTCCCAGGTGGGCCGCCTCCATGGCGCCGGGCCCGCCGCCGGTCACCACCAGATAACCCTTGCGCCGCAGCTCCCGGGCGGCCACGGCCACGCCCGCGAACTCCGGGGCGGTGCGGCTCAGGTCGTGCCCGCCCATGAAGGCGACGACCTTCTGGCCGCTGAGCAGCGCCTTGAGGTCGTTGGTGACCGAGTGGTCGTGCAGCCGCCGCGCCAGCGCCTCCTTGAGAATGGGAGTGTTGTCCCCGCCGGTCTGCCGGTAGTGGGCGTACACCCGGGCGTCCAGGGTGGTGGCGTAGCTCCCGGGCCGGGCGGGATCGAAACCCGCGTAGAGCTCGGCGACCGTGTAGACCGAGCCCTTGTACGGGTCGTACGGGATGTCGGCGATGCGGGGAAAGATGAGGGCGCCGCAATCCTGGGCGTGGGCGAGCGCTGGGGGCGCCAGCAGGCAGCCCAGAAAGATGGCTCCCGCCAGCGGCCCGGCCAGCAGCACATCCGTGCAGCCCGTCAGATCCAGACCCTGGAAGACGCACCCCGCCAGGGGCCCGCCGCCGGCGAGATAGGCTGCCAGCTCCTCCGGCGTCGCGATCTTCACCCCATTCCCGACCTCTCCAGACGTCTGTGGCTCCATCCTCGTTCCCTCCAGCTCTTCCCGGAACGGGAAGAACGCCCCTGTGGTACATTTAGCACGGCCGCCGCGCTCGCGGCGATCGCATCCTCTGGGTCCCCATCGTCTAGTGGTCAGGACACCGCCCTTTCAAGGCGGCGACACGGGTTCGAATCCCGTTGGGGATATACCCCTCCCTTCGGGAAGGCTCGCCGGCGTCCGGGCCGCCTCTGGCGCAACCCTTGCACGAGGCACCGGCGCGATGAATATCACCGTTCTGGCAGGTCTCGAAAGCGACGATCCCAAGTCCTACGACGTCGTGGTCGACCAGGTGGCGGCCGCTCTGCGCAAGAGCCGGCACCGCGTGTCGATCTTCGGCGTTCATGATGATATCCGGAAACTGGTCTCCGGGTTCTCCCGGCGCAGGCCGGACCTCGTCTTCAACCTCCTCGAAAGCTTCGGGGACAACAACGGCGGCGACGTCGCCGTGGCGGGCGTGCTCGACCTCCTCTCCCTGCGCTATACGGGCGGCGGCCCGGGCGAGCTCTACCTGCGGCAGGACAAGGGCCTCGCCAAAAAGGTGTTCGCCTTCGAGGGCATCCTCTTCCCCCACTTCGCCGTCTTCTCGCAGGACGCCGACTTCGAGACGGCGGGCAACCTCCGCATGCCGCTCTTCGTCAAGCCGCTGACGGCCGACGCCTCGATCGGCATCGACGGCGAGTCCCTGGTGCGCGACACGACGTCGCTGATGAAGCGGGTGCTGCTCATCCACGACAAGGTGAAGGACGCCGCCCTGGTCGAGGAGTACATCGAGGGCCGGGAGTTCTACGTCGGCGTCCTGGGGAACCGGGAGCCGGTCGCCTTCCCGCCGATCGAGATGGACTTCTCCGGCCTCCCCGAGGGGATCCCCCACGTCGCCGGCACCAAGGCCAAGTGGAAGAAGAACAGCGTCGAGTACAAGGGAACGAAATCGGTGCTGGCCGACATCCCGGACGAGCTGCGGGCGAAGCTCCAGAAGGTAGCCGTCGACGCCTACCGCGCCCTGCGCGTGCGCGACTACGGCCGCGTCGACCTGCGGCTGACCGAGACCGGCGAGATCTACGTCATCGAGGTCAACGCGAGCTGCTATCTCGAAGCCGAGAGCGAGTTCGCGGTGGCGGCCCAGGCGGAAGGGATCGAGTTCCCGGAGCTGGTGCAGCGGATCGTGGCTCTGGCGGTGGAGCGGTATGGCTCATAGCCTCGGGTCCGAGCCGCGGCTCATGTGCCAGAGGGAGAGCACCACGATCTCACCCGAGGAAGGGGATCGCCGGTAGTAGAGGTGATAGCGCACGCGGTTGAGGTGAATCTGCCGGACTCCCGACAGCCTCATGCTGCGAGCCTGAGCGCCGATATCCGGCTGTATCGTGATCAGGTCGAGAGCTCGATCAACCTCGTCGTCAAACGCGGTGGGAGCCTTGGGCCGGTTGGCTCTCCACCAGGCTGCCGCTTCAGAAATCTCTCGCGCCGCGCGGCGAGTAAGGGTCCAACGAAGCCGCCGGGTCAAGCTCTCCGGCCTCTGAGCTCTCGCCAGAACTCCTCGCCGTCGATCACGTCACCGGCATCGGCCTCAGCGATCGCGGCCAGGAGCTCTTCTTCCTCCCGAGGCCCCAGCTCGAAAAAACCGTCCCCTTCGGAAGCAAAGACCGTGACCGTGGAACCTTCCGGGAAGGGATCTCCTTCCATCACGATCTTGCCAGCGACGACCGTGCCTGTCGTGATCTTCATGGACACTATCCTACGGCACGTAGCTCCCCTTCTGCACGTGGTTCATCGCCAGCGCGGTGACCAGCGTCGTCAGCGAGATGATCGCCGGGGTCTCGCGGTCTTCCGGGTAGACCTGCTCCAGCGCGTCGGCGCGGTCGGCGAGGTGGGTCAGCAGCAGGCGGGTGCGCTCGGGGAAGTGGCCGGTCCAGCGGTAGACGTCCGCCGGCAGGTCGCGGGCCAGCCGGCGGATCAGCGCCGAGGCCGGCCGGCGCGGCGCGTCCGTCGAGAGGTCCTCGGGCCGGCCCCAATCCTCGAAGATGGCCCGCAGCGAGCCGTCCAGGCCCGGCAGCTCCCCGGGATCGATCTCCCACGAGCGGTAGTACTGGTCGAGCGTGTAGGCGATCTCGGAGACGTCCTCGTCCAGCTCGTCCGCGGTCACCGCGGGATCGGTATCGCGCAGCTCTCCCATCACGCGGTCGCAATACTCCAGCTTGGCGAGCGCCTCGGGCCAGCCGGCGTACTCGGCGCGCCAGTCGAGCCCCGGCGTCATCCACACCGCGAAGGTCTCGGCCCAGTCCTCGTCCGGATGCTTCTGGGCGTACCAGCCCGGCAGATGGCGGACGAAGCGGCGGCTGAACGGCTCGGGGCTGTACTCCTCCCGGTAGGGCCGGGTGATCGGCCCGAAGCAGCGCACCCAGTCCTCCCGCTCGTAGAGGACGTAGGCGTAGTTGATCACGTGCCCCATCTCGTGCCGGAGATAGCGCAGGAGATCCCAGCGGCCCAGCCCCTCGACATGCCCCGTGCGCTCGGCGTGGAGAGCCGTCAGCTCCGGCCGGGCGAGATAGAAGGGGATCGCGATGGCGATCGTCTGGAACGGCACCCCCCATTCCGTCGACAGGTAGAAGCGCGGGCGCACCCGGCGGACGCCGGCCGCCGCGAGCTCCGCCTCGAACTCGGCGATCACCGGCTCCAGGGCAGTGCCCGCGATCGTCAGGCCGAGGTCGCGGATGATCCGGTCCCCGGGATGGGCCTCCTCGAAGGCGGCGGTCTGGGGGTCGGTGGGAGGGGTCATCGCCGGAGTGTGCCGCAAAAGTGATGCCGCGCGGATTGGAACCTTCTCCCGAGTCGCTTCGTAAGGACGTACTGGAGGGACCATCATGAACCAGACCGCTCGAATCGCCTTTCTGACCCTGGCCACCGCCACGCTGCTCGGGGTGGCGCCCGCCGCCGCCAAGGAGGTCGTGCGCTCGTTCCGGCAGCGGATCTCGGTGGGCGCCGCCAACCGCATCCTCCTGGACTTCCCCGTCGGCGAGGTCCAGGTCGAGGGCTGGGCCAGCCGCCAGGTCGACCTCGACGTCAAGATCACCTGCGACCGCCCGACGAGCCGCTGCGAAAACGCCGCCAGGGAGCTGCGGCTCGTCTACAACGGCGAGAAGGGCCAGCTCGCCGTCAAGGTCAAGGACTGGCCGCACTGGGGAGGCGCCCGGGGCCTGAACGTGAGAGCCACCGTCCGCGTGCCGCGCGACCTGGCGCTGCGGGCGAACCTGGGAGTCGGCGAGCTGACCATCCAGGGCACCGCCGGAGACCTCACCGCCGACCTCGGCGTGGGCGACGTCCACGTCACGCTGCCGAAGGAGGCGATCGGCTCGGCGCGCCTCGACGCGGGCATCGGGGAGGCCGTCCTGCTCGCCGCCGGCCATCGCTACGAGAGCTCCGGCCTGATCGCGCGGAAGCTGAGCTGGGACAAGGGTCGCGGCCGCTCCCGGGTGAAGGTGGACTGCGGCGTGGGCGAGATCCAGGTCACCCTGGCGTAGGCCCCCGCCCTCCCTCCCCCGCCGTCATCGCCGGAGGGAGGGGGGCGCCCAGACCAGCCAGCGGACGAGCAGCGCGCCGCCGAAGAAGAAGTTGCTGGCGCCCAGAAGCCCCATCAGGATCCGCAGGTCGCTCCAGGCGTCGAGGTTCGTCCACACCCGCAGGGAGGCGAACATCGAGAGCGCGAAGAGGCCGCCCGCCCAGGCGGCGATCGGCCACCGTTGCCGGAACCCGCCGGCCCGCTGAGCCTCCAGCAGCACCACGATCAGGCTCACCAGGCAGACGAACGCGATGAACGCCTCGGTCGTCTCCATGGCGTCATTTTAAACCCTTCCGGGGCAGGGTCCACGAGATCCACGAGCGGTGGATCGGCAAGCAGGAAGGGTCTCGTGGTCGACGATTCAAGAACGGCGGTTGGACCCGAACCTGAGCCCCGGCAGGCCAGGGCCAGGTTTCATCATCGGGTGCAAAGCCCTCTCGGTCCGGTGGGGTACGTGCAGCAGATGAACAGCACCTGCGTCCGAGTGTTGCCGCTGCCGTCCACGCAGGGCTGCTGCTGCAGCGGCAGGAACAAGCCACACGCGTTGCAGTTGGGGATCACGGTGGAGCACTCCGTCGTAGGGCAACTGACGGTAGCGCGGGTTGGAGCCGTACCCACCACACTGAAGCCGAGGACTCCGAGGCACAGCGCAAGGCGGATGAGGGTCATTCTACCCATGGGAAACCTCCTTAGGGACTTCCTTCGACGGCCGGCATGGCTCAATCGAGGTACTTCAAGTATACAGAAATTCTTTCCTACCTGCAATATATTTCAAGATATTGATATGGCGCTCTGCAGGATCTTCAGGTGGGAACCCTTCGGCGTCAGGGCGGCCTTCGTCTAGCCCAAGCGTCAGCCGATCACATGCCCCCTCCAGATTGAACACGCCCGGGATTGCGAGTAGACTCTCTGGAGTACCCGCTCCTTGAAAACTGTCCCGCCCCGCCGGCAAAGAGCATGCCTGACAAGAATCATGCCGCCGCCCGAACGCCATTTTGGCCGGCAGGTAACACGGTTCCGCCAACCTCAATGGATGGAGCGACTTGGAACCCGAACCGAGACGTCCAGGACGCGAAAACCGCCCGGTCGTGGGGCCGTTTTCCGGGGGTAACACGAAACGGCCTCGCAAGGCCTTGAAACGACTGGGCTTGGGAAGGTGGCTGTCCGAATTGCCCTGATCTGTATTGAGGGATTGAGACACGAGCTTCGCGTCGGACTCGTCAAGGAGCGTCGGAGCGTCCGAATTGCCCTGATCTGTATTGAGGGATTGAGACGCAGTACGAGTGGGATCGATCCGGGAGTAGTCGACTTCATGTCCGAATTGCCCTGATCTGTATTGAGGGATTGAGACGATGATTTGGATCGAGACTTTGACTTTATTCCGCCGCAGTCCGAATTGCCCTGATCTGTATTGAGGGATTGAGACTGAAATGCTTTCCGGCGTCACCAATCTGGTAGATGACGTCCGAATTGCCCTGATCTATATTGAGGGATTGAGACATAAGCATCGGCATCTCCGGCGGGAGTTTCTGATCGGTCGTGATGTCCGAATTGCCCTGATCTGTATTGAGGGATTGAGACCTTATTGCCCCCAGCAGCTTAACTCCCACTGCTGCATGCGTTCGAATTGCCCTGATCTGTATTGAGGGATTGAGACTCCGTTTGGGTGTTAACCCAAAGGTTCGCGGCATCACTGTCCGAATTGCCCTGATCCGTATCGAGGGATTCCAGCCGAGAGATTTCTGTCCTGCGGCGCCAGCCTGTCAGAGCGGCCCTTGTCGAGCCCGGTACGTCGCCGATCAGCAACGCGGCATGAATTCTGGAGGCTCCGAAGGAGCCCAGGCATGTAGCCTGGGGCGCGAGCCACAGGGTGCCGGTTCCCACCAGATCCAGAGCCCCGAAGGGGCGGCAGCCGTCCTTCTTCGGATTGATGATCTGCCGTCGCCCCTTCGGGGCTCTGGGCCTCGCCAGGCCTCTCCTTCCTGGGGCTCGCGCCCCAGGCTAGTGCGCCCGCGAGCGCACACGTATAGAGGTGAGAATCCTCTCCAGGCATACGCTCTCCGGCCTGGAAACCGAAGGTAACTGCGTCGCCGAGAGGCGGGGTGGAGAGCAACCGGAGGTGAGAGACCAGT
>DASWRX010000223.1:0-1788 GCA_036402955.1 Thermoanaerobaculia bacterium
GGCGGAGGGGCGATTCCAGACGACTCTCCGCACGGTCACGCAGACCGAGGCGGCCCAGCCGTTCGTGCTGTCTTTGGAGACGGGGGCGCTGGGTCCGCTTCTGAACGGGCTCGATCTGCCGGCGCCGGAGGGAGCGCGCGATCTCGCGGCTCCCGGCGGCGGAGTGCGGCCGCAGCCCAGCGACCGGGAGATCGGAAGCGCGCTCTTCCGCGTACTCTTTGCAGGCGACGTCTGCCGCGTCTTCGACGCCGGCCGCTCCAGGGCGGACGAGGTGGGTCCTGACGGCACGCTCCGCGGGCTGCGTCTCCGGCTGCGGTGGAACCTGGAGGACAAAGAGGTCCGGCCCCTGGCGGCGCTGCCGTGGGAGCTCCTGCACGATCCTCTGACCCGGATTTTCTTCGGCCACGGCCGCCGGCAGCTCCTGGTCCGCCATCTGGCGGCGTCGGTTCCCGTGCAGCCGCTGCGGGTGAGCCCGCCGCTGCGGATTCTGGCCGTCGCTCCCGCGCCGGAGGGCCTCCCCTCCCTGGACCTGGAGCGGGAGGCGCAGGACCTCCGGGAGGCGCTCGCGGGCGACGACCGGCTCGAGATCACGGTTCTCCCTCACGCCTCGCTGGACGACACCCTGGAGGCCCTGGGGCGGGAACGGTTCCACATTCTTCATTACATGGGGCATGGGAGCTTCGACTCGAAGAACGGCGAGGGTCATCTGCTCTTCGAGGATGGGCGGCGCGGGCAGGATGCGATCGGCGGCGAGCTCTTCTCCGAGATGATGAAGGATTTCCGGCACCACCTCCGGCTGGTGGTGCTGAACGCCTGCCGCACGGCGCAGATGCCGCGCTTGCGGGAGCAGGCGCCCTACACCACCGTGGGAGCGGAGCTGAGCCGGGCGGGATTTCCGGCCGTCGTGGCCATGCAGTTCCCCGTCTCGGACCCCGCCGCGATCCGCTTCAGTCAGGTTTTCTACGCCTCGCTCGGCGCGGGAGATCCCGTGGACGTGGCGATCGGTGCGGGCCGGCAGGCGATCTACCGGACCGTCTACCGGTCCCGCTCGCTGGAGTGGGCCGCGCCGGTGCTCTTCCTCCGCGCGGAGGACGGCCGGCTCTTCGATCTGCCGGCGCGCGCCGAAAAGGTTTCGATCGACCCGGAGGACGTCCCCGCGAAGCAGGACGCTCCCACGAACGGGGACACCGCGCCGCCGGCCTCGGGAGAAGGCCCGCTCCTCCTGGGCATCCGGAGCTTCGAAGGCTGGGGCCACCGGCCCGAGCGCACCCTGGAACTTACGGAATGGTTCGACGGCCGGTTCATCCGGCATCCATCTCTCTGGGGCTCCGAGGTGCTGCCCAGATTGGAGAGCTTCCTGAAGCAGGCCGCGGCGAGCCGCCGGCCGCTGCTCCTCGACTTCGCGGCTCACGCCAGCATCGCTTTCGCGGCGGGCTACGTGCTGGAGGCGAAGAGCGGCCTGGACATCACGGTCCGCCAGCGAATCCAGAAAGGGGAAGGCTTCGAGGACTGGAAGCCGGAAGACCGTCCCCTGCCGGACGGCCCCTACTGGCAGGCCGAGGACGACCGCATCCTGACTCCCGGAGGGACTCCGGACGGCGCGGACGTGGCGGTCGCCTTGAGCCTCACCCGGCCGGTGCTGGACGACGTCGAGCACTACCTCGAGACGGCCAATCTTCCTGTGGGCCGCCTGCTGCCGGCGACGCTCGCGCCGGCGCCGAGCTCCACGGGAGTCCACGGCGGCGCGCACGCGCTGGCGCTGGCGCAGGCCCTCACCCTGAGAATCCG
>DASWRX010000224.1:0-5973 GCA_036402955.1 Thermoanaerobaculia bacterium
CGGGCTCGCCTTCGCCGGGCCCTACGCCTTCGTGGGCCTGTCGCAGGTGCGGGAGAGCGTCTTCGGCGGCCTGCCGCTGGGGCAGCGGCTCAAGGAAAGGGTCTGCGGCGTCTGGGCGATCGACGTCCGCACCGGCGCCACCGTGGCCTTCCTGCGCTTCGAGGACGCCGTGCAGGAGATCTTCGAGGTGGCCCTGCTCCCCGGCCTGCGCTTCCCCGAGCTGCTGGAGCCGGACGGCGACCTGGTGGCCTCGACCTACTTCCTCTCCCAGGAGGCGCTGGCGGAGGTGGCGGGGTAGGGGAACGGGCAACACGGACAGCACGGACACACGGACGAGCACGGACTGACACGGACGAACACGGACAGAAAGCGCGAGAAACCCCGGTCTTGGCGGTCTTCAGGTCCGTGTGGATCCTTGTGGGTCCGTGTTCGTCCGTGTGCCCTCCCCCCTACCCCGGCAGCGAGAACGGCTGCGGGAAGATCTCCGCGAGCGTCGTCTCCTCGCGGACGCCGTCGACGTTGACCATGAGAATCGGCAGGTCGCGCGCGAACTCCGAGAGGGTCTGGCGGCAGAGGCCGCAGGGGCGGGCGGGGGGGGTGGCGTCGGTGACCACGGCGACGGCTTGGGGGCGGCGCAGGCCCGCCGAGGCGGCGGCGGCGACGGCGTTGCGCTCGGCGCAGATCGAGAGGGCCGGGATGCAGTTCTCGACGTTGGCGGCGGCGTGGATGGAGCCGTCTTCCATCAGCACGGCGGCCCCCACGGCGAAGTGGCTGTAGGGGGCGTAGGCGTGGGCGCGGGCGGCCGCGGCGGCGGTGACGAGGGGTTCCCAGTCCATGGGGCCGGAATCTAGCATGCCTTGTGATACCGTTCCCAGCCGCGTACGGGCGCTCCTGCCGGGCCCGCGCGCCGATCCCCTACATCCTCAGGAGGAGCATCGCTTGGCCACCACATTCAATGACTTGACGCCGCCCGCCGACGGCCGCGAGATCGCCTGGCACGAGGCGGAGAACCGCCTGGAGGTGCCGGACCGGCCCATCATCCCCTTCATCGAGGGGGACGGCACCGGACCGGACATCTGGCGGGCCACCCGGCGGACGCTCGACGGCGCGGTGGAGAAGATCTACGGCGGCTCGCGGTCCATCGCCTGGTTCGAGGTGCTGGCCGGGGAGAAGGCCTACAACCTGAAGCAGGACTGGCTGCCCAAGGACACGATCGAGGCCATCCGCAAGTACCGGGTGGCGATCAAGGGACCGCTGACCACCCCGGTGGGCGGCGGCATCCGCAGCCTCAACGTCGCCCTGCGCCAGATCCTCGACCTCTACGCCTGCGTGCGCCCGGTGCGCTACTACCGGGGGGTGCCCTCGCCGGTCAGGGAGCCGGAGAAGGTCGACATGACCATCTTCCGCGAGAACACCGAGGACGTCTACGCCGGCATCGAATGGAAGGCCGGATCGGACGAGGCGCGCCAGCTCATCGAGGTCCTCGCCGGCCTCGGCAAGAAGGTGCGGCCGGACAGCGGCATCGGCATCAAGCCGATCTCGGAGACCGGCAGCAAGCGGCTGGTCCGCAAGGCGATCCAGCACGCCGTGACCCACCGCCGCGAGAGCGTCACCCTGGTGCACAAGGGGAACATCATGAAGTTCACCGAGGGGGCCTTCAAGGACTGGGGCTACCAGGTGGCGAGCGAGGAGTTCGGCGGCGTCACGGTGACCGAGGACGAGGTGTGGAGCGCCCACGGCGGCAAGGCTCCGGCGGGGAAGATCGTGGTCAAGGACCGCATCGCCGACTCGATGTTCCAGCAGGCGCTGCTGCGGCCGGACGAGTACGACGTCCTGGCCACCACCAACCTCAACGGCGACTACCTCTCCGACGCCCTCGCCGCCCAGGTCGGCGGCCTCGGCATCGCCCCCGGCAGCAACGAGGGGGACGGCTTCGCCGTCTTCGAGGCCACCCACGGCACGGCCCCCAAGTACGCCGGCCAGGACAAGGTCAATCCCGGCTCGCTGATCCTCTCCGGCGTCATGATGCTGCGCTGGCTCGGCTGGCACGAGGCCGGCGACGCCATCGAGTCCGCCCTCGCCCGCACCATCGAGCAGAAGCGGGTGACCTACGACTTCGAGCGCCAGATGGACGGGGCGACGCTGCTCAAGACCTCCGAGTTCGCGGCGGCGATCGTCGGCAACATCTGAACGGAAACCTTTCAACGAAAACCTTTCGAATCTCGAGGGAGAAACTCCGATGCGATACAAAGTCACCGTGGTGGGCGCCGGCAACGTGGGCGCCACCTGCGCCCAGTTGATCGCCCAGGCCGACCTGGCCGACGTGGTGATGGTGGACGTCGCCGCCGATCTGGCCACCGGCAAGGCCCTGGACATGATGGAGTCGGCGCCGGTGCTGGGCTTCAACGCCCGCATCACCGGCGGCGGCGACTACGATCCCACCGCCGGCTCGCACGTCTGCGTGGTCACCGCCGGCCTCGCCCGCAAGCCGGGCATGAGCCGCGACGACCTCCTGGCCAAGAACACCGAGATCGTCTCCGAGGTGGTGCGGCAGCTCGTCGCCCGCTCGCCGGAGACGATCCTGATCGTCGTCACCAATCCGCTCGACGCCATGTGCGAGGTGGCCCGCCGGGTCTCACGGTTCCCGCGCGAGCGGGTGCTCGGCATGGCCGGCGTGCTCGACGCGGCCCGCATGCGCTGGTTCATCGCCGAGAAGCTCGCCGTCTCGGTGGAGGACGTCGACGCCTTCGTGCTCGGCGGCCACGGCGACACCATGGTGCCGCTGCCCCGCTACGCCACCGTCAACGGCATCCCGCTGCCGCAGCTCCTGGACGCCGAGACGATCGAGGCGATCAACGACCGCACCCGCACCGGCGGCGCCGAGATCGTCAACTACTACAAGACCGGCTCCGCCTACTACGCGCCCGGCGCCTCCTCCTACGAGATGGTGGCGGCCATCCTCCACGACAAGAAGAAGATCCTCCCCTGCGCCGTCTACCTCCAGGGCGAGTACGGCTACGACGGCCTGTTCATCGGCGTGCCCTGCCAGCTCGGCCGCGGCGGCATGGAGAAGGTAATCGAGCTGAAGCTGACGACCGAGGAGAAGGCCCTGCTCGCCAAGTCGGCCGAGGCGGTGAAGGGGCTGGTCGAGGGGCTGCCGAAGGGGTAGGGCCCTCACCACCCCGGCCCTCCTCTCCCGAAGGGGATTCAAGGACCCAAAGGACATCAAGGACACCAGGGACGAGCACGCTGCGGTGTCCTTGACGTCCTTGTCGTCTTTTGGGTCCTTGTCCTTTCCGGGTTCGTCGCCTTTCCCCCCAAGGCAACCTACAATAGGCCGTCTTCGTACCTCCATCATGAGGAAACCGCGCTCTCTCGCCCTCTGGCTGCTGGCCGGCGTCGCCGGGCTGATCCTGTTGGTCTGGGCGTTCCCGCGGGCCTTTCCCTTCCTGCCGCGGCACTGGTCGATGTCGCGCGCCGCGGCGGTGAACGTCGCGCTCGAGCGGGTGCGCGATCTCGGCGAGCCGGTGAAGGATCCCTACGTGGTGGCGCGGCTCGGCCAGGACTTCTCCCTGGAGCGCCGGCTCCAGCTCGCCCGCGACCGCCGCGGGGCGCGGAGCGTGTGGGCCTCGGGGCTCCCCGACCGCATCCTCTCCTGGGAGGTCTTCTTCTATCCGCGGGGGGCGCAGCGGTATGACTGGACCTATCTCGCCCGGATCTCGCCCTCGGGTGAGATCCTCAGCCTCCAACTGCGGCTCGATCCCGAGGCCCGGGAGGCGCCGATCTCCCCGCCGGAGGCCCGGACGCGGGCCGACGCCTTCCTGACCCGGGAAGGGATCGACCTCTCCCACTACGAGCCGCCGGAGCTGCGCAGCCAGCAGCTCGCCGCCCGCACCGACCTGACCCTGCGCTACCGCGACCGCCGCAATCCCCTGGTCGGCGGCAGCGCCCACGGCGTCGAGGTGTTCTTCGCCGGCGACCGTCTCACCGGCTTCGACCGCTGGCTGGACGATCCGCGGGAGAAGGCGCTCAACGGCGAGCTGCGGGCGCTCAACCTGCTGGGCGTGATCCGGATCGTCTGGTTCTTCCTGCTGGCCGGGCTGCTGGCGCTGCCGTTCCTGAAGCGTTATCACGAGGGGGAGATCGGGGTGCGCCGCAGCGTCCAGATCTTCCTCCTGGTGGCGGCGGCGGGCCTGCTGATGGCGCTGCTCACCTGCCGGGCGGACGCCGAGGGGAGCGGCATCGGCTCCGCCACCCGCGAGCAGAACACCTGGCTGGTGTTCGTGTTCCTGATCGTCTTCCTGATCGTGCCGGCCGCGGTGCTCGCCTTCTTCGCCTGGTCGGTGGGCGAGTCGATCTGCCGCGAGCGCTGGGGGCACAAGCTGGCGGCCTTCGACGCCCTGTTCCAGGGCAGCCTGGCGAACGAGACCGTGGCCCGCTCCGCCTTCCGCGGCTGGATGGCGGGGCTGGCGACCGCCGGCGGCATGGCGGCGCTGCTGCTCGCCCTGCGAGGGGCGGGAGGCTGGCCGTTCTCCTCGCTGCTGCCGCGCGCCGACTCCCGGTGGCCGGGCCTCGAGGTGCTCGCGAGCGAGATCGCCATCGCCCTGCCGCTCCTCCTCGCGGTCGTCCTCTGGCTGCTGCCGGCGGTGGCCCGCCGGCTCGGCGTCTGGGGCGGCTCCGTGGCCACGGTGCTGGTGGCGGCCGTGTTCGTGCCGCCCCTCTCCCTGGCCGTCCCCTTAAGCTGGACGTTCGCGATCGCCCTGGTGCCCGCCGCCGTGCTGGTGGCCCTGTTCGTTGCCACCGACCTGCTGACGGCGCTCCTCGCCGGCCTGGTGGCCCACGTCCTCTTCCAGGTCTACCCGCTGCTGACCGCCGTGGACGGCAGCCTGCGGCTACAAGGGTGGCTCGCCCTCGCCGTGCTGGCCGCGCCGCTCCTCGCCAGCCTGCGCCACCTCGGCGGCGGCCGGGAATTCGTCTACCGCTACGAGGACATCCCGCCGCACGTGCGGCGGATCGCCGACCGCGAGCGCCAGCGGGTGGAGCTGGAGACGGCGCGGCGGATCCAGAGTTCGATCCTCCCCGATCTGCCCCCCCGCATCGCGGGGATCGACATCGCGCACGCCTACCTGCCGGCCTCGGAGGTGGGCGGCGACTTCTACGACGTGCTGGCGCTGGAGGACGGCCGGCTCGCCGTGGCGGTGGGGGACGTCGCCGGCCACGGCGTCTCGTCCGGGCTCATCATGTCGATGGCCAAGTCGGCGCTCGCCGTGCAGGTGACCTTCGATCCGGAGGTCGCCGCGGTCTTCAACACCCTCAACCGCACCGTCTACCAGACGGCCCGCAAGCGGCTGCTGACGACCCTGTGCTATGCCCTGATCGATCCGCGGCGGCTGGAGATGGTCTACGCCAGCGCCGGCCATCTGCATCCCTATCGCATCAGCGCCAGCGGGCAGGTCGATCCCCTGGAATCGATCGCCTACCCGCTCGGCGTGCGGGGAGTGCTGCCGATCGAGGCGCGGACCGCCCGGCTCGCGCCGGGCGACACGCTGTTCCTCTTCAGCGACGGCGTCGTCGAAGCGCGGCGGGAGGGGAGCGACGAGATGTTCGGCTTCGAGCGCCTGGAGGCGAGCCTCTCCCGCCACGTCGGCCGCGGCCCCGAAGGGACGCGCGACGGCGTCCTCGCCGACGTGACGCGATTCACCGCCAACGCTCCCCGCGAGGACGACCAGACGATCCTCGTCCTGCGCCTGCCCTGAGCTTCCGTCCCGTCAGGCGTTGGGGTTGTACTGCGCGTCTCCGAAGCCCAGGATGGGATAGAAGATGAAGCCCAGGAAGGCGAGGCCGATGCCGAAGAGGGTGTCCTTGCCGAACTTCCTGGCGACGTCGAGCGAGATCAGAACCGCGGCCACGATGTTGACGAACGGGATGAGCGACAGGATGAACCACAGGATGTCACGGCCCGCGATGAGAGTG
>DASWRX010000225.1:0-6148 GCA_036402955.1 Thermoanaerobaculia bacterium
CTCCGGCAGCCGCGCGGCGAGCCCCGGCTGCGGCGGTTGTTCGACCTCCACCTGCTCTGGGTGGAGGGGAACGCCCGGCGGGGAAGCTGCTTCTTCATGGCCCTCACCCACGAGTACGACGACCGCCCCGGGCCGGTGCGCGACCTGCTGGTGCAATCGCAGCGCGACTGGTATGACGCCATCGCCCGCGCCGCCCGCGCCGCCGCCGAGGAGGGGCACTTCCGGGCCGATCTCGATCTCGAGCAGTTCGCCTACGAGTTCGTCGGCATCGGCATGGTCTTCCAGCAGTCCGCCAAGCTGCTCGAGAATCCGCGGGCCGAAGAGCGGGCGCGCGCCGCCTTCGAGTCGCTCCTCGCGCGCAGCCGTCCCTGATCCCTTCCCCAACAGGAGATCCCATGTCCTCACTGAACGCCGCCCTCGCCGAGCCGTCTCAAGAAATTAGCACGACCGGTCGTTTGCGTCCCGTGCCGGTGCCCGCCTGGCTGCGGACCGGGATGCGGGTGGCGAGCACGCTCGCCCCGGGCGCGGCCACGCGGCTGGCCCGCAAGCTGTTCTTCACGCCGCGGCGGGCCCGTCTCCGCGCCGAGGAGCGGGAGGTGCTCGCGCGGGGCGAGCTCTTCTCCCTCGATCTCGACGGCCGGCGGGTGGCGGGCCGCGCCTGGGGAGAGGGGCCGACCGTGCTCCTGGTGCACGGCTGGGGCGGTCACTCCGGGCAGATGACCCCCTTCGTGGGACCGGTCACGGCGGCGGGCTTCCGGGCGGTGGCGATCGATCTGCCGGGGCACGGCGAGTCCGCGGGGAGCGTCTCTTCGCTCGTCCATTTCGCCTCGGCGCTGGCGCGGGCCGCGGCCCTCTTCAAGCCCGTGCGCGGCTTGGTGGCCCACTCCTTCGGCGCCGCGGCCAGCACCTATGCCCTCTCCTCCGGATTGCCGGTGGGGCGGGCCGTGTTCTTCGCCCCTCCGGCGGGATTCGAGTCGTTCTGGAGCCGCTTCCGCGCCGGCGTCGGCGTGTCGCAGCAGGTCATGGACCGCATGCTGCACGACGCGGAAGGGTGGCTCAACGTGCGCTTCGACGATCTTGCGCCGGTCGACCTCGCGCTGCGGATGACGGCGCCGCTGCTCGTCTTTCACGATCCGGAGGACCGCGAGGTGCCGTTCGCGGAGGGCCGCGAGCTGGCCCGTCGCTGGCCGGGCGCGGAGCTCCGTCCCGCCGCCGGGCTCGGGCACCTGCGCATTCTGCGCGATGAGCGGTACGTGGCGGAGGCCGTGGGCTTTCTCGCCGGCCCGCGATTTGGAGAATCGGCCGATCTGTGAGATCCTATGTTCCGTCGGGGCTCTCCCAAGAGCTTCGAAATTGACTCTCACCGGGCTCATTGCCCCCAACGGCGGCCTCGCCGGCTCAAGTCCTCCGTTCAAGAATCCAGCCGGATTGCCAGTGACGTTCGCGTTCCGCGACGTCGGAAAGCACACCTACACCTGATGAGTTTTTCTTCATTCGATCTCGATCCCCGCTTGCTCCGTGGCGTCGCCGACCTCGGCTTCACCGATCCCACCCCGATTCAGCGCGACGGCATTCCGCCGGCCCTCGAAGGCCGCGACGTGCTGGCCTGCGCGATGACGGGGAGCGGCAAGACCGCCGCCTTCGCGCTGCCGATCCTGCAGCGGTTCCTCGGGAAACCCCGCGGAACCACCCGGGCGCTGGTGCTGGCCCCCACTCGCGAGCTGGCGGCTCAGATCGTGGAACATTTCAACGAGCTCGGCCGGCACACGGGCCTCAAGGCCGCCGCGGTCTACGGCGGCGTCGGCATGGACCCCCAGGCGCGCGCCTTCCGCAACGGCACCGACGTCATCGTGGCCTGCCCGGGGCGCCTGCTCGATCATTTCCAGTATCCCTACGCGCGGCTCGCCGGCCTGGAGGTTCTGGTGCTCGACGAGGCGGACCGCATGCTCGACATGGGCTTCCTGCCGGACATCCGCCGGGTGCTGCGGCACCTGCCGCCGGTCGCCCAGACCCTGTTCTTCTCGGCCACCGTGCCGCCGCCCATCCGCGAGCTGTCGCGGCAGATGCTCAAAAATCCCGTGGCGCTCAACGTCGAGCGCGCCTCGGCGCCGGCGACCGGCATCGATCAGGCGATCTATCCGGTGCGGCAGGACGTCAAGTCCGCCCTGCTGCTCGAGCTGCTGCGGGGGAAGTCGATCGACAACGCCATCGTCTTCACGCGCACCAAGCACCGCGCCAACCGTCTCGCCCAGTTCCTGGAGCGCAATGGCGTCTCCTGCGACCGCGTGCATGGCAACCGCAGCCAGCCGCAGCGCACACAGGCCCTGGCCGACTTCAAGAGTGGCCGCACGCGGGTGCTGGTCGCCACCGACATCGCGGCGCGGGGCATCGACGTCGAGGGGTTGTCCCACGTCGTCAACTTTGACGTGCCCCACGTGCCGGACGACTACATCCACCGGGTGGGCCGCACCGCCCGCGCCGGCGCCACCGGCGAGGCGATCACCTTCGTGTCGCCGGAGGAGATGAACGAGCTGCGGGCGATCGAGCGCGCGGTCGCCAAGGTCCTGCCGCGCAAGACGCTGGAGGGCTTCGACTACCAGCCGAAGACGGCGGAGAAGCTGGAGATCCCCCTCGCCGAGCGCCTGGCCGCGATGCGCAGCCAGCGTTCCGGAGAGCGGGCGCGCTCCAACGCCCGCAATGACCGCAATGACCGCAAGCCGCAGGCCCAGCCGAAGCCGGCGGGACGGCCGGCGGCCGCACCGAGCCACGGCGCCCGCGTCGCCTCGCACCGCCCGTCGCCCGAGCGTCAGGGCGCCGAGACGAACCCCTGGCCGGGGCGCGCGGCGGCGGCGGCACGGCCGCGCCGGCGTCTGCGGTAGGCGGACGAAGCCGAGCCGTATTGCCCGTAGGGCGCGCTGTGCGCGCCTCCAAGGCGGTCATGGTGCGCGGAGCGCACCCTACGGGCCCCACCCTCGCCGCCCCTACACGTCGATTCCTCCTGAACCAGCGACTCGGGCTACCATAGACCCCCTATGCGACTCCTCTATTCCTACCTCCGCCGCTACTGGACGCTGGTGCTGCTGGCGCTCGTCCTGGCGGCGGTGAACCAGATCTTCTCGCTCCTCGATCCGCTGATCTTCCGCCACGTCATCGATGGCTACGCGACCCGCTACCGCGAGTACACGACCGGGCAGTTCTTCCGCGGGGTGAGCCTGCTGCTCGCCGCGGCCGTGGGGGTGGCGTTCGTGTCGCGGCTGGCCAAGAACTTCCAGGACTACTTCGTCAACGTGGTGACCCAGCGGCTGGGAGCGGACCTGTATACGGACGGCGTCCGCCACTCGCTCGAGCTCCCCTACGCCCTGTTCGAGGACCAGCGCAGCGGCGAGACCCTCGGCAAGCTCCAGAAGGTGCGCGCCGACGTCGAGAAGCTGATCGCCATCGCCGTCAACACCCTGTTCACGACGCTGGTCGGGGTCTGCTTCGTGATGGTCTACTCCTTTTCCGTGCACTGGGCCATCGCGCCGGCCTTCTTCCTCACCGTGCCCCTGCTGGGACTCCTGAGCTCGAAGCTCTCGCAACGGATCAAGAAGATCCAGAAGGTGATCGTGGCCGAGACCACGGCGCTCGCCGGCTCGACCACCGAGTCGCTGCGCAACATCGAGCTGGTGAAGAGCCTCGGCCTCGCCCGCCAGGAGATCGAGCGGCTCAACTCGATCACCGGCAAGATCCTGCGCCTCGAGCTGCGCAAGGTGCGCTCGCTGCGGCTGCTGGCCTTCATCCAGGGCACGGCGGTCAACGCCCTGCGCACCTCGATCCTGTTCCTGATGCTGTATCTGATCTATTCGCGGCAGATCACCATCGGGCAGTTCTTCTCGATCTTCATCTATTCGTTCTTCATCTTCGGGCCGCTCCAGGACCTGGGGACGGTGATCAACACCTTCCGCGAGACCGAGGCGTCGCTCGACGTCTTCCAGGGCATCCTGGAGATCCCCGTGGAGCCGAAGCCGGCGAATCCGCTCCCGCTGGGAGATCTCGGCTCGCTGGCCTTCGAAAACGTGAGCTTCACCCATCAGACGGCGTCGTCGCCGGCGCTGACGGGCATCTCCTTCGAGGTCGGGCGCGGCGGCACCCTCGCCTTCGTGGGGCCCTCGGGCTCCGGCAAGACGACGCTGGTCAAGCTGCTCGTGGGCCTCTACGGGCCGAAAGCCGGGCGGATCCTCTACAACGGCAAGCCGGGGACGGCCATCGATCTCGACGAGCTGCGGCGGCAGATCGGTTTCGTGACGCAAGACACGCAGCTCTTCTCGGGCTCGATCCGCGAGAACCTGCTGTTCGTCAATCCCACGGCCACCGACGCCGAGTGCCTGGAGGTGCTGCGGCGGGCGGCCTGCGACAGCCTGCTGGCGCGGGCGGACCGCGGCCTCGACACGGTGATCGGCGAGGGGGGCGTCAAGGTCTCCGGCGGCGAGAAACAAAGGTTGTCGATCGCCCGGGCGCTGCTGCGCCGGCCGCGGCTGCTGGTGTTCGACGAGGCCACCTCGTCGCTCGACTCGCTGACCGAGGAGGAGATCACCGACACCATCCGCGAGGTGGCGTCCAGCCAGGTGATCACGGTCCTGATCGCGCACCGGCTGTCGACCGTGATGCACGCAGACACCATCCACGTCCTCGAGCACGGCCGCATCGTCGAGTCCGGCCGCCACGCGGACCTCCTGGAGCGCAAGGGGCTCTACTATGCCATGTGGCGCCAGCAGGTGGGAGAGCGCCGGCCCGCGGCGCCGGCCCTGGCCCGTCTGGCGGCGACGGCCGGAGGGTAGGGGATTTTTCACCGCATTTGCTTTAAAGTGGTGGAAGCCCCCAGGCCGTATCCGTTGGGTGCCTTTCAGAAGGGAGATCCCATGCAACGATTCGCCAAGTCCGCCGCGCTCGCGGCGATCCTCCTCGCCGCTGTCGTCCTCTCCACGGCCGCCGTCCAGGCGGCGCCCGTCCTCAGCATCGCCGCGGCGCGCCATCTGCCGCTGGGGACCGTGGTCACCGTCGAAGGCTCGGTGACCGTCCCCTCGGGCGTCTTCGCCTCCAGCTTCTTCGACGAGGGGTTCGCGGTCCAGGACTCGACCGCCGGCATCTACGTCAGCATGGCCGACAACCTCGGGCTGACGCTCCGCCAGGAAGCGCGCGTCACCGGGACGCTCACGGACAGCGGCGGCCTGCTGGTCATCATTCCCGCCAGCGATTCCGACGTGAAAACCCACGGCAGGGGTGACAAAGTGGAGCCGCGTTTCGTCCGCACCGGCGCCGTCGGCGAGGCGACGGAAGGGTCGATCATCCTGGTGGTCGGCCGGATCACCCGGCTGGAGGACGACGCGCCGTTCGGCCAGAAGGTCTTCGTCAACGACGGCTCGGGCGAGATCCGGGTCTTCGTCAACGTCGGGACCGGCATCGACGTCAGCGGCCTGAGGCCCGGCCAGTTCGCCGTCGTCACCGGTTTCAGCGGCCAGTTCATCGACTACGAGATCGATCCCCGCTTCCCCAGCGACCTCCTGCACTTCTGAGGCTCTCGATCCCGATCGGCGTGGGATACTCTCCGCGGGTTTCTCACGCCGATTGGAGGTCGACCCAGATGATTGACGACCCGCAGCGCTCGCCTCGGAGGAGCGCGTCCGTCACCCTCGTGCTCGCCGTGCTCCTGGGAATCCTCGCGCCGGGGATGGCGCGGATGGCGGCTGCGGAGGTTCTGGCTCTGCACGCCGCCCGCCTGCTCGACGTGCGGAGTGGCCGCATCGTCCGCGACGCCGTGGTGGTGATCGACGGGGATCGCATCCGCGCCGCCGGAGCCGGCGCTTCGGTGACGGTTCCCGCCGGAGCGCGCCGGATCGAGCTGGGAGACCGCACGCTCCTGCCGGGATTGATGGACCTGCACGTGCATCTCTCGGCCGGCAACCCGAAGGCGCGGCGGGGCGAGGCCCTCTTCAACGGGCCGATCGACAACGCTTATCTCGCCTCCGATAACGCGCGGCGGACGCTGGAGCTGGGCTTCACCACCGTCCGCTCGGCGGGCGACAATGATTTCATCGACGTGGAGCTCGACAAGGCGATCGAGAAGGGGGTCGCCGTGGGACCGCGGATCGTGCCCGCCGGCTACCAGATC
>DASWRX010000226.1:0-4224 GCA_036402955.1 Thermoanaerobaculia bacterium
CCTCCCGAGCCCATGGCGCGGCGCAGCCACTTGCCCTGCACGCCCTTCATCATCTTCTGCATCGTGCGGTACTGCTTGAGCAGGCGGTTGATCTCGGCCACCGAGGTGCCGGAGCCCATGGCGATCCGCTTCTTGCGGCCGCCGTTCAGGACGTCCGGGCGCCGGCGCTCGAGCGGCGTCATCGAGTTGATGATCGCCTCCACCTTCTTGAGGCCGCCCTCGTCCACGCTCGCCGAGTCGAGGCCACGCAGCGGCCCGACCTTCGGCAGCATCTCCAGCACCGAGGCGAGCGGCCCCAGCTTGCGGAGCTGCCGGAGCTGGTCGCGTAGGTCCTCCAGCGTGAACTGCTGGCTGACGATGCGCTTGGCGAGCCGCTCGGTCTCGGCGGCGTCGAGGCCGCGCTCGGCCTTCTCGATCAGCGACAACACGTCGCCCATGCCGATCATGCGCGAGGCCATGCGCTCGGGGTGGAACAGCTCGAGGTCGTCCGCCTTTTCGCCGACCCCCACGAAGCGGATCGGCACCCGGGCGACGGTGCGGATGGAGAGCGCGGCGCCGCCGCGGGAGTCGCCGTCGAGCTTGGTGAGGATGGCGCCCGTCAGCGGCAGCACCTGGGCGAACTGTTCGGCGCTCCTGACGGCGTCCTGGCCGGTCATCGAGTCGGCCACGAAGAGGATCTCGTGCGGCTCGATGCGGCCGGCCAACTGGCGGATCTCCTCCATCAGCGCCGTGTCGACGTGGAGCCGGCCGGCGGTGTCCATCAGCACCACGTCGTGGCCGCGCTGGCGGGCGACGCCGAGGGCGCGGGCGCCGAGCTCGACCACCGTCTCTCCCGGCTCGGGCTCGAGCACCGGCACGTCGACCCCGTGGCCCACCTGCTTGAGCTGCTCGACGGCGGCGGCGCGCTGGAGGTCGCCGGCCACCAGCAGCGGGTGCCGGCCGCGCTTCTTCAGCCGCTTGGCGATCTTGCCGGCGGTGGTCGTCTTGCCCGAGCCCTGGAGGCCGCAGAGCAGGATGACCGTCGGCCGGCCGTCGACGCGCAGCTCGGTCCCCTCCTCGCCGAGCAGCGCGCTCAGCTCGTCGCGCACGATCTTGACCACCTGCTGCGCGGGAGTGAGGCTCTCGAGGACCTCCTGGCCGAGAGCGCGCTCGCGCACCCGGTCGACGAAGGGCTTGACCACCCGCAGGTGGACGTCGGCCTCGAGCAGCGCCATGCGGATCTGGCGCAGCGCCGCGTCGAGCGCCTCGGGCGTGACCTTGCCCTCCCCCTTGAGCTGGCGGAAGACCTCCTGGAGCTTATCTTGCAAACCGTCGAACATGGGAAAAAACCTCTCTGGGTACGCGCGTTCTCTCGGGGCCCGGAATGGTAACACGGGCGTCAGGGGGGAGACTTCCCGACTCTATATACTGCACGCGCTATGGAACGAAGAGCCAAGATCATGGCGACCCTGGGTCCGGTGAGCCGCGACGAGACGGTGCTGCGGGGGCTCGTCCGCGCCGGGGTCGACCTGTTTCGCCTGAACCTGTCGCACGGCACGCAGGAGCAGCATCGCGAGACCCTGCGCCGCGTCCGCCGCGTCGCCGTCGAGGAGGGTTGCCATCTGCCGGTGGTGCTGGACCTGATGGGGCCCCGCTACCGCCTCGGCACCATCCCGGACGAGCCGCAACTCCTCAAGCCCAACCAGGAGGTCGTCCTCGGCCCCGAGGCGCACGACGTGGACCTGCCCGTCGATCCCGAGATCCTGGAGCACCTCAAGCCGGACGAGCGGGTGCTCATCGACGGCGGCCTGATCGAGCTGCGCGTCACCTCCAAGCAGGGGGACCGGGTGCGCGCCAAAGTCATCAACGGCGGCCCGGTCAAGACCCGCAAGGGGATCAACCTGCCGGACAGCGACCTCCCCTTCGAGGTCTCCGAGAAGGACCGCGCCGACATCGCCTTCGCCGTGGCCGAGGCGGCCGACTACCTCGCCGCCAGCTACGTGGGCGAGGGCTCGCACATCGAGGCGGTGCGCGCCGTGGTGTCGGCGGCGGGCGGCCGCATCCCGATCATCGCCAAGATCGAGCGCAAGACCGCGATCGAGAAGCTGGACGAGATCACCGAGGCGGCGGACGGCCTGATGGTCGCCCGCGGCGACCTCGGCGTCGAGGTGCCGCTCTACACCGTGCCCGTGCTGCAGAAGAAGATCGTCGCCGCCGGCCGCCTCTCCGGCAAGCCGGTGATCGTGGCGACGCAGATGCTCGAGTCGATGGTCGAGCAGCCGCGACCCACCCGGGCCGAGGCGACGGACGTGGCCAACGCCGTGTTCGACGGCGCCGATGCCCTGATGCTCTCGGGCGAGACGGCGGCCGGCAAGTACCCCGTCCTGGTCGTCGAGACCATGGCGCGGATCATCCAGGAGGCCGAGGACTACGCCCGCCAGACCAGCAGCCGGCCCGCCCTCCAGCCGCTCGGCCACGTCCATGCCCGGCGCACCTTCGCGCTCGATCCCGACGAGCCCGGATCCCACGACGGGGACGCGGCCGGCGCCGAGCTATCGCTCGACGTGCCGGACATCGTGTCCGCCGCCGCCGTCCAGGCCGCCGAGCAGATCGGCGTCAGCCGCATCGTGGCCTTCAGCCAGAGCGGCTTCACCGCCCGCCTGGTGGCGCGCTACCGGCCGCCGTCGCCGATCATGGCCTTCACCCCCGACGCCCGGGTGGCGCGCCAGATCCAGCTCGTCTGGGGCGTGCGTCCCTTCGTCGCCGAGTTCCAGGTGGGGAGCCTCGAGGACATCGTCCAGGTGGTCGAGCGCGAGCTCCTGGCGGCCAGGCTCGTCAAGCCCGGCGAGCGGATCATCATCCTGATGGGACACCCCGTGCGCGAGCGCCCCCTCGCCAACCTGATGCGGGTCCACCGCATCAGGCCGACCTCATCGTGAAGCGGCTCCTCGCGCTGGGGGCCGTCCTGGCGCTGCTGGGGCTGGGGGACGCCTTCTGGATCGAGCCCCGCCTCCTCCTCTTCCGCGACGACGTGCGGATCGAGCTGCCCGCCCCGCGGTTGCGGATCGCCCACCTCTCGGACCTCCACATCCGCGGGGACATGCCGCTCCTCCATCGCCTCCTGCGCGAGGTCGCCGCGGCCCGGCCGGACGTCGTCGTCATCAGCGGCGACCTGATCCACGACGTGCCCGATCCGGACGAGTACGCGGAGAGCTCCGCGGCCGTGGCGGCGTTCGTCGCCGCCCTGCGGCGGATCGCGCCGGTCTACGCCGTCCAGGGGCACAGCGAGCACCAGGGGGATCTGGTCGGTCTTCTCCAGCGCGCCGGCCTCGAATGGCTGTCGAACGAGGGGCGCCGGATCGGACCCGACGGCGGCTACCTGCTCCTCGGCCTCAACACCCAGGTCGGGCTCGACGCCTGGGCCTGGCGGTGGCCCGCCCCGTTCCGGCCGGTCACGGTGGACGGAGCACGGCTCTACGGCGCCCGCCGGGGCCAGCCCTACCGGAACTTCTACAGCCACTACGATCCGTCCCCAGCAAGCCTGGCGGACACCGGCGGCCCCCTCGCCTGGAGCGGCTACGAGGTGACCTGCGACGCGCGGATCGACGACGAGTCGACCGGCGTCGGCATCGCCCTCCACAGCCGCTACCCGGTGGGCGAGGACCGGTCGATCGAATTCAGCCGCGACGAGTCGCGCTGGGGCCGGGGCGGCGCCTTCGGGCTCTTCGAGCACGGCTCCGCCCTGGTCGGGAGGAACGATACCGGAGTGCGTCCCCGGCCGGGGCGCTGGGTCCGCCTGAAGGTGCGGACGGAGGTCGCGCCGGACCGCGTGCTCGCCTGGGCCAAGGCCTGGCCGGCGGGCCGCCCCGAGCCGCCGCGCTGGCAGTCCCACACCGAAGACCGCTCTCCCACCCGGGTCACCGCGGGGACGGTGGGGCTCTGGGCCTCGGGCGGCGGCACCGTGGTCTATCGCAACCTGCGCGTGGTGGACCGCGCGGGCCGGGTGCTGCTCGACGAGCCGCTCCGCCTCGCCGCCGGAGCCCGCGCGCCGCGGGGGTTCCGCGTCGGGACGCGGGGCACCCGCCTGGCCCTGGCGCTCGCCCGCAGCCCGCAGGTGCCGCCCGGCACGCCGGTGATCGTGCTCTCCCACATGGGGGACGTGGTGCGCGAGGTCTCGCAGCGGGGATTCCCGGTCGTGCTCGCCGGCCACACCCACGGCGGGCAGGTGCGCCTCCCCTTTTTCGG
>DASWRX010000227.1:0-2552 GCA_036402955.1 Thermoanaerobaculia bacterium
TCGGTCCACAGCGCGCGCTGTTGCCCGAGGGCGACCAGGTTCTCGGGGTGCCATTGGACCGCGCGCACCCACCAGCCGCCGCGATCGAGCACGGCGGCCTCGACCAGACCGTCCGGCGAGAGGGCGACCGGCACGAAACCGTCCGCCGCCCGCCGGATCGCCTGGTGATGGCGGCTGTTGACCAGCGGGACGTCGCGGGTGAGCCGCTCGGCCACCGGCGCGTCCGGCTCGATCACCCGGACGGCGTGGGCGAGCACGTCCGGGGTCTCCGACTGGCTGTGATCGATCTCGCTCGGCATCTGTGTCGGCAGGTCCTGCCAGAGCGAGCCCCCGAGATAGACGTTGAGCACCTGGATGCCGCGGCAGATCCCCCAGACCGGCAATTCACGCTCGCGGGCGAGGTCGAGGAGAACCCATTCGAGCGCGTCCCGCTCCGGAGTCACCTCGACCTTGCCGTAGGGGAGGGACGGCTCGCCGTAGCGCTCGGGATCGACGTCCAGACCGCCGCAGAGCACCAGCCCCCGGGCGGCGGCGAGGTCGCGGAGTGGGATCTCCGAGCAAGGAGTTACCACCTGGATCGACTCCAGGGGAACGCCGGTGGCGGCCAGGGCCTCGACGTAGGGGCCGGCCCGCTCGTCGGTCGAGGTCGAGACCAGGATGCAGCCGGACGCGCCGGCCGAACCGCTCACGCGGCGGCCTCCCGCTCGACCAGCGCCGCGATCCCCATGCCGCCCGAGACGCAGAGCGTCGCGATGCCGCGCTGGCCGCCCCGTTTCTCCATGCCGTGAAGCAGGGTGACCAGGATGCGCGTGCCGGAGGCGCCGATCGGGTGGCCGAGCGAGATGGCGCCGCCGTCCGGATTCAGCCGGGCGGCGTCGAAGCCCAGCTCCTGGTTGCAGGCGAGCACCTGGGCGGCGAAGGCCTCGTTGAGCTCCACCTCGTCGATGGTGCCCTGATCGACGCCGGTCTTCTTGAGCAGCCCGCGCACGGCGGGCACCGGGCCGATCCCCATGATCCGCGGATCGACGCCCACCACTTCCCAGCCGACCAGCCGGGCGACGACGGGAAGGCCCAGCTCGCGGGCCGCGGCGCGCGAGGCCACGACGATCGCCGCGGCGCCGTCGGTGATCCCCGAGGCGTTGCCGGCGGTGACCACGCCCCCCTGGCGGAAGACGGCGGGCAGCTTCGCCATCGCCTCCAGCGTCATGCCGTCGCGCGGGTGCTCGTCGGTCGTGACCGTGGTCTCGCCCTTCCTTCCCGCCACCTTGACGGGGACGATCTCGGCGTCGAAGCGTCCCGAGGTGCGGGCCCGCTCGCAGCGGAGCTGGCTCTCCAGCGCGTAGGCGTCCGCGGCGGCGCGGTCGATGCCCGTCTCCGCCGCCAGCTCCTCGGCGGTCTCGCCCATCACCAGCTTGGAGAGCGGATCGTTGAAGCCGTCCTGATACATGCCGTCGACGATCTCCGCGTTGCCCATCCGGTAGCCCCAGCGGGCGCGGGGGAGGAGGAACGGTGTGTTGGACATGCTCTCGGTGCCGCCCGCGAGCACCACCCGCGCCTCGCCCGTGAGGATGGTGCGGGCCGCCGAGATCACGGCCTGGAGCCCCGAGGCGCACGCCTGGTTGACCGTGTAGGCGGGCCGGTCGACGGGAACGCCGGCGCGGAAGGCGATCTGCCGCGCCGTGTTGGGACCGCCGCCGGCCTGGCGGCCATGCCCGAAGATCACCTGGTCGACGCGGGCGGGATCGAGCCCGGCCCGTTCCAGGGCGCCCGCGGCCGCCGCCGTGCCGAGATCGGCCGCCGACAGGGGAGAGAGAACGCCGCCGAACTTGCCGATCGGGGTGCGCACGGGGGCGGCGAGGACGATGTCGTTGTCGTGGTGCGTCATCAGAATCGATCCTTTCGCGCCGCCCCGCTTGCGCGAACCTTCCTCAATATCCCCGGAATTCCGGCTTGCGCTTCGAGATGTACGCGTCCAGGCCCTCGCGGGCGTCCGGGCTCTCGAAGAGCTGCTGCTGGAGCTCGCGCTCGATGGCGAGACCGCTCTCGAAGGGGACCTCGGCGCCGGACTGCACCGAGCGCTTGATCCGGCCGACCGCCTTGGCCGCCTTGTTGGGCGGGCAGAACTGCTTGGCGTACTCGTGGACCTGGTCGAGGAAGTTGTCGCCCTCGAAGATGTTGTTGACGATGCCGATGCGCTGCGCCTCCTCGAAGTCGATCAGGCGGCCGGTGACCATCAGCTCGATCGACTGGCTCTTGCCGACGCGGCGGGCGAGCCGCTGCGTGCCGCCGGTGCCGGGGAGCACGCCGAGGGTGACCTCGGGCAGGCCGACCTTGCCGGAGCCTTTCTTGGCGATCAGCACGTCCGCCGCCATGGCGATCTCGAGGCCGCCGCCGACCGTGTGGCCCTCGAGAGCCGCGATCACCAGCTTGGGTGTCTGCTCCAGGCGGTTCAGCGTCTCGTTGGCGTGCAGGCAGAAGTAATACTTGAAGTAGGGGTCGGACGACTTCAGCATGTTGATGTTGGCGCCGGCGCAGAAGAACTTGTCCCCTTC
>DASWRX010000228.1:0-5157 GCA_036402955.1 Thermoanaerobaculia bacterium
GTTCGGCCCGGCGGCGCGGACGCACTGGCATACCCACAGCGGCGTGCAGATCCTTTTCGTCGCCGAGGGCCGGTGCCGGTTTCAGCAGGAGGGCGGGCCCGTCGAGAAGGCGGGAGCCGGCGAGACGATCTACATCCCCGCTGGGGAGAAGCACTGGCACGGCGCGACCCCCGAGGCTCCGATGGTCCACGTGGCGCTGAACGTCGATCTCGAAACGGAATGGCTGGAGCCCGTCTCGGAGGAGCAGTACGGCCGGTGACGCCCAGGTGGGTCGACGTGGCATATCATCGGGCAGGAGGTCCCAAATGGCGATCCAGCTCACAGCCATTTTCCGCCAGGTCCCCAGGGGCTACGTGGCGTTCGTGGAGGAGCTTCCCGGCGCCAACACCCGGGGATCGATCCTTGAAGAGGCACGGGAGAACCTTCAGGAAGCCGTGGCGCTCATGCTCGAGCCAACCGGATCTTGGCGGCGGAAGAGCTCCACGGAGCCGACGTGATCCGTGAGCCGTTCAAATTGACCGCGTGAGGGTCCCCAACCCCTCCGTTCGTTCGTCTCCCGGGCGGATTCCGCCTTCCTGATAGACTCGGCGCATTGCCGCACGATCCGTCAGACAGATCAATTCGCAGGTTCTTCAGGAGGATGACATGAACGCGAAATCATGGACGATCGGGCTCCTGGCGGCCCTGAGCCTGCTGCCGGCGTTCCGGGCCGAGGCGCGCGAATCCGGACCCTTCACCATGGCGCTCAAGTACGCGCCGCAGGAGAGCGTCGGCTCGACCAACGCCGTGCTCGCCCCGGGGATCAGCGACCGGCCGGTGAGGCTGTCGATCGTGGACGGCCGGGCGGGAGCCGATCCGACCGTCATCGGCGAGATCTCGGACCACGCCGACAAGGTCTTTCCGATCCACGTCTCGAACGATCCGATCGCCTGGGCCAACGACACCCTGCAGAAGGACGCCGCGGAGTGGGGGATCAAGGCCTCGCCGGGCGCCTCCCTCGTGCTCACCGGCAAGCTGACCCAGTTCCGCCTCGTCGCCAGCACCAAGGCCTTCGGCTCGACCTACAACGCCCAGTTCCAGGTGGCCTTCACCCTCGCGGACGCCCGGGGCCGCACCCTCTGGCAGGGCACGGTCGAGGGGAGCGCCAACCGCTACGGAAAAGAGCGCAGCGCGGACAACGCGAACGAGGTGCTGAGCGACGCCCTCAAGGAGGCCTACTCCAACGCCTTCAACGACGCCGATCTCCAGAGCGCCTGGCTGGGCAAGGGCAAGCCGGTCGCCACCGTCGCCACCGCCGCCGCTCCGGCCGCCGCCGCGGAACCGGCGCGCTCGCCGTCGGAGATGCTGGCCGATCTCGTCAAGCTCAAGAAGCAGGGCTTCACGACGGACCTCCTGGTCGACTACGTCAACCAGAAGACCCTGACCAAGTCGCTCTCGGCGGACGACCTCGTGAAGTGGAAGAACGCCGGCATGCCGCAGGAGGTCATCAAGGCGGCGATGGCGCGGGCGAAGTAACGCCGCTGCTACAATCCGCCCCCAATGCCCCTCCTCCAGGTCCTCCCCACGACCGAGCGCCTCCTCCGCCGGGTCGACGCCATGGCCGGCCAGCCGGTCGCGATGCTGGTCGACCTGGTGGCGGACGTGTTCGTCACCGGCACGCCGAAGCGGATCAGCCGCGAGGCGCCCGTCCTCATCCTGTCCTATCAGGGCGAGCGGCTGACCCCCGGCGGCGGGGCGAACGCGGTGGCCAACGTGGCCGCGCTCGGGGGCCGCCCCCTGCCGCTCGGCATCGTGGGGGACGACGCCCACGGCCAGGGACTGCTCGCCGATCTCGTGGCCCGGGGAGTGACGGCGGAGGGGATCGCGGTGCGGCCCGGCTACCGGACGCCGACCAAGGTCCGCATCCTCGGCGGCGGCAGGCACTCGATCAAGCAGCAGATCGTGCGCTACGACATCGAGGAGACGCTCGCGCTCACCGGCGAGGACCGCGAGCGCTTCACCCGTCTCCTGAAGCGCTGGTCCGCCGAGGTCCGCGTCGCCATCCTCTCGGACTACGGCTATGGCGCGGTCGAGCCGGCGATGCTCCCGCGGGTGCGCGACGCCCTGGGCGAGCGGGCGATGCTGATCGCGGACAGCCGCTACCGTCTCGGCGGCTTCGTGGGGCTGGACGGCGCCACCCCCAACGAGGAGGAGGCCGAAGCGCTGCTCGGCACCACCATCGAGGACGATCCGGAGCGCCTGGAGCGGGCCGGACGGGGCTTACGGGAGCAGCTCGGCGCCCGCTTCCTTCTGATCACCCGCGGCAGCCGCGGCATGAGCCTCTTCCGCCCGGAGCTCTCGGCCCACCTCCCGGTCTCGGGCACGGACCAGGTGGCGGACGTCACCGGCGCCGGCGACACGGTGATCGGCACCTTCGCCCTCGCCCTCGCCGCCGGAGCGGACCCGCTCGAGGCGGCGCTGCTCGCCGACTACGCCGGAGGCGTCGTGGTGATGAAGATGGGGACCGCCACCTGCTCGCCCGAGGAGCTCAAGCGGGCGATCGAGGCCGATCCCCGGCCCCTGGAGGAGCTGCGGTGGGGCTGGTCCTGACGCCCCTCGAGCTGCGCGAGCGTCTTCGGGAGCTCAAGCGCCGGGGGAAGAAGGTCGCCTTCGCCAACGGCCACTTCGATCTCCTGCACGTGGGACACCTGCGCTACCTCCGCGACGCCCGCGCCGAGGCGGACGCGCTGGTGGTGGCGATCAACGACGACGACTCCGTGGCGCGCCTGAAGGGGCCGGGCCGGCCGGTGGTGCCGGCCGCCGAGCGCGCCGAGCTCCTCGCGGCGCTGGAGCCGGTGGATTTCGTCGTGATCTTCCACGGGGATTCCCCCGCTCCGCTGCTCGCCGATCTCCAGCCGGACGTCCACTGCAAGGGCACGGACTACGGCTCGCCTGAGCGGGTGCCCGAATACGAGACGGTCCGCGCCTACGGCGGCCGCACGGCGCTGGTGGGGGATCCCAAGGACCATGCGACGAGCGATCTGATCGCCCGGGTGAAGGCTCTGCCGGAGACGAGTTGAGGATCCTGATCGTCCGCACCAGCGCCCTGGGCGACGTGATCCACGCCCTGCCGGTGCTCAGCGCCCTGCGGCGGCACGTTCCGGACGTGAAGATCGGCTGGGTGGTCGAGGAGGCGATGGCCCCGGTGCTCGCCGGGCATCCGGATCTCGACGAGCTGCTCGTCGTGCGCCTCCGCCGATGGCGACGGATCTCCCGCCAGGGTCTCGGCGAGCTGGGCGGTTTCCTCGGCGCGCTGCGGCGCTTCTCGGCCGACGTGGCGCTGGACCTGATGGGGAACCACAAGGCCGGCGTCCTCTCCGCGCTGTCGCTCGCCGGCCGCCGGATCGGCTTCGCCCGCGCTCACCGGCGCGAGCCGTCGAGCGCGGTGTGGATCAACCGGCCGGTGGTGCCGCGCGGGACGCACGCGGTGGACCGCATGCTCTCTCTCCTGGACGGCCTCGGTCTCCCGCCCGAGCCCGCGGACTTCGGCCCGGAGAAGCTCTTCCGGGAGGAGCCGCCGGCCGCGCGGAACCTCCTCGCGGCCCGTCCGGAGCCGTTCGCCCTCCTCCATCCCGGGGCCGGCTGGGGCAACAAGCGCTACCCGCCGGCCTGGTGGGGCCAGACGGCGCGGCTCCTCCAGGCGGAAACGGGGCTGCCGACCTGGGTGGCCGCCGCCCGCGGCGAGGAAGGTCTGGCCGCCGCGGTGGCGGCCGCGGGCGCGGGTGCGGCGACCACGGTGCCGGCGAACGATCTGCCGACCCTGGCGGCGCTGATCCGCCGGGCGCGGCTGGTGCTGGGCGGCGACAGCGGGCCCACCCATCTCGCCCAGGCGCTCGGCATCCCGGCCGTCATGGTGATGGGACCGACCGATCCGGAGCGGCACGGTCCCTACGGCGCGCCGGAGAACGCCCTCTTCAAGCGCCTCGCCTGCAGCTTCTGCTACCAGCGGCTGCCGGAAGCCAAGGCGTGCCTGCTGGAGGTCCCCCCGCGCCGGGTGGCGGAGCGGGCCGCGGAGCTGCTGGGCTCGACATAGCCACATTTCGATGGGTCATCGCGTTGACCCTCTTTCCCGCCGGCTGGTAGACTCGCGAACGCTTCAGACTGCTTTCACGAAGCTCGCTTCAGCGAGAAGGACGGGCCCGGGGGCTCCGGGCCGAGAGGTGATTCGCATGGCACCATCCGCGGAACCGGTCCGCCGGCCGCAAGCCCAGCCCGCCATTCCCGACAAGCTGGGAGAGCTGCTGGTCCGCTCGGGCAGGATCGACCAGGCGCAGCTCAACGAGGCCCTCTCGCTCCAGAAGGACCAGGGCGGCCGCGTCGGCACCAACCTCGTCAAGCTCGGCTACCTCACCGAGAAGCAGCTCGTCGACTCGCTCGCCCAGCACTTCAAGGTGCCGGCGGTCGATCTCAACGGCATGGAGATCGACGAGGCGGTCCTCAAGATCATTCCCGCCGACCTCGCCCGCAAGTACACCATCCTGCCGGTCACCAAGACCGGCGCCACGATCACCGTCGCGATGATCGATCCCACCAACGTCTTCGCGATGGACGACGTGAAGTTCATGACCGGCTACCGGGTCGAGCCGGTGGTGGCCTCCGAGTCGGGCATCCGCGCCGCCATCGACCGCTACTACGGCTCGACGCACGCCATCGAGCTCAAGAAGGTCATGGAGGACCTCTCCGAGGAGTCGGCGACCGGCACCGACCTCGAGGTCCTCGAGGAAGAGGAGGATCTCGACCTCGCGGCGCTGGAGGAGGAGTCCGAGCAGGCGCCGGTGGTCAAGCTGGTGAACCTGGTGCTGACCGACGCCATCAAGCGCGGCGCCTCGGACATCCACATCGAGCCCTACGAGAAGGAGTACCGGGTCCGCTACCGCATCGACGGCATCCTCTACGAGATGATGCACCCGCCGCTCAAGCTCAAGGAGGCGATCACCAGCCGCTGCAAGATCATGGCGCGGCTCGACATCGCCGAGAAGCGGCTGCCCCAGGACGGCCGCATCAAGATCAAGACCAAGATCTCCGGCAAGTCCAAGGACCTCGACTACCGGGTCTCCGTGCTCCCCACCCTGTTCGGCGAGAAGATCGTCATGCGCTTGCTCGACAAGGACAAGCTCA
>DASWRX010000229.1:0-9468 GCA_036402955.1 Thermoanaerobaculia bacterium
AGGTGGTCGAGATCGAGGGGCGGGAGCGCGCCTGCTTCCTGCTCAAGAAGCTGCTCGAGAAGGGGTATGAGAAGGATGTCGTCCTCCCCTTCACCGGCAACACCCCCTACATCAACACCATCCCGCTCGCCAAGCAGCCGCCCTACCCCGGCGACCGCGCCATCGAGCGCCGCATCAAGAGCCTGGTGCGCTGGAACGCGATGGCAATGGTAGTGCGGGCGAACAAGCGGTCCGCCGGGTTGGGCGGCCACATCTCGACCTTCGCGTCGTCGGCCACCCTCTACCAGGTCGGCTTCCACCACTTCTTCCGCGGCCGGGGGGAGAGCGGGTTCGACGGCGACATGATCTATTTCCAGGGGCACGCCTCGCCGGGCGTCTACGCCCAGGCCTTCCTCGAGGGGCGGATCTCGACCGGGCAGCTCGACCGCTTCCGGCGCGAGCTCGCCCCGGGCGGCGGCCTCTCCTCCTACCCCCACCCCTGGCTGATGCCCGACTTCTGGGAGTTCCCCACCGTTTCGATGGGCCTGTCGCCGATCAGCGCCATCTACCAGGCGAAGTTCAACCGCTACCTGCGCGACCGCGGGATGCGCGATCCGCAGAACCGGAAGATCTGGGCCTTCCTGGGCGACGGCGAGACGGACGAGCCGGAGACGCTCGGCGCCATCACCCTCGCCTCGCGCGAGAAGCTGGACAACCTGATCTTCGTCATCAACTGCAACCTCCAGCGTCTCGACGGCCCGGTGCGCGGCAACGGCAAGATCATCCAGGAGCTGGAGACCGCCTTCCGCGGCGCCGGCTGGAACGTCATCAAGGTCATCTGGTCGAGCGACTGGGACCCCCTGATCGAGGCGGACAACACCGGCCTGCTGATCCAGCGGATGAACGAGACGCTGGACGGCGAGTACCAGAAGTACGTGGTGGAGTCCGGCGCCTACTTCCGCCGCGAGTTCTTCGGCAAGGTCCCGGAGCTGGCGGCGCTGGTGAAGGGCTACTCGGACGATCAGCTCCACGGCCTGCGGCGCGGCGGCCACGATCCGGCCAAGGTCTACGCGGCGTTCAAGGCGGCGGTCGAGCACCAGGGCTCGCCCACGGTGATCCTGGCGAAGACGGTCAAGGGCTATGGCCTGGGCGAGGCGGGCGAGGGGAAGAACGTCACCCACCAGCAGAAGAAGCTCTCGGAGCAGGAGCTGCACATCTTCCGGGACCGGTTCGACATCCCAGTGTCGGACAAGGAGCTGGCCGAGGCCGCCTTCTACTGCCCGCCCGAGAACAGTCCGGAGATCCAGTACCTCCGCGAGCGCCGGCGCGCGCTGGGCGGCCCGGTGCCGTCGCGGAAGGTGAAGCGGGAGCCGCTGACCATCCCCGAGGGCGGCGACGTCTGGGGCCGCTTCTTCGAGGGGGTGGACCGCGACGTCTCGACGACGATGGTGTTCGTCCAGATCCTCACCCAGCTCCTCAAGGACAAGGAGATCGGCAAGAAGATCGTGCCCATCGTGCCCGACGAGGCGCGCACGTTCGGCATGGAGTCGCTGTTCCGCCAGTTCGGCATCTACTCCCACGTCGGGCAGCTCTACGAGCCGGTGGACAAGTCGATGCTGCTCTACTACCGGGAGGCCACGGACGGGCAGATCCTGGAGGAGGGGATCACGGAGGCGGGCTCGATGGCGTCGTTCATCGCCGCCGGCACCTCCTACGCGACGCATGGGATCGACATGCTCCCGTTCTTCATCTTCTACTCGATGTTCGGCTTCCAGCGGGTGGGCGACCTGATCTGGGCCGCCGCCGACCAGCGCACCCGGGGCTTCCTGCTCGGCGCCACCTCGGGCCGCACCACGCTTATCGGCGAGGGGCTCCAGCACGAGGACGGCCACAGCCTGGTGCTGGCGAGCGTCGTCCCCAACCTGCTGGCCTACGATCCCGCCTTCGCCTACGAGCTGGCGGTGATCGTCCGCGACGGCATGAAGCGGATGTACACCGAGCGGCAGGACGTCTTCTACTACATCACCCTCTACAACGAGAACTATCCGATGCCTCCCATGGCGCCGGCGGACGGCGTGGAGGAGGGCATCCTCAAGGGCCTGTACAGGTTCCGGCCGGCGGCCGCGGCTGAGGGAGACCAGGACAACCGTCCGCGGCTCCACATCTTCGGCAGCGGCTCGCTGCTGCGCGAGGCGATGCGGGCGCAGGAGATCCTCGCCGAGCGCTACGGTGTGGCCGCCGACCTGTGGAGCGCCACGAGCTACAAGGAGCTGCGCCGCGACGCCCTGGAGGCCGAGCGCTGGAACCTGCTCCACCCGGACCAGGAGCCGCGCAAGCCCTACGTGGTGGGCCTGTTCGAGGGGGACGACCACCCGATCGTCGCCGTCACCGACTACATGAAGCTGGTGCCGGACCAGATCACGCACTGGCTCCCCGGCCGCGTCTACACGCTCGGCACCGACGGCTTCGGCCGCAGCGAGACCCGCGATGCCATCCGCCGCTTCTTCGAGGTGGACGCCGCGTGCATCGTCATCGCGGCCCTGCACCAGCTCGCCAGGTGGGGGAGGATCGACCGCGCCGTGATCGGGCGGGCGATCGGGGAGCTGGGGGTGGATCCGGAGAAGCTGGACCCGATGGTCAGTTAGGCGTCTCCCCGTAGGGTGCGCTGTGCGCACCATGAACGGCCTCCAAGGTGCGCACAGCGCACCCTACGGGGAGCCCCTACGGTTCTACCGGTCTCAAGGTGCTATTATCGTATAGCAACGTATCGATTCTTCAGGAGGCCGAGGATGAAGAGACGCATGCTCCCGCTGCAGACTCTCTGGCTGGCTCTCCTGCTTCCCGCGCTCGCGGCGGCCGAGCCCGCGGTCTACAAGGTGGACGCCGACCACAGCGGCGTCAACTTCAGCATCCGGCATTTCGTCTCCAACGTCTCGGGCCGCTTCCGGGAGTTCGACGGCGTGGTCAAGTACGACAAGGCGGACCCGGCGGCGAGCAGCGTCGAGTTCTCGGTACGGGCGGCCTCGATCGACACCGCCAACAACGACCGCGACGAGCACCTGCGGTCGAAGGATTTCTTCGAGGTCGAGAAGTACCCTATGCTGACCTTCACCAGCACGAAGGTCGTCCCCAGAGACGCGACCACCCTGGAGGTGACGGGGAATCTGACCATGCACGGCGTCACCCGGCCGGTGACGTTCCCCGTGCAGTTGCTGGGCACGGTCGACACCCCGCACGGCGAGAAGGCGGGCTTCGCGGCCAGCTTCACCGTCGACCGCAAGGAGTTCGGGATCAACTGGAACAACATCCTCGACTCCGGCCCCATGCTCGGCGACGCGGTGAAGATCAGCATCGAGATCGAGGCCAACGGGCGGGCGGTGAAGGCGGCGAAGTAGGGGGAGCCCGTGGCCCCGACGCCCGGGATTGAAATCCCGGGCTACCGACGCCCGTCCCATCCGGGACGTCCCCCAGCCCCACCCGCCGGCGTCACCTCCAACCCCTCGTGGGTGTGGGCGAGGTCGTGGAGCTCGCCGGTGGGCTCCTCGCGCAGTTCGCGGGGCGTCGCCTTGCCCACGGGGCCCTTGGCGATGGTGATGCCGCCGTCCGCCACCCAGAGGGCGCCGGTGACGAAGCTCGCCTCGTCCGAGGCCAGGAAGGCGTAGACGTTGGCGATCTCCTCCACGGTGCCCCGGCGGCCCATGGGCGTCGCCTCCACGGTCGTCGTCTCCATCTTCTTGTCCATCGGCCCGGTCTCCTTGTGGGTCCAGGCCGTGTCCACGGCTCCCGGGCAGACGCAGTTGGCCCTTACTCCATATTTCGCCTGCTCCACGGCGACGCCGCGCATGAAGGCGTGCATCCATCCTTTCGTGGCCCCGTAGGGGGCGTTCTGGGCGAGGCCGATCAGGCCCGCCTCGGAGCCGGCCGAGACGACGCAGCCCCGGGTCTTCTGCAGGTAGGGAAGGGCGAAGCGGGTCATCAGGAACGCGCTGCGGGTGTTGGCCCGGGTCATCCTGTCAAAGGCGTCGATGGGATAGTCCTGCAGCTCGGCGGTGACGGGGAAGGTGCCGGCGTTGTTGATCAGGATGTCCAGGCGCCCGAAGCTGTCGATCGCCGCCTGCACACAGGAGCGGGCGTTGGCCTCCTCGGAGATGTCGCCGGCGTAGGCGACGGCCCGTGAACCGTGACTGCGGATGCGCGCCACCACGTCATCGATCGGATCCCCCGGCAGGCCGCAGACGACCACCGCCGCCCCCTCCTTGGCGAACTTGTGCGCGATGGCTTCGCCAATGCCGGTCCCGGCGCCGGTGACGATGGCGATCTTTCCATTGAGACGCTTGTCCATGTTGGTCCTCCTTGCTGCAAATCCCTGGACGGCATGTCCTTCAGTGAGCCGCAGGCGCGCGCCTATCGGAGGCGCGGCTTCACGATAGGACGTTATCCTACCTCCCATGGACCCGCGCACCGCCGCCGATCTCCTGAAATCCTGGGCCCTGGAAGCCGGGTTCGACCGCGCCGGGGTGGCCACGCTTGACGTCCTGGAGCACGGGGAGGCCCTGATCCGGTGGCTGGAGCGGGGGGATCAGGCGGGGATGGAGTACCTCGGGCGGCGGGTGGAGGCGCGGCTCGATCCGTCCCGGATCTTCCCGGGGGCCCGGAGCGTCCTCTGCGTGGCGCTCCAATACCATCCTCTAGAGAGGGATGACGGGGAGCGGCAGCCGGAGCCGCCGGGGGACCTCTGGCGCCGGGTGGCCCGCTATGCCCGGGGGAAGGACTACCACGAGGTCATGGGGGAGCGGCTGCGGGCGCTGGAGGAGCGCGTCCGCGCGGCCTTCCCGGACTGCGAGACCCGGCGCTATGTGGATACCGGGCCGGTCCTCGAACGCGAGCTGGCGGCGCGGGCGGGGCTGGGAGCGGTGGGGAAGAACACTATGCTGCTCCACCCGGAAGGGGGATCGTGGTTTCTGCTCGGGGAGCTGTTCCTGAGCCTCGACCTCGCGCCGGGCCAGCCGCTCGCCGACCTCTGCGGGAGCTGCACCCTCTGCCTGGACGCCTGCCCGACCGGCGCGCTCGCCGAGCCCTACCGTCTGGACAGCAATCTCTGCATCTCCTACTGGACGATCGAGCACCGGGGTCCGCTGCCGGCCGACGCGCGGCGGCAGGTGGGGGGGTGGGTCTTCGGCTGCGACGTCTGCCAGGAGGTCTGTCCCTGGAACGGCGAGCCGGCGGGGACGGTCCACCCGGACATGGAGCTGCCGCCCGAGCGCGGCGAGCTGACCCTCGCCCGTCTGCTGGGCCTGCCGAGGGATGAGTACGTCGAGCGCTTCCGGGGGAGTCCGATGAAGCGGGCGAAGCTCGAAGGGCTGCGGCGGAACGCCGCCGTGGCGATGGGGAATCGGCGGGAGTCCCGGTACGTTATACCCCTCGCGGAAGCCCTGAGAGGTGGAGATCCCCTGACGCGCGGCCATGCGGCCTGGGCGCTGGGGCGGATCGACGGGAACGAGGCGCGAGCGGCCCTGGAGGCCGCGCTCGCCGCCGAATGGGACGACGGGGTGCGGGCCGAGATCGAGGCGGCCCTGGGGTCGCATTGACAGGCCGACCCCCCTCTCCTATACTCGAAGGCCCGAGTTCTCAACCACTTAAGCGGCACAATAAGCGGAACTGAGCGGAACTCGACGCCCCTACGACCGTGGGGGCCACAGGCTCTGAGAGCCTGAATCCCAGCCCAAGGAGGTACGTTTTTCTATGCCGGCTAGTGAAAAACTCGAGGACCAGGCGCTGCTCGCGGCTGAGTCCGAGGAGGAGCGGGACGCGGACGAGTACCGCAAGCTCCTCGAGCTGTACGACGAGAGCATGCGGAATCTCACCGAGGGTGAGATCGTGACGGGGCGGATCATTGGGCTCACGTCCAACGCGGTGATCGTCGACGTGGGGTACAAGTCGGAAGGCCTGATCCCCATCGAGGAGTTCACCGACCGCGGCGGCGAGCTGTCCGTCCACGTCGGCGAGGAGGTCGACGTCCTGCTCGAGAAGACCGAGGACCTCGAGGGTCACGTGCTCCTCTCCTACTCGAAGGCGCTGCGCATGCGGCGCTGGACGGAGGTGGAGCGGGCCTACAAGGACGGCCGGATCATCAAGGGCCGGATCACCGACCGGATCAAGGGCGGCCTGACCGTCGACGTCGGCCTGCGCGCGTTCCTGCCCGGGTCGCTGGTCGACATCAAGCCCGTCAAGAACCTGGAGTCGCTGCGCGGCCAGGAGCTGGAGTTCAAGGTGATCAGCCTCGACCGCCGGCGCAACAACATCGTCCTGTCGCGCAAGGCGGTGCTGGAGACCGAGCTGGTCAAGAAGAAGGCCGAGACCCTCAAGCGGCTCGAGGAGGGCGCGCGCCTGCGCGGCACGGTCAAGAACATCACCGACTACGGCGTGTTCATCGACCTCGGCGGCATCGACGGCCTGCTGCACATCACCGACATCTCGTGGGGCCGGGTCAACCACCCCTCCGAGCACTTCACGGTGGGCGACGAGGTCGAGGTGGTGGTGCTGAAGTTCGATCCCGAGACCGAGCGCGTCTCGCTCGGCTACAAGCAGCGCAGCGACGATCCCTGGACGCTGGTGGACAAGAAGTATCCGATCGGCTCGCGCGTCCACGGCCGCGTGGTGTCGATCGTCGACTACGGCGCCTTCGTGGAGATCGAGGAGGGGGTCGAGGGCCTGATCCACGTCAGCGAGATGTCGTGGACCAAGAAGGTCGTCAATCCCGCCAAGATCCTGGAGGTGGGCGACGAGGTGGAGGCGATCGTCTCCGAGCTCGACATGGAGCAGCGGCGCATCAGCCTGTCGCTACGGCAGACCGAGCGCAATCCGTGGGAGGAGCTGGAGGACACCCACCCCGAGGGCAGCGTCATCGAGGGCAAGGTCCGCAACCTCACGGAGTTCGGCGCCTTCGTGGAGATCACGGACGGCATCGACGGCCTGATCCACGTCTCGGACATGAGCTGGACCAAGCGAGTCAAGCATCCGAGCGAGGTCCTCAAGAAGGGGGACACGGTCAAGGCGCGGATCACCAACATCGACGTCGAGAACCAGCGCGTCTCGCTGTCGATCAAGGAGTTCATGCCCAACGAGTGGGAGGAGTTCGCCGACAAGCACCAGCCCGGCGACAGCCTCGAGGGCAAGGTGGTGAACGTCACCGACTTCGGCCTGTTCATCGACATCTACAACGGTCTCGAGGGCCTCGCCCACGTCAGCGAGATCGAGGTGCCGGCCGGCGCCAAGCTGGAGGACCATTACCAGGTCGGCGACTGGGTGCGCACGCGCATCCTGCGCATCGAGGAGGACGAGAAGAAGGTCGGCCTGTCGATGCGGGGCGTCACGCAGCCGACGGAGGAGGAGATCGCCGCGCTGCAGGCCGCGGACAAGGAGCGCCGGGGCGGTGAGGAGGGGGAGGGCCGCGGCAAGAAGCGCGAGTCCTCCAAGGAGTCCGAGAAGGAGTCCGAGGGAGACGTGGAGTAGGTCACGAGACCCGGAAACGGCGGGCGGACTCTTGACGGAGCGCCCGCCGTTGCCACGTACAAAAGGGGTGGGAGATGACGGAGCCCTTGAAGGACGGGATGACCAAGGCCGAGCTGGTGGAGGAGGTCGCCCGCACCACTCAACTCACCAAGAAGCACGCCGAGATCATCGTCAATACGGTGTTCGACAGCATCGTGCACTCGCTGAAGGATGGGGAGAAGATCGAGCTGCGAGGCTTCGGCAGCTTCCGGATCCGCCATCGCGGCGCGCGCACCGGGCGCAATCCCAAGACCGGCGACAAGGTGAAGGTTCCGCCCAAGCGGATCCCCTATTTCAAGCCGGGCAAGGAGCTGAGGGAACTGCTCAACGACGAGTGCTGACCGGGCCGGGGGCTGCTCTCCCCAGGGACGAGCCCCCCATACCGTTCCCTCAAGCGACCGGATGCAACAGATTTTCACTCCCTGGAGACACGCGTACATCACCGCGGGTTCGGCGACGGACCCCGGGTGCTTCTTCTGTGCGGCGGCCCGCCAGCCGGGCGGTCTCGACGATCCGGACGGCCTGGTGGTCCACACCGGCCACCATCATCTGGTGATGCTGAACCTTCATCCCTACTCCAACGGCCACCTCATGGTGGCCCCGCTGGAGCACCAGGCATCCCCCCAGGAGAGCGTTCCGGAGGCGCGGGCCGAATTCTGGCCGCTGGTGCTCCGCACCCAGGGCGTGCTCGCCGAGGCATACAAGCCCCACGGCTTCAATCTGGGGATGAACGTCGGAGCGGCGGCCGGCGCCGGGGTGCCCGGGCACTTCCATTTTCACGTCGTCCCGCGCTGGACGGGGGACACGAACTTCATGACCGTCCTGGCGGAGGTGCGGCTGATCCCCGAGGACCTGCGCCAGTCGCGAGAGCGCCTGCGGGCGCTCTTCGCCCGAGAGGAGGATTGATTGGCCGAATCCGGCAGCGCTCCCGCGCCGCAGGCGCCGGCGCCCCCCGTCGTTCCGGCGGGGAACGCGGCGGTCGCGGTGCTCTCCGCCTGGTTGATTCCGGGCCTGGGACATTTCTATCTCAAGCGGCGCCTGCGCGGCCTCGCCTTCTTCGTGCTGGTCCTGGTCGCGGTCCTGGTCGGCTGCCGGCTGGAGGGGAACCTCTACCAGGTCGTAGCCGGCCAGCCGCTTACCATCTTGGCGACGCTCGCCTCGATGGGCATGGGCTTCATCTATTTTCTCCTCCGCTATGCTCTCCACTATCAGGGGAACATCATGGGAGCGGGCTACGAGTACGGCACCGCCTTCCTGCTGACGGCGGGTCTGATGAACCTGCTGCTGGTGCTCGACGTCTGGGACATCGTCCGCGGCAAGAAGGAGTGAGCCGGTGAGCCATTTCCTGTTGATGGTGCTGTACGCCCTGGTCGTGAGCCTGTTCTTCGCCCTCCTCTGGCGCCGTGGGCGCCGGGAGCAGATCAAGCTCTTCCTCCAGATCTTCCTCGGGATGGTCGGCGGAGGGCTGCTGGTGGCGTGGCTGATGTATCCGTTCCCGTCGGGCCCTCCGGCGCCCATTCCATGACGCCGGCGTTGGTTTCATGACGATTGCCCCGCGCGAGCTGCTGATCGTCGCCGGGGAAGCGTCGGGAGATCTCCATGGCGCGCGGCTGCTCTCGGAGCTGCGCCGCCGCGTGCCGGACCTGGAGGCGTTCGGCCTCGGCGGCGACGAGATGCGGGCCGCCGGCCTCCAGGCCGTGGCCCACAGCTCGGAGATCTCGGTGGTCGGCATCACCGAGGTGCTCAAGATCCTGCCGCGCGCCCGCCAGGTCTTCGCCGACCTGTTGCGCGAGGTGGACCGCCGCCGGCCCGGCCTCGCCGTGCTGATCGATTTTCCGGATTTCAATCTCCGCCTGGCGAAACAGCTCAAGGAGCGCGGGCTGGAGATCGTCTACTACATCAGCCCGCAGGTGTGGGCCTGGCGCCGCGGGCGGATCA
>DASWRX010000230.1:0-2794 GCA_036402955.1 Thermoanaerobaculia bacterium
TGGCGAAGAGCCACGAGTCCGGCTTCGCGCTCCACCTTACGAAGCCGGTGAGCCTGGATACCCTGCGGGCGGCGATCCAACAGATCGCGGGCGGCGGCTAGCGGATCCGCCGCCGCCGATTCCGAATGTAATCCGCCATGATGAACTCGCCCAGGTTGTAGGGAGAGGCGAAGTAGGCCCGCCCGCGGTTGATCTGGGTGAGCTTCTCGACGAACTGGGTCAGCATGGGATCGGTCGCCAGCATGAAGGTGGTGATCACCACCTTCTGCCGGCGGCAGAGGTCGGCCTCCTCCAGGGTGAGGTTGACGATCCTCATGTCGAGGCCGAAGGGGTTCTTGTAGACCCGCCCGCCTTCGGTGATGGCCGAGGGCTTGCCGTCGGTGATGAGGAGGATCTGCTTGTTGGGCTGCTTCTGGCGCGCCAGGAGGCCGCGTGCGACCTTCAGCGCCTCGCGCGTGTTGGTGTGGAACGGCCCTGCCTGGATGTGGGCCAGCTCGGTGAGCGGCACGCGCTTGGCGCGATCCCCGAACAGCACCACCTCGAGGGAGTCCTTCGGGTACTTGCTCTGGATGAGCTCCGTCAGCGCCAGCGCGAGCTTGCGCGCCGGCGTGATGCGGTCCTCGCCGTAGAGGATCATCGAGTGGCTGATGTCGATGGCCACCACCGTGGCGCAGGAGGTCAGGTGCTCGGTCTCGTGGACCTCGAGATCCTCCTCGAGCAGGCTGAACTCGCCGCCGGAATCCCGCCGGAAGGCGTTCTGCAGCGAGCGGGAGGAGTCGAGGAGGTGGATGTCGTCGCCGAACGCGTAGGGTCGCGTCTCGGGCAGGCGCTCGATGCCCTCGCCGGCGGCGCGGACCGCGTGGTAGCCCGGGCCGGACTTGTCGAGCGTCGAGAAGATCTCCTCGAAGGCGCTGCGGCGGATGCGGCGCTCGCCGCCGGTGGTGAGCTGGAGGGCGCCCTCGCCGTCGCGGCCCACGAGGTTCTGGTCCTCCAGGCTGCCGAAGAACTGGTCGAGGTCGACCTCCTCGGGCAGGTGCCCCTGCTGCTGGAGATAGCGCATCCAGTCCATCGCCTCCTCGATGTCGCCGCCGGTCGCCAGCACGAGCTGGTTGAACAGGCGCAGGAGGTCGAGGCCGGCGAGGAGAGCCTTGATCAGCTCGGGGTCGAGGTAGAGATACTGGTGCCGCATGCTTCGACCTCCGGTCAGTTCACGTCGCCCCGGTCCCGGCCGCCGCTGCCGCCGCGGCGGGGCTTGAGGAGCTGGAACTTGACCATCTCCTTGTAGCTGATCTGGCTGTCGAGGTCGGCGCGGGCGAGCTTGAGGTGCTGGTGCAGCCCCTCGAGGATCATCTCGGCGGCGAGGGCGCGCTCCTCGCGGGTGCCGCCCATCCTGGCCACCAGCTCCTTGAGCCCCGGAACGCGCAGGACCTCCGTCTCGTAGTCGGCGAACGGCTGCTCGTCCGAGACGGTCACCGCGTTGCCGTCCGCGAACCAGCGGATCATGCGGGCGTAGGGGCCCTTGTCGTCCTCACCGCCGCTGCCGGTCTCCTTGCCGACCTCGGGGAAGCGGTTGTCGAAGACCTTCTTGACCGCCTGCCCGACGAGCCGCCGGGCCACCACCTCGGCCCCCTGCTGCTCGCCCTCGTAGACCATCTCGACCTTGCCGGTGATGGCGGGCAGCAGCATCTGGAGATCGCACAGGCGCGGGTAGACCGGATTGTCGCGCGTGGCGAGCGCCCGCCGCTCGAGGTTCGAGGCCAGGAGCTCGAGCGCCGAGATGGCGACGCGGGCCGAGACGCCCGAGGACTGGTCCACCAGGTCGCTCTCGCGGGCGGCGAAGCTGATCTCCTCGACCAGCACGCGGACGTCCTCGGGGATCACCACGTTGGCGACGTCGCGCTCCGTCCACGCCTCCTGGCGGGTGATGTCCGCCGCCACGCTCACGTCGGGCGGGTAGTGGGTGAGGATCTGCGACGAGATGCGGTCCTTGAGCGGCGTGATGATGCTGCCCCGGTTCGTGTAGTCCTCGGGGTTGGCCGAGAAAACCATCATCAGGTCGAGCGGGATGCGCACGGGGAAGCCGCGGATCTGCAGGTCGCGCTCCTCGAGGATGTTGAACAGGCCCACCTGGATGCGCGGCGCGAGATCGGGCAGCTCGTTGATGGCGAAGATGCCGCGGTTGGTGCGCGGGATGATGCCGAAGTGGATCACTTCCGGGTCGGCGAAGGTGAGCTTGCGGGTCGCCGCCTTGATCGGATCGATGTCGCCGAGCAGGTCGGCGATCGAGACGTCCGGCGTCGCCAGCTTCTCGTTGTAGCGCTGCTCGGCGGTCATCCACTCGACGGGCGCGCCGTCCCCGGCCTCCTCGATCAGGCGCTGGCCCCAAGTGGAGATGGGGGCGAGCGGATCGTCGTTGAGCTCGGAGCCGGCGAGCACCGGAACCTCCGGATCGAGCAGAGTGACCAGCGAGCGCAGGATGCGGGTCTTCGCCTGGCCGCGCAGGCCGAGGAGGATGAAGTCGTGGCCGGCGAGCAGAGCGTTGATGACCGACGGGATCACCGTGCGGTCGTAGCCCAGGATGCCGGGGAAGAGCGGTCCGCCGGCGGCGAGGCGCGCCCGCAGGTTGTCGCGGATCTCCTGTTTGATCGAGCGGGGCCGGTAGCCGGCCTCGCGGAGCGCGCCGAGGGTCTTGATCTGGGACGTGGGCCTGGAAAGCTGCATCAGTCTTGTAGCTCCTGGAGCCAGCGCTCGGCGTCGATCGCCGCGCGGCAGCCGCTGCCGGCGGAGGTGATCG